>DATHCX010000048.1:0-3105 GCA_035319325.1 Desulfomonilaceae bacterium
CTCTCTCAAGTTCTCCTCCTAACATGTTCACCGTGGGTCATGTGACAATGCTCAGGTTTGAGGTCGGAGACAAACGGAAGAGAGGAGGGCCTGTCGTACTCGCTATCAACGGGAAACTCTTCCGATTAGAAGGGTGGTGCGCAGATGGCCATCTCTTTTTCTCAGTGATTGACAGACTTCATCTTGCATATACATTACGGTGCTGCGGGTGCGGTGAGCGGATCTTATACGTCTATGACTTGTCCTGTGAAACGCCTAAGCAGGTTTACGCGAATGACAAACTGTCTGACTAAGATTTCACAAGTGAATGGAAATGAATGCACAATCGTCGCTTACAGGTCGAACGTGAAGTAAGCTGCGACCACGCGGGTCGTCTGTCAACAACGCTGGCCAGTCTAATAATGGCTAGCAATGGATCGCGAAGGAGGTGTGAAATTCATGGCTACCCCCATACCCCCGGGCTTGCAGGGACTGGTGCATGCTATGTTGCCCACCATACCAATTGACCAGCTTGATTACCTGCGAGGATTTGATGGTGTACATAAAGGTGTCGATATCCAGGCCAAGTGGGACTGGAAGAATTGCCTGGGCCAAACATCGAATGGCAAAGGAGAGCCAGTTTGCTCGCCCCGTACGCGGCTAAAGGAAGTGGTATTCCGAACGCTGAGTCACTCGTCGACGCAAGAAAACTCTCGATTTTCGTGAACTCCCCGCAACGCGGGACCACCGCTGGCAGGATTGCTGAAAGTGGGATGGAGCTATGCCGGGCTTGACGCATGGAAAGCCGGCCCGACTATTGTCAGGGTGCAGAAGCCATTTCTTTCTTGTTGTTTCTTCCTTCAGCAGAAAAGGGAACGGCAAGCGGTACTCCTCATATCATGGCGGCTTCAACTGACGGCTTCTTAATGAGGTGAAGATGCAGAAAATCATACGTTTGTTGCTTATCTTGCTTCCCGTTTCAGGGCACTACGTTTATAGCGGACAGACTGGGACCGTGGCAAATTTCTCTTTTGGCCTCACCTTCTACGCGATGCAAAGCAGTCCTTGCCCACAGTACCCAGAAGGACTATGTTTGGCCGATTCGGCTCCCCCTTGTACCCAAGTGGCCTTGGTGTCCGACACCGGCATCTGTAGCGTGACGACTCTGTACAGGTTTCACTACGACCATCCCGGCGGAGGAGATTTTGAGGCGACGGTTCTAAAGGGCTCCAGGGAATGCCTGAAAGACGCTCATGTTGCAGTCCTCGGAGTAGACATAGGAGCGATAAGACTTCTGTCGCTGAAGGAAGACCAATCACCTGTGCGCAAAGATCTACCATCAAGGGCGCGTGAACTCCTTAAACGCTGGATGACGACTGAAGAAAAGTCCGAGACACGAGTCGGTGACATAGAACAAAACCCTCTTTCAAGTTCCCCACCGAAAATGTTCACGGTGGGGGACATCACGATGCTCAGATTCGCTCTGAATGAGGAGGCGGAACAATTCAGGACTGATGGTCCGATCGTCCTTTATTTCAAGGACCAAGTTTTCCGATTGGAAGGCTGGTGTACCGGCGACCCTGTTTTTTTCTCGGTCAACGACAAGATTCATATTGCCTTCAGATCGTGGTGCTGCGGTTGCGGACAGCGGATTTTGTATGTCTATGACCTGTCCGGCAGCACACCTAAGATTGTTTACGAGAATGACAAGTTATCTGACTAACATTTCTGCCGTCGGTGGAAACTGGAATGGCAGAAGCTAGAAGACGAATGTGAACTGAACTCCGATCACGGAGTCCGTTGCCTAATACGCCGCCATCCCATAGCGATGGATGCGAGACATTTGCAAGGGAGGATACGAAGGTCATGGCAACTACGCGGATCCCACCCGACATCCCACCCGTCCTGCAGCTCCTAGTTCAAGCCATGCTGCCCACCATACCAGTTGACCAACTCTACTACCTTCGCGGCTACAAACTCAGAGACCCCGAGCAACATTGGGGTGTCGACGTCCAGGCCAAAGGGGGCTGGAAGAATTGTGAAAAAAGAGGCACGCGCGGCAAAGGAGAACCTGTCTGTACGCCGATAAGAGGAAAAATCATCCGTGTGGACAAGGAACCAGACTTTCTCTGGAATCCGAAAACAAAGTTGAGAGACATACCCAATCGTGACGCGGATAAGGTCTCAGGAGTCATTATTGCGCAGGTCGACGCGCAGGGCAACGAAGTTCCGGATGGTTATGTCGTCGGGTTGCGACATATGGAAGGGATGGAAAAATGGAGAGGGAAAGAAGGTGCGCTAGTCGAGGCCGGTACCCAGATTGGGACGATGAGTGATATTGGCTCGTCGGGAGCCGTTCACCTCCATGCGGAATTTGGCAAGAGAGCTGGTAACGGTGTCATCACTTGGTTGCAAGATCCTCTCAACTCCAATTGGCTTGATTGGTGGACTCAAAGCCGTTCAACTTGGCCTATGTTCCCTGTCATGGAACGTAAGGCGGTGATTGACCGGATGATGCAATGTCCCGGAATAGAAGAAGAGGAAGAAGAGGAAGAAGAACCTCGTCGGGATCCATTGGTCGTTAATTTGGATGGGAAGGGTGCCAAGACTGTGGGGCTCGATCGAGGTGTTAATTTTGATTTCGACCGCAATGGGTTTCAGGAGACCACTGGGTGGCTTGCACCGGGAAGCGGTTTCTTGATGCTTGACAAAAACGGGAATGGCGGCCTTGATGACGGCGGCGAACTTTTCGGTGACTTCACGATTCTGCCCAACGGCACAAGGGCGGGGAATGGATTTCAGGCGTTAGCGTTCTACGATACCAACGGAGATGGAAAGATAGACGCGAATGATCCCATCTGGTCGAAATTGAGAATATGGCAGTACGTAGAATCTGATGAGGACGCAGAATCCTTCGGGGACCCCGAGTCTGACGATGGCGACGCGTCATGGAACAGAATCAGCACTCTCGATGAAGTGGGTATAACCGCGATACATTTGGATTACGTAATTGTTCGTCGTCAGCGAAAATGGGAATCGAGGTGGGACATTTTTAGTGGAGAGTTGGTGACGTCGGGATTGAACCATGAATGATCTTGACGAGCCTGTCGGCTCCGGATATTTGGC
>DATHCX010000049.1:0-22628 GCA_035319325.1 Desulfomonilaceae bacterium
CGAAGCACTCGAGCCGTCCCGGGTAGACGATCCCGTCGGATTCGTGACTCAGTTGAAATCAAGCATGGGAGGGCTCCTGGGTGGATTGTCCACAGCATTCAGCACGTCTCTGTTCGGACTCACCGGATCGGTTCTCCTGGGATTCGTGGACTTGCAGACGCGAAGGGCACGTTCTGAGTTGCTCTCGGACCTGGACCGTTTCGTCGTATCCGTGCTCGCACCGGCAGCCTCCGAGAACCTGTCGAGTGATCCAGCGACAAGACCGCCTGTAATGTCTATCATCCGCGGTTCTCAGGACGATCACATTTATCATCACGCCTCGCAGGAGACACTTGGGGAGAACCTGCGCCGATTGACCGAGGTCATTGGTCAGCAATCTGCAATGGATGAAAGGATTACGGATTCCATTGTAGAGGTGAAAGGAATGATCGAGGCCCTCAGGGAACAGGACGCCCAAGCACGGGAAGCCGCACAATCCGCACACCTGACGCGACAGAGCCTGCTCGAACGCATGGACAATTTGGGCCGGCACATGGAACGCCTCGTAAAGGAAGTGCGCCTGGCCAGGGAAGCGTCGGACGACATGGGGAGAGCGGTGCTGGACCGGATGAAACTGGAAGGAGAGATTACGAATAAGACTCTGTCTCTGGGGTTTTCTGACCTTATTCGCAGTGTCGATCGATTGCAGGAAAGGCCGCGCACACGCAGTGACGCCGAACGGGAAGATCGCTCATGACCAGGAAATCAGGACGATTCACGGATAGATTCAATGTCTGGCCGGGTTTCACCGATATTATGGTGGGGCTGTTATTGGTTTTCGTATTCGTGATTACGCTGTTCACCATCACTCAGACGATCCTGTCACGACATCTCTCTCGCAAGGACACGGAATTGCACCGTATCCAGAGGGAATTGTCATTGAAAGGCGTGGAACTGGAACGCTTGAGTATGGAAATCGGCCGGCTTGAAAAGCTCTTCGATGCCCAGGTGGGAAAAACATCGGAACTTGAACAATTGCTGGCCGCCCGCATGAGGGAGTTGGAAGGAGCTCTTGCGGACGTCCGAACCAAGCGCACTCTCATTGAAGAGAAAGATAAGCTTTTGGAAGCACAGCGCACGGACATAGAATCGGCCCTGGGGCGGTTGCAGGAGGTGACCACGATTCTCGCCAACAAGGAGAAACTTGCCGCAGACCTGGCAACGACAGTACAGCAGACGCAGGAAGACCTCACCGGCACCCGGACGGAACTGTCCCGGCAGACTGAAACCGTGAGCGACCTGACGGGCAAGATTCAGCTGCTGAACGGCCAGGTGGCATCCTTGAACGCACAAATCGCGTCATACATGGTGGAGGTTGAGAGGCTGAACAAACTGGTAGCCGAATCCAAGGAAACGGAAACTGTCGAGAAAACCAGAGCCTCCAGTTTGCAGAAGGAAATCGTTTCGCTCCGGTCGAGACTTGAC
Organism: Desulfomonilaceae bacterium; assembly: GCA_035319325.1. Taxonomy (GTDB): domain Bacteria; phylum Desulfobacterota; class Desulfomonilia; order Desulfomonilales; family Desulfomonilaceae; genus DATHCX01. The sequence goes on from DATHCX010000049.1 coordinate 1,465, forward strand.
GAAATTTCGGCAAAACTGGCGTCTGCACAGTCGGAACCCGAACGCGAGTTCCGTTTGTCGCAACTGGTACATCTTCTTGGCCAAAAGGACCAGGAAATAACGCAGCTGAGGCAACTGGCCAGGTACAGAAGTGAGTTTTTGGCGAAATTGGAAGCGGTGTTCTCGGGAGTGAGCGACATCAAAGTCCAGGGTGACAGATTCGTTTTTCAATCCGAGATTCTGTTTGCTTCGGGAAAGACCGACATAAACGAATCCGGAAAAGCAGAGTTGGACAAGTTCGTGCATATCTACAAAGAGATGGTTCCCAAGATTCCGAAAGGCATGGACATGATCATTCTCGTGCAGGGCCATACCGATGTGGACCCGGTTCGTTCGGTCCGGTTCAAGTCCAACTGGGAGCTTTCGGCTGCCAGGTCCATGCAGGTCGTGAGGTATTTGATCGACAAAGGAATCCCTGCCACCCGCTTGGGAGCTTCGGCACTCGGGGAGTTTCACCCCGTTGACGCTGAAAGCTCCTTGGCAGCAAAACGGCTCAATAGACGAATCGAAATAAAAATAACTACTCTCTGATTGTGACCCGATGTTCGGTGAACCTCTTGAACCCAGTATTTCCCTTGCGTGAAGATTCCGCTGGCATATACATCCACGTGCCATTTTGTCTCACGCGCTGCCATTACTGCGCGTTTGCCACGAATGTGTACGACGAGATACTGGCTGCACGGTATGTTAACTCCGTCGTAGACGAGATGAGGCTCCGGTTCCAGGATATACCCGTCGACACCATCTATCTCGGGGGGGGTACCCCTTCCCTCCTGAGGCCAGGAGATGTGGAAAAGCTCATACAATCGTGTGCCGACTGTTTCACGGTGGCAAAAGATCCGGAGATCACTGTGGAAATGAATCCGGCCACCGTGGATGGCGCCGGTCTGGAGGAGTTTCGTGCAGCAGGGGTTACCAGAATCAGTCTTGGTGTTCAATCTTTCCGGGACGATGAGCTTCGTGCCATGGGGCGGCTGCACACGTGCAGCGACTCGCTGGCGGCTTTTGACGACTTGAGGGCGGCGGGATTCGACAACATTTCACTGGATCTCATCGCAGGTTACCCCGGACAGTCTTTTGAAGTGCTCAGGCGTGGCCTGCGCACTGTTGCGGCCCTCGGGCCCGAGCACGTTTCCATATATCTTCTCGAAGTCAAACCCGGCACGAATCTTCAAGAGCAGATACGAACCGGGGCCATGCCCGAGGTGGACGACGATCTCTGCGCAGACATGTACGAAGAGATCTGTTCCCATCTCAAATCGACGGGATATACCCAGTACGAGATTTCGAATTTTTCCGAGAAAGGCCGCGAGTCGCTGCACAACCTGAAGTACTGGCAAGATTGCGTTTACATAGGACTAGGTGCGGGCGCACACGGGATGACGGGCCGAATTCGATACGCTAACCATGAAGATCTTGAAGAATATATGAGAGAAATCGATCGACACAGGCTTCCGGAAAGGACTGTCACGAGCCTGACGCCGGAGACCCGGTTTAAAGATGCCCTAATAATGGGCCTCCGCCTGACGCGAGGTCTGGATCTCGCAGCCTTGGGCGATGCGTATGGCGTTGACGCACGTGCGTTCGTCATGGAGACCCTGGCCGACCTGGCGAACGAGGATCTGTTCGTTCTTGTTGGGAATGTGCTCAAACTGACCCCCAGAGGCCGCCTGCTATCCAACATCGTCTTCTCCAGATTGCTGTAGCCTCCCGCTGTTGACAGTCTGCTTGCCAGCGCCTAAAATCAGCACAGAATCTCTTTGCACGCAAATCTCCTGAACCACGTTTCAGGAATGAAAAGACGGAGAAAATGGCCAAGAAACAGGACACCATCACACTCAAGGGAGTCGAAATTCATCTGGTCGACCCGCCGCTGCTTGATGTGGAATGGGTTGGAATGCAGGAACCCCTCACCCAGCTCCTGGCCGCGTGGTCAGATGACGGACTCGACCCGCCTATGCAGCCGCGAATACTGGGCAAGCCCGGAGTGGGAAAGACATCCCTGGCAATCACCGCGGCAAAGCGCATGAAACAGGACTTGTACATCACCCAGTGCACCGTGGATACCAAACCGGACGATCTTATCATATCTCCGGTCATTGCGGACAACGGCAAGATCAGATACGTAGCCTCTCCTCTGGTATCAGCGATGGTCCGCGGCGGGATATGTCTCCTGGATGAAGGGAATCGCATGAGCGAGAAGAGCTGGGCGTCCATAGCACCTCTGCTCGACATGCGACGCACCGTCTACTCTATTATAGCCGGCGTGGAAATCAAAGCCGCACCGGAATTCCGGGTCTGCGTCACCATGAATGAAGATGCTTCTACATTCGAGGTACCGGAATATATCCATTCACGATTGCAACCCGCGATACACATGGATTTCCCCACCCGGGAAGAAGAATTCCGCATCTTGCGAGGCAAACTGGACGGCCCGTCGGAAGATCTCATTCGGCAGGTGGTCGATATTCTCCAACAATCTCATGCCAGAGACGAGGACTTGAGCATTCGGGACGGTCTGAATATTGCCCGATTTGCCCACAGGTTAATGAAATTCAACCACAAGCTCACCGAGCGGAAGGCCATCGACCAATCCGTCCTCCAGGTGACCGGAGAAAACAGTGCCTCACTTGATGGGCCAAAACTGGTCTGATCCGGTCAGGTTCAAGAATATTACCTTGATCGGGGTGCTTCATTACCGGGTTGAGTTCTCGGTTCTCGTGAACACGTACATCCGCAATGAAAAACCCGATGTCATCTGTGTGGAACTGCCGCACGCTCTGCGCAAGGAGATCGTTCCGAGTCTCCGGCGTTTGCCATATCATTCCGTAATCGTTTACGAAACAGCTTCCCAGGAGAACGCAGTCCTCATCGTGGAAGGCTCAGACGGCGTCCAGGAAGCAGCCCGTTCCGCTTTGGAACTGCAGATTCCTCTCTGGTACGTCGATCCCTTGCCCATGCGCTTTCCCCTGTTTCTCGATCGCATGCCGGACGCGTATGTCATCGACAAGATCGGCCAGAAAACCTTCGTCGAGAAAATCCTGCCCGCTGGGACACGCTATTCCGGGGGAGACGAGGACAACGACCGCCGTGAAACATTCATGGCTTCACGCCTGCAGCAGGCTGCGCATGAGCACGAAAACGTGCTGTTCGTGGGAGGTCTTGCCCACATTCCCGGAATTTTGGACCGGCTGAAAACGCCGCAGCCTCTCCCCTTGATGAAGACCGGGGTAAAGGCCGCTCTAACTGCTCCCGTTCATCCGGATTCCCTGAAAAAGGGTTTCACGGAAATTCCCAAGATAACGGAAGCCTTCGAGCATTGGCGAACATCTCCCGGGGATCCCCCTCCGGAGAATCGCCACGAGATGATCGTCTCTCTCATGCAAGCGTCCGTAGACTATTTCGTGCGCCAGACACGCCAGGAGGTACCTGAATACGCGCGAGTGACGTGGGCCAAATTTCTGCGAAAATGGCTCTCGTTTAGAGGCGAACTGCTCCCTGACCTTTATCACCTCGTGTCGTCGGCAAGATCGGCAATGGATGAAGACTTCGCTTATCATGTACATGAGTTCTTGTCCGATTACGAATGGGCGAACGATCCACTCGATCCTTCTGCAGTTGTTCTCAATGAAGACAACTTGATGTTTTTCGGACACAAGATCGTCCTGCACAAAAAGCTCCGCACGTTTTTCCACACATCCAGAAAGTATCGGATGAAAGCGGTGAATTCTGCAAAATGGCGGGAACACCTCAAGCGAAAATGGGAGACTGCCGATCCCAACACCGTAGATATCTGCTCGTACCCGCCGGAAGATGTGGAAGTGGAACGATGGGGCGAGACACTCATGAAGCACGCAAACCACGTGCTGCAGACCGTACAGACGCACTCGGAGCCGTTCATAGCCGATTTCGGCGGAGGCCCGGATATCCGGGAAATGCTCCGGAAACTCCACGAAAAGCGTATCTACGTCAAGACGGAAGACGAAAGCGGAATGGATTTCGGCTCGATTGTGGTGATCTTCGATCCTGACGAGCCCATGAGAAACTATCCGTTCCAGATGACGTGGCTCGGCGAGCACTCGCAGGAATCGGATATGGCATTCTACTCCACACCGCCCGGCTCACAAATCGTGGGGCCGGGAATCAGCCGGATGGAATACGGAGCGTTCATGCTGTCCTATCCGCCCATGAGGATGTTCGACATCTGGATCGATTCATCCTTCGATTTTCTGCCCACCCGACACGAACGCCTCCTCATTGCAGGCATTGTCTATTCCGAAAAACAAGGCATCGTGTACGTGGCACGAAAACCGCCTGCTGCGAAATGGAAGAAATTCGCAAAAAGCATGGGAAGACGAATTATCTACATTCCGCTGGGATCGCTGAATCCTTTGCACGTGAAACGCATGCGCACGTTCCACATGCTCCAGAACAAAGGACTGCGAAATTCGGCCCACGAGTTTTTCAAGAAGAAGGAATAGGCTTGCAAGATGAGGGGACTACAAGAGCGCTCTCTTGAAAAAAGGTCATCTCTCGCCGAAACCTCTAATCCCACCGCACGGTGACCCGGTCACCCAGGCGCACACCGAGCGATTGCGCCGCATCACCCTGATTTACAGCCACTTCCAGAAAACCAAAACTGTTCACGTACGCCAGAGGCGCTCCTTTCGGCACCTGACCGAAATAGCTCTTGATTCCGATGATTTTGATGTTTGCTATCTCTACGGAAGCCACAACACTCTGCAGGTGTGCAGTTTCAATATTTGACGAACAATTCCCGAATCGGTCGACGTAGACAACCTCCCCCGAGATTCCTCGCTGAATTCTTGCGGGTACAGGAACCTGAAGCATCACCGGGTCCACAACCGGACGGCCTATTTCCGAAAATGGCACTCCCGCAGCAAGATGGGCTGCTACTGGAGCAAATACGTCCCTGCCGTGAAAGGTGGCAGCACGCCGCGGCAATATGAGATCCGGATTGTCGATCTCTCTCATTTCCCAGAATGAAGCCTGAGTAATAACTAATGAAAACAGTCCATTATCCGGTCCAACATAATATTGACCATCGCTTCGCAAGGCTACTGCCCGACGGGAGCTTCCGACACCAGGGTCCACAACTGCCAGGTGAATCGTTCCCGCAGGAAAATAGCGAGACGTGCCCTTGATGACCAGAGCCCCCTGCAGAATGGAAAACGGACTGATGTCATGCGTCACGTCGACGACAGCTGCCGTGGGATAAATTCCCAATATGACGCCTTTCATTTGCCCGACAAAACCGTCGCTGGTGCCGAAATCTGAAGTAAGGGTGATGAGGTTCACGATTGGTCTTTTCTTTCGGTTGGAGGAGTTTGGGGCAGAACCGATACCGGATGGAGACTCCTTGTCATTGATCACCGGTCCCAGTTCATGACCAGGGTCACTTCCGCCCGGACGCATTCCTGAGTGTCGGAGAAGAGCGAGCACGCAACTGTGCGGCTGGTGCGTCCCTTTTTCAGTACCCTGGCCCTGAGCGTTATTTCTGCATGCAGAGGAGTTGGCTTGAGGAATTCTACCTTCATGGCGCGGGTCCAGCCTGTGGGAAGGTTCGCGTTCGTTGAGATGTCTATTCCCTGCTCGCGACATTCCAATGCAAATGCTGCCCAGGCTGCATGGCAATCGATGAGCGTGCACGCCACACCACCATTCAGGTACCCCGGGTATGAGCAATGATGTTCCTCCGGCCGCCAGGTGCTCACCGCCTCGTTTTCCTTGAGAAAGCTCTTTATGCGCAGACCGTAGGGATTGTCTGCGCCGCATCCGAAACAATGGCGGATCGGGGCTTCCGCCGGGATGAGATCTTGAAGCGGAGTCTCGTGGATCATGGAATATTCCTCCTTCTGAATCGGTTCCCGACTGGGAATCGATACTCGTGCGGGCAGGACGCTCTTTGCACAGACAGTTCCCTCACTTATACCAATGCGTTTTTAAATGCTTGAAATCGGGGAGGAACTTCTTGTAAGACGTTCCTCCCCGAACCCCACCTCAAGAACTTTTGGCACTCTCCGGCATCTGCATTTCCTCAACGGAAATGCAGATGCCGGCGCATGATAGAAGTTTCTGGGAGGGGGTTTGGGCGGGGCACTCTTTACAAAGAGGGTCCCCCAATCGTACTTTTTTGATAGCGCATTCGTGTCACTTGTCAAAAGCTCACGAATGTCAGCTCACGTTGAGAATCTTACGCACCGCCTGGTGCACTTCTACGGCCGTTATTTCTTCCAGGCATTTTCGGTTTCCGCACGATCTTTTCCTGCATGACAGGCAGTCGAGGTTTTCGTGAGTGATGACGATGTGTCCCTTGCCGTACGGCCCCACTTTCGCCGGGTCAGTGGGGCCGAAAAGGGCAACCACAGGTGTTCCCGTGAACGCGGCGATGTGCATGGGCCCCGAATCAACACCTACGTAGGCGTCTGCCCTTTCCAGCAGAGCGATTGCAGCAGCCAGAGTCAGCCTTCCTGCCGCGATGACGGGTGGGTACTTCGTCTTCTCCACCACTTCGGCAATATACGCAAGATCTTCCATACCACCGGCAAAAATCACTGTCATGTCGTCCTCAGTGAGCATGTCCGAGAGTTCCGCCCACGCGGGCACGGTCCAGAATTTTGTGTCCCATCGGGCAACCGGGTTTGCATATACTATCTTTCGGGAGTCCTTCCCGCCCACCTGGTCCAAAAACTCATCCACTTGCATCTTGGCTCGAGCGCTGCTCACGATACGAAAGTCTTCCGGTTTCGGAGCATACCCGAAATATTCAGCGAACAGGAGGTTCTTGTCCACTGCATGAGGCCGAGCCGGATCCGGGGGGATGAGCTGATGCTGGAAGCGGGTATTCAACTCCTTGGCATCGGCAAATCCGATCCGCGTTCCCCCGGGATTCGTCAGCCCGAGTAGTCCGCTCCTGAACGAAGCGTGAAGATCCAACACGAAATCGTACGCGGACTCGGCGAACTGTCGCTTCAACTCAAGGAGTGTACCGGCTGTCGCAGCTGCCGCCCGCAATACTACGCCGCGCCGAGCACCGGGATCGCTTGTGGAAGGAATGAATATGGGGATGATCTCGTCAACCGCTGCATCCGCTTCAACGATTCCCACAAAGTTCCTCTGAATGACCCATCCTATAAAGCACGAGGGATTTTCGCGTTTGAGCGCATGAACGAGAGGCAGTGTGTGAACCACATCCCCCAGAGAGCTGGGTTTGAGTATCAAAATACGTTTTCCCGTTAAATCGGCCCAATCGTGTGGGCGCTTCAGGCTCTTACACTTCATCGCCTGAACTCCGGTCCCGTTTTTCCATGAGTCGGTCCAGACTGCTCAACAAACCGTCAGGATCGTCCACAATAATCTCTATTCTGAGAGCCATGACGCCGCGCGTCTTTTTGAACCAGTCTGGCAGTTTCACCCAGTCTTTTTCGGTTACCACAATGGGATGTCCCGGCGCAGCAGCCGCGAGCGATCGGATCTCACCGTCGGAAATAACGTGATGGTCCGGAAAGACTACATGGTCGAGTACAGAGCAACCGAGTGCTTCCACAGTCTTCCTGAAACGTTCCGGGTTTGCAATGGCCGAACACAGGACCACGGGCTTCTCGGGGCAGCCTGAGATGTCCGGTTGGGGTTTCCCACACGTCACAAATCCTGCTGGAACCGGTCTGCAACGAAAAATCTCTGCATGTTCCGCGTAATGGGACAGGGAAGGCGGCATTGAGTCGATGCCTACGAGAACCACGACGTGTGCACGGCGGAGAGCGGAGACAGATTCTCTCAGTTTCCCCAGTGGGAACATCCGATCTTCCGATCCGGCCACCAGCACGATATCGACGTCACGTTTTAATGGCAGGTGCTGAAAACCGTCGTCGAGCAGGACGAGATCGCAGTGAAACAGTTCGCTGGCTGCAGTTGCAGGATGTATTCGTTTCCTCCCGATCAGGACGGGTACGTCCGGAAGGCGTTGGGCTATCAGATACGGTTCATCACCACAAATGGAAGGATTCAGGAGAGGGGGGCCTCCGACGCCCTCGCCGACTACGACGAAGTCTTTTCGGTTTGATCCCAAATATCCGCGGCTCACTATTGCCGGTTTCCTGCCCCGCTTCTTGAGCATGGCGGCCAAGGCGATCACAAACGGCGTTTTCCCGCTTCCGCCCAGGAGGAGATTACCAACGGAGATTACCGGAATCGGGGCACTTCTGGACTTGAGCAGCCCCCAGGCAAAGGCCTTTTCCCTCGTTTTTTGAATAGCCGCATACCCGGCCGCGGGAACGGAAAGAAGAGCTTGCAGAAGGAAGCCATCTGATTTCATGAGCCTATTAACGTAAATGAGCCCGAGAGTGGTGGAATCTCTGTAGCGGCGGCATTCTGTCCGAACTGCATGCTATAGAGCCGTGCAAATTCGCCATTGCGGGAGATCAATTCATCGTGGCTGCCTTCTTCGATCACGTGCCCGCTCACCAGAACGTAGATGCGATTCACGTTGCGGATGGTGGAAAGCCTGTGAGCGACCACAATGGTAGTGCGGCCCTTCATGAGTTCCTCGAGAGCGCTCTGAACCGCTTTTTCTGAATCCGAGTCCAGGTTGGACGTGGCTTCGTCGAGTAACAGCACAGGTGGGTTCTTCAACAGAGCCCTGGCAATGGCCACCCGTTGACGTTCACCGCCTGAAAGTTTGACTCCGTTTTCACCGATATGTGTGTTGTACCCCATGGGCAAAGCCATGATAAAATCGTGGGCATGTGCTGCCACTGCGGCTTCCATGATTCTTTCCATGGGCAAATCAGGACGGCCGTACGCGATATTGTTTCGTATCGTATCGTCAAACAGGATTGTCTGCTGCGTAACGACCCCGATCTTCTCCCGGAGCGATTTTTGCGTTACATCCCGCACGTCGATTCCGTCAACGAGTATGCAGCCGGACGTTACGTCATAGAATCTGGGCAGCAAATCGAGCATGGTGCTCTTCCCCACGCCGCTCTCTCCCACTATCGCGACCGCTTCCCCTGCCCGTACCCTGATGTTCACGTCTTTGAGTACGGGTGTTTCTTCATACGAGAAGCTCACGTGGTCGAAAAGTATCTCTTCGCTCACGGTTTGCAGAACGACAGCGTCCGGGGAATCCACAATGCCGGGTTGAGCGTCCAGCAATGAGAAAATCCGCTCCCCTGCCGTGATGCCCTCTTGAACGGTGATATTGACCTCATTGATACGCTTGATTGGTTCGTAAAGGAGAAACAGGGCGGTCATGAACGAAAAAAAGGTGCCCTGAGTGGAGTTCCCGTTAATGACCTGATAACCCCCGTACGTGATGATTGCGCATATGCCGAGTCCGCCGAGAGTTTCCATGATGGGATTGGAGAGAGCTCTCACCTTGAACCGGCGCATGAACGCGTTGAATAGCGTTTGGTTCACTTCCGCGAATCGGAAGCGCTCATACTCTTCCATGGCAAAGGCTTTGACGATCCTGATCCCCGTAATGGTCTCGTTGAGCCGTTCGGTAATGTCCTCCAGGGTAACCAACATTCGACGGGAATACCGTTTGAGTCGTTTGCCGAATGTGAGCAGCGGATAAATCGCCAGTGGGAATACCACCATGGCCAAGAGAGCAAGCCAGAAATCGCGGTAAAACACGAGACAGACCAGAGCAACCACGGTGACGGCGTCCCGTACGATACCCTGGACTGCATTGGTCATAGCTCCCTGGACCAGAGCTACATCGTTGTTCATCCGAGAGAGCAGCTCCCCCGTGGAATGCCGGACAAAAAAGCCCACGGACATTTCCTCGAGCTTTGCAAACATCTGCTCCCGCAGATCACGGATGACGCTCTGCCCGATAAACGACATGAGATAATACTGACCGAAATCGCAGAATCCTTTCAATATGTAGACGCCAGCAACCCCTAGCGGTATCCAAACCAGCATCCCGGCATTTTTTTCCAGAAAGATTCCGTCCATGGCGGGTTTGACGAGGTACGCCAGGGCCGCGGTCAGAATAGCCATGCCGACCATGCATATGCCGGCCAGGCCAAGTCTCCACAGGTACGGTCTCAGGTATGTTAACAGACGCTTGTAAACGCGCACGCTCGTCTCCGAATCTCAGACCTTGCGAGCCGGGAACAGCCGTATCCCGACAAACAGGCAACATCATCGGTATTGTAGCTCACCGCTCCGTCTCAGAGATTCACCGGCCTGACCGGCCCTTCCGACGGAATGCCGGCCACCGCAATTTTTGCCCTATCTGCTTTCTCTATCATAGTGCGATAATCCGTGATCATTGTCTTACCGGCTTCTACAGCCAATACTCTTGCTTTTGCTTCGACCATGCTGTCAATTGTCGAAGGGCCGACTCCGGGAACGTCGAAACGCATATCCTGTCGAGGCTTCGCCATTTTGACCACGACTCCGTCGGTAATGTTCAATTGAGCCGCACGTAGGATAGCCTTGTCTGTTCCTTCGATTGCCTCGACGGATATCACCGCAGCATTTCTCACCACTACAGTCTGCCCGATGTCCAGAGCGCCTATTCCCTGGGCCATCGTTCTTCCGAAACTGATGTCGTCCCACTGTTTGAGTGTAGGAGATCTCTTGGTGAGCACTCCTGCGGGGGCCATCAGCTTTGCAGCCCAAGTGGTGATCTCGTCCACGACGATGCCGTCTTTCAAAAATTCCTGAGCAATTGCTGCCAGGACAGTGTCGTCCCTCCAATCCTCGAGTGACTTGATGATCCGCAACGAGCGTCGATCCAGCCGAAGATTCCAAGGTCTCAGCAAGCAGGATTTCTCTACTTTTCCGGCCATAACGATCTGGTTGATTCCCCGGGACTTGAAAATGGATATGGCCTTTTGCAACTGCCCCAGCTTCAGCCAAAAAATCTCGTGGGCAAGATCTTTGATTGCCGGATTCGTCATACCTTGAAATCCGATGGCAATAACCTGATAGCCGCGATCCGTCGCTTCGGTAGCCACGTGCAAAGGCAGGTACCCGGTTCCTGCTATGAGACCGACAGTCTCCACAATCACACCGCCCTGAACGAATGGCGACTCAAGGATACGCGAGCGGTTCCCCTGCGGGACGTCGCAAGAAAATCAGCGAATTTGAGCGCTTCGGGGATATCGAACATTTCAGTTCTGATCTTCTCAACGGCCTGTTCCACCCGCAACGAAGAGCGGAACGCTATCTTGAATGCCCGTTTCAGTTGACGAATGGTTCCCTGTGAGAAACCGTTGCGCCGTAAACCGACCTCATTGAGTCCGTACACGTAGATGCGGGCGCCGGAAGCCAGCGTGTAGGGAGGCACGTCTTTGGCAACTCCCGATACTCCTCCCACCAGCGCATATTCTCCGACCCGGACAAACTGGTGCACCGCAACTATTCCCCCGAGAATGGCCCTGGTACCGATCTCGATATGTCCGCCGAGATGAGCGGAGTTCGCCATGATGACGCCCTGGCCCAGTATGCAGTCGTGGGCCACGTGGCAATAGGCCATGAGATAACAATCGTCGCCGATGACGGTCTTCCCTCTGCCCCTCACCGTTCCGCGATGAATCGTGACGTACTCCCGGACATTGACTCGAGACCCGATCTCTACCTTTGTGTCCTCGCCTCCGTATGAAAAATCCTGAGGAGCGGCTCCGATGGAAGCAAATGGGGATATGCGCGTATCCGATCCGACTGTCGTGTTACCTTCTATGACGACGTGCGGCCCGATCCGGCACCCGTCGCCCAGCACCACCTTTTCACCTATAACCGAAAATGGGCCTACTGACACTCCGTTTCCAAGGACCGCACCCGGGTGGACAGCAGCAGTGGAATGAATCATGAGGTTTCCTTATGATTAGATTGAACGAGGCGTTCCAGTTTCCGGATCCGTTCAAGGATTTCGGGAAGTCTTTTGAAGAGATTCTGAGCGCGAAGAAAAATCTTGTGGGGCATCGCCGGTACAGATCCGGCCATGACGGAACCGTCCGGAACGTTCCGGTAAATGCCGACTCTCGTAGCAAGAATAACTCCGTCTCCGACGGCCACATGGTCCCTTACCCCGGCCTGACCGCCAATGAGCCCGTAACGTCCGATGGTTGAACTCCCGGCGATTCCCACCTGAGAGGCCACAACCGTCGCGTCTCCGACCTGCACGTTGTGTGCAATCTGAACGAGATTGTCCAGTTTTACGCCTTTGCCGAGTTTTGTAACACCGGCAAGCGCCCGATCGATCGCGACGAGAGCCCCGATTTCGACGTCGTCGCCTATCTCCACAGTACCACTGTGATATTTCTTGATATTTACCGGAACGCCCTTTTCATCCACGTCCCGTGCATAACCGAAACCGTCGGAGCCTACAACAGTGCCTGCATGTATGATCACCCTGTCGCCGACGGAGACTCCGGGATAGAGAGTCACATGGGGAAAAATTCTGGTCTCTTTCCCTATTTTGCAGCCACAGCCTATCACCGCATGGGCACCGATGACGGTACGATCGCCTATTTCAGCCCCTCTGTCAATTACCGCAAACGGACCGATAGACACATCCGCGCCCAGGGCAGCTTCAGGATGGACATCCGCCTTAGCGGCAATTCCTTTCTGAATGTCCGGGTACGGATAGTACAGACCCGTCAGTCTTCCAAAGGCAGCTTCCGGATTAGCGCAGCAAATGCATGGCAGTCCGCCCGGATTCACGTCCCGCGGAACCAATACTGCGGCCGCCCGGCTCTTCGCCAGCCGTTCCAGGAACTGAGGACCGACGATGTACGTGATGTCCGTTTCACGGGCGAACTCCAGGGGACGCACGCCCGTGATGGTGGGACCGGGTGTTTCAGACGCCGATGCGCCGAGAAAAGCGGCTAATTCCGCGAGAGTATAGGCTGTCATGAAATGAGTGCCTGAAACCTATTTCGCTGGCGCTTTCGGCTTCGGAGCAGCAGGAGCGGGGGCCGGCGCTTTGGGCTTCGGAGCAGCAGGAGCCTTTCCGGCTTCCGTGTCAGCGTCGTACAAACGAGCTATTTCTTCCGTCAAATCGAGGCTGTCGTCAGCGGATAACAGCGCTGCCGAATTGAAGACCAGCGAGAGCTTTCTCTCATTACGAACTTTGCCGATAATCTTGGTCAAATCACGCTGGAGAGTTTCCATCCAGAAGCGCTCTTCGTTCTGCAACGACTCCTGGGCGTCCTTTTCGGCAAGTTCGTATTCCATCTTTTTCCTGCCGATTTTCAGTAATTCATCGTTCTTGGCTTCGTCCTTGAGCATGCCCCTCTGTTTTTGAAGCTGCTCCTGGAGATCCACCAGTTCTTTTCTCTTGTGTTCCAGGGAGGTTTTTTTCGATTCAAGCAGTTGCATGAGCTTTTTCTGCTGCTCCTGGGCTCTGGCGGACTTGGCAAGGAATTTTTGCATGTCGACGAACGCGAATTTCTGATCCTGGGCGTGACCTATGCCCGCCCAAAAATAAACAACCGCGAAAACGGCCGCTATGATGGTTATTACATGTCTACTCATGATTTTCACTCCTTCGTTTTTGGTACGATTCCGGCGCCAATCTCCTGCAGGTTGAGGCCGGAATCAAGTAAAATTCTTCAGTTCACCGAGGAAGCGGTTATCAAAAAAAGGGAATGTCCCGGCGTGCCGTTGTCAGAATAGTTGCCCCATGCCGAAAGCGAACGCGCCCGGGTCTTCTCCTTTCTCGGGGCTCACCTTCCAGCCGTATTCGATGCGAATCGGCCCCATCGGAGATACCCAACGGATACCCGCTCCGAACCCTGCTTTCAGTTCCTTGAACAGCGGGCTGTCCGCCGAGTTCCAGGCGTTACCCGCGTCAAAGAAGACAACTCCGTTCAATTTGAGGGATTCCAGAATGGGGAACAGGCACTCCAGATTCGAATACAGCGACCTGTCTCCTCCTATAACATTTCCGTATCGGTCTCTCGGTCCGATCTCCCCGTACCGATACCCGCGCACGCTTTGAATACCTCCCAGGAGCGTCCGGCGATCGAATGGTATGGGCTCGTTTCCCACTTCCTGGAGCAGCGTAGCATTCGTTTTAAATTTCATGACGAATTTCCAGAACAAAAGCTGATAATAAATCGCCTCGCCGGAGTAGCTGTTTAGCGTCACGTCTGCGCCGAAACCCGCAAAGCGCCCGCCGATCGACATCTTGGTCCCTGCCGTGGGAATTACGGCATTGTTTCGCGTATCGCGGCCGATATTCACGGAAACGGAATTCTCGGACATGTTCAGGAACTTCTGCGGATTGGCGCCCGTAGTCTTGTAGTAATTTGCCACGGACCGGGCGAATCCCTGGTCAAAGTTGCTCAACTTGCTTGAGTCTCGAGCCAATCCTACAGACGCTGTCCACTCTCCGTACAACGGAAACCCGAAACCCAGACCGAATCCGTCGCTATCCCGCGTGTACTGATTCTCTCTTCCCAGGGTCTTATATCCTCGCAGACTCACCGTCAACGGTATATCAAAGATCCAGGGATATGCGAGAGAACCTTCAAACGTATTTCTACGGCCGGAGATATTGCTCTTCGCATTGACCACGATTCCCAGTCCGAGCAAATTGCGTTCTTTCAGGTTGACATTGCCCATAGCTCCGTCTTGTGAGGAGAACCCAAGTCCTGCCGCCAATGAGCCGGTCTTTTTCTCCATCACCTCAACGGTGACATTCATGAGATCGGGTCGCGAACCCGGGGATGTTTTCAATCGCACGGCCTCAAAAAAATCCATGCCTTCCAGGGTGTTTTTTGATGCCTCGAATTTGTCCGCGTTGTACAAATCGCCTTCATTTATCAAGAGAGCCCGTCTGATTATCTTGTCCCGGGTTCTTTCGTTTCCAGCAATATCCACCTTTTCTATGGTGACCCGCTGTCCTTTGTTGATATGGTACGTGAAATCGATGAACTCGTGTTTTTCATTCGCGACTTGTCTCGGTTCTACGTCTGCGTACGCATATCCTTGATTATTGTAGAGCTTTGTAAGGGCCTTAATGTCGTCACCAACGGTGGATCTGCTGAACCATGTCTTGGGCTTGAGCTGAATGACGGACAAAAGTTGTTCTTCGGGCAGGATGAGATCTCCGTCGACATTGACCTTTCTGACCTGGAATCGTTCTCCCTCACGAATCGGATACGAGACCTTGACGGAACCGTCGTGGATATCCATTTGTGGTGCTCCCACCTGCACATTTATAAAGCCTTTGTCCAGATAGTAGAGCATGAGGCGCATTCTGTTTTCTTCCAATTTGTCTCTGGTAAATGTGCCGGAATCATCCAGAAACCAAAACCACCCCTTTTCCTTGATGTTCATGATCTTCTTGAGATCTTTTTGAGGAACAGATTTGCTGCCTTCCAGTTCGATGTCAGTCAGATAGCTCTTGGTCCCTTCATTAATCTTAAAAATCAATTTTGCTTCATTCGGAGACAACTCTTTAATTTCGTAAGCAACACCGGGTTCGTAATAACCTTCCTTTTCGTACATCTTTTTTATCTTAGCGATGTCTTGCTGAATTTTTTCCAGACTGACCACCGAAAACGATTTTGTCGTGATCGTGTCCAAGATCTGATCTCGCGTGAATACCTTATTGCCTTCCGTTTCAATGTCCTTGATGGAAGGTCTTTCTTTCAGAGTGATCTGGAGATTCACTTCTCCTTTCGGAGTCTGTTCGGCCTTCACCTGGACATCTTCAAAATATCCCATGGAATAGATCTCGCGAATAATGTCGCTTAAGCGGGACTTGTGGAAAGCACTTCCCACCTTAACGTCCAGTTTGTTTAGTATTGCGTCCTTCTGTATTCTCTTGTTGCCCTCTATCTTGATTTCGCCGATCTTGAGCCGGTCGAGTGACAGGTTCGAAATCTGCAACGCCAGATCCTTGATGCGGTCGACGAGCTCCTCTATGTTCTTGCCGGTGATGGACAAAAAGCGGGGCTTTTGTGGCTTGTCCCGTTGCATGACCGAGACTTCGAGAGAATACCCGTCCTGAAGTTTCGATAGCGTGCCCCATATGGCAATCTCGCCATCCACCCGGGTCAGAATTCTTGCAACCCGTGCAGTGTCGACCTTTGTCGCCTGCACTGCTTCTGCGAATGCTTTGCCTGATAGTATTTCAACATCCCCTTCTCGTGACAGTTCCGCCCCCAAAACGGCCGCAAGGTCTCCGCTGACCTGTTCCGAGGCATCTTTGGCCTTAAAAGGGAAGACAAGAATTTTCTTTATTTTGGGCGATTGCGCCGAGGACATGGCGGATATAAACAGAATGCCCAATATGATTACGAGGAGCCTCTTCATTGAAGCTCCTCAAGTTTTCCTGCCACGAGTCCGACTCGCCTGTCCATAGCCCGAGACAGCGACTCCTTATGGGTCACGACAATGAGGGTGGTGTGACGTGAGCGGTTCAGGTCCGTCATGAGCGCTTCTATTTCTTCTCCCGTGTCTGGATCTAGATTTCCCGTGGGTTCGTCCGCCAGAAGTACGTCAGGGCTCATGATCAAGGCACGTGCGATGGCTACCCGTTGCTGTTCTCCGCCGGAAAGTTCTCCCGGCCGGTGACTCGCTCTGTCGGCGAGTCCCACGTCTTCAAGCAACTGAAGCGCCCTTCCCTTGAGAGTCTTCATTCGTTCCCCGGCTATGAGTCCGGGCATAACGATGTTTTCAAGGGCGGAGAATTCCGGCAGCAACTGGAAAAACTGAAACACGAATCCGATTCTCTTGTTTCTTACCTTGGCCTGCTCCGTGTCGCTCAAAGCGAGAATGTCCGCTCCATCCAGAAGCACCGTCCCGGTGCTCGGTCTGTCCAGCAGCCCCAAAATGTGCAGTAACGTGCTCTTGCCCACTCCGGACGGACCCGTCACCGCGACGCTCTCGCCGGATTTTATTCCGAAGTTTATTCCACGGAGCACGTCAATCTGCTTGGTTCCGTTGGAGTAAATCTTCCAAAGATCCTTGACTTCGTAAAGCCCAGGTTCACTCATACCTGAGGGCCTCCACAGGCTCCAGCCGGGCAGCCCGAAACGACGGGTACAGAGTTGCGAGAAAACAAATCGTCAAGGCCACTGCGCAGATGACAACTACGTCAGCCGCTTCTATTGCTACCGGGAGAGTGGAAATCGTGTAGATTTCCGGAGGAAGCTCTATGATATCGTATCGTGCCAGGAGAGCGGATCCGACGATGCCTCCGATCGCTCCCAGGAATGTTCCCACCACTCCGACCACCATTCCCTGAACGATAAAGATACGCATAATCCGGTTCGACGTTGCGCCAAGCGCTTTGAGAATGGCTATATCGCGGCTTTTCTCCATGACCAACATGATGAGCGAAATAATAATATTAAACGCAGCCACCAGGACGATGAATGTGAGAATAACGAACATGGCTATTCTTTCGAGCTTGAGTGCGCTGAAGAGATTCCTGTACATGTCGCTCCACGTCCTCGTCCAGAAGGGAGTGCCCAGTGAAGATTCAATGCGGACACCCAGTTTGGGAGCAGCGTACACATCCTTCAGATTTACCTCTATTCCGGTGACTCCGTCTCCCATTTCAAAAAACTTTTGCGACTGCGTCAGGTCCATGTACACGAGGTTTGCATCGAATTCGTACATCCCGGATTTGAATATGCCGACGACTTTGAAATTCTGCACTCGTGGCAGCGCCCCGATTGGAGTCCTCTTCCCTTGCGGCGAAATGAGTTGGACCACGTCTCCGGTGCGCAACGAATTCAGCACTGCGAGCTCTTTGCCAATAATGATTCCTGCCGGGCCTTCCGAGTCCGACGAGAGATCCGCAATGGAACCGCTTTGCAAGTATCTTCCCAGAGAAATGACCTTGCTTGCGGTGGCCGGATCGATCCCGCGCACGATAATCCCCCGCACTTTCCCTCGAGTGGAGAGCATGGCCTGGCCATACACGTAAGGCGTTGTTGCTTTCACGCCGTCAAACACCTTGATCCGATCCATCAACTGGGTCCATCCGGTTACCATTCTGCTGGAGTGACTCATCACCACAAGATGGGAAACGGTCCCCAGTATTTTTTCCTTGAGATCCCTTTCAAAACCGTTCATAACCCCGAGCACGATGATCAGGGTCATGACTCCCAGCATGACGCCCAGGACACTAAATGCACTAATGACGGAAATAAAAGCCTGCTTTCGCTTGGCTTTCATGTAGCGCAAGCCGACGCTTATCTCGAAGGGTAGATTCATCCGATCCCTTTTTCAGGCCTCATGTGGGGGAACAGGATCACCTCTCTGATCGACGGGGAGTTTGTCAGGAGCATTACCAGACGGTCAATTCCGATGCCTTCTCCCGCGGCGGGCGGCATGCCATACTCCAGCGCTCTCAGAAAATCCTCGTCCAGGAAGTGAGCTTCTTCGTCTCCGGAGGCCCTCGCCTGGACCTGTTCCTCGAACCGTGAACGCTGATCCAGGGGATCGGTGAGTTCCGTGAAGGCGTTTGCCATCTCTCTGCCGCACATGTAAAGCTCGAAGCGGTCCGTCACCGTTTGATCTTCCTCGTTTCGGCGTGCCAAAGGCGAGACTTCGACCGGGTATTTATGGATAAAGATCGGTCCCCAGAGTTTCTCTTCCACAGTTTGATCGAACAGTGCCATCCAGAGCTTGCCCAGAGAATCGTCTTTGCCGACATCCAATCCCATTTCGACGGCCCTTATGAAGACCGCATTTCGATCGTCCACCTCGTTCAGGGATAATCCGGAGTACGAGAGAATGGCATCTCTTACCGTCATTCTCGGCCAGGGAGGCGTCAGGTCCACTTCGCCCTCTCCGTACGGAACCTTGTAACCGCCGAGAACCTCTCGCGCCGTGGCAGAAACCATTTCTTCGGTCAGTGCCATGAGATCTTCGTACGTGCTGTACGCCTGGTAAAATTCCAGCATGGTAAATTCCGGATTGTGCTGTGTGGAAATACCTTCATTGCGAAAATTCCGGTTTATCTCGAAGACCCTTTCGAAGCCGCCCACCAAGAGTCGCTTCAAATACAGCTCCGGGGCTATTCTCAAATACAATTTGCGATTCAAGGCATGATGAAAGGTTTCGAACGGTTTCGCTGCAGCGCCTCCGGGAATGGCCTGCATCATGGGTGTCTCCACTTCCAGAAAACCTTTCTCAGCCAGAAAGTTTCTTAAATACGTTATAATGCGGCTTCTCGTCCTGACAATCTCCCGGGCAGCAGGGTTTACGATGAGATCCACGTACCGTTGCCTGTACCTGGTCTCCACGTCATGCAGACCATGCCACTTTTCCGGTAAGGCTCTGAGAGATTTTGTCAAGATCGTCACATTGTCTGCAAGAAGACTGAGTTCCCCCGTCCGCGTTCGAAACGGCCGGCCCTGCACCCCGATGATGTCTCCGATGTCCAGCTTTTTCGCCCGCTTATACTCTTCATCTCCGAGAATGTCCCGCGCAAAATAGATCTGAAAATCGTCTTTAGCGTCCCGCACCCTCACAAACGCCGCTTTCCCGAGTATCCGAATCGCAATGATACGACCGGCCATGCGGACCAGTTCTTCCGAGCCGTCGAAATCCGAAATGCCGCGAAATTGTTCCTTAAAAGCGGCTGCACCAATATCAGGCACGAAACCGGTCGTAAACGCGGGTATGCCGAGTTGCTGCAGTTCCTGGATTTTTTGAAGCCTTACTTCAATCAGTGATGAAGCATGGGGCTTTTTCGTTTCCGGGGAAGAATCGGACAAGTTTTTGATGCTCCTCAGTTTTTCCCAAAATCAGACCGGTTTTTTATCCTTTCCCCGGACAAAAGTCAAGCGTATCCCTCTTGATGGGAAGGGCCGACCACAGAATCGCCCCCCATTCGCACATCGAGAAATTCAATCCGCTCGCGAGAGCACCTTGGGGCGCCCGGGGAAAAAAATCAGAATATCTGCTCTCCGACGTGTCGAGAAAATCAAGCTGCCGGAAAGTGCGTTCGTTTTTGAGCGGCTTGCCTACCTTAAGAACCCCCTTGGTTCGAAGCTTCATATCGATGCGTTTTCAAATACTTGAAATCGGGGAGGAACTTCTTGTAAGACGTTCCTCCCCGAACCACACCTCAAGTGCTTTTAGCACTCGCCGGCGCATGACAGAAGTTTCTGGGAGGGGGTTTGGGCTGGACACTCCTTAAAGATGGTCCCCCCAATCTTATTTTTTTCAAGCGCATTCTTATCAGCCACGTTCTTTTCCCGTCACTAACTCCCCGCGCAGCAAACCAAATCGCCGTTTGTGACGACAACGGCTCTATATCAAATCGGTTCCTGATTGGCAAAAGAAAAGAGGCCTTCCCTAAGGCCCCTTTGTTGGCCCACACGACTGAAAAAAACACTCTTGCGGAGGCTATTTTTCTCCGGATATGACTCCGGCCATGGAAAACACGGGCAGGTACATGGCGATAACCATGCCACCGCACACTCCGCCGAGGAACACGATCATAACCGGCTCCATCAACTGGGTCAGACCTTCCACCGCCGCATCTACCTCTTCGTCATAGAACTCGGAGATTTTTGACAGCATCGCATCCAGAGCGCCTGTAGCTTCACCCACAGCAATCATACGCACGACCATCCCCGGGAAAACTCCTGTTTCCATGAGCGGTTCGGCAATGGTACGGCCTTCGGCAATAGCAGTGCGCGTGTTCATGATGGCTCGTTCTATGATGACGTTTCCGGCAGTTTTCGCCGTAATCTCCAGAGCATCCAATATTGGCACGCCGCTCGAGATCATGGTCCCCAAGGTCGAACAGAAGCGTGCCACTGCCACCTTTCTCAAGAGACTTCCGAAAACGGGAGAGGACAGGAGAACCCTGTCCACAATATGGGTTCCTCTCTCGGTCTGGTAAAACTTCCGAAATGCGAAGATGATCAGAGCAAGCACGATGGCCATGTAAATGAAGTAGCGCTGCAGAAACTCGCTCATAGCGAGCACCAGAAGGGTGGGACCGGGAAGCCTCTCACCCGCACCCTCGAACATTTCTTTGAATACGGGGATGACGAACAGGAGCAAGACAGTGACCACGCTCATCGCTATGGTGACGACCACAGCGGGATAAATCATGGCGCCCTTCACCTTCCGCTTGAGTGCCTCCGCTTTTTCCAGGAACACGGCCA
>DATHCX010000050.1:0-25413 GCA_035319325.1 Desulfomonilaceae bacterium
TGTCATTGCGAGCGCAGCGAAGCAATCTCGGCCTTTAAGTATCCAGATTGCTTCGTCGTTTCACGCCTCGCAATGACACAGGCCAGGCAGTTCCCCTGAGTAACTGAATGATTACGGCGGCCTGGACGTTGCGGTGGATCAGGGCCGGGCACGCACGTATAGTCCACCAGGCGGGCCCGTAGAGACTTTTGGGGTTCACCGTGAATGTGTGTTGGAGCAGGATGAATGCCGCGTTCTGTATGCGGCTCGCCTGCTGAGTTACAATTCAGTCTTATTTCCTAGACTTAGGTAAGGAAAGGAGTCGAACATGGCTGAGCAAGGCAGTGCTCTTCTTTACCAAAAGAAGACGATGATGGAGAGTGAGGACTGGTGGGCTGTCTGGCTGGGGGGCTTTGTGTTCCTGCTGGGCCTTGGACCGATTTTCCACTTCGACTTGTTGGGATGGGTCGTCAAGACCCCCGTCTGGATAGACTTCGCAAAATGCGCAGCGCCGGCTTCGGCCGCTTACAAAGGCATGTCCGGCGTCACATCGAGCCTACTCACCTTCTTCTTCCTGCTGGTTATAACCTCAGTCGGCATAATCGGCATGGGCGGCAATCTCAAAAAGTACATCGTAGGGTTCACCATTATTTACTGGATGGTGTTTTTCTGCATGGTGCTGGGAAACAATGCCTACATTGCCGCATCACCAGACAAGACAGCGGCGTTCAAAATTCCTTGGTCCCTGGGCCTGGGGGAGATGGGGCTGATTATTGCCATGGTGCTGGGTCTCATCATTGGCAACTTCATTCTGCCCTTGGCAAAATTCCTGGAAGAAGCGGCCAAACCTGAATGGTTCATTAAGACCGGTATTGTGATCCTGGGCGCAGCTATAGGAATCAAAACCGTCGAAGCTGCAGGTCTGGCAGGAACGGTGATTGTCCGTGGCATCTGCGCTGTCGTGGAAGCTTACCTCATTTATTGGCCGGTTGTGTACTTCATCTCGCGGAAGTGGTTCAAGTTTACCCCGGAATGGGCCGCTCCCCTGGCATCCGGCATTTCCATCTGCGGTGTGTCTGCTGCCATCGCCACGGGTGGGGCTATTCGGGCCCGCCCTGTGATTCCCGTCATCCTGTCCGCAGTGATCATCGTGTTTGTGGCTGTGGAACTTCTCTTGCTTCCTCCGTTGGCTACCCATCTCCTCTACGACGAACCGATGGTTGCCGGCGCGTGGATGGGATTAGCGGTCAAGAGTGATGGCGGAGCGGTTGCAAGCGGTCAACTCGTGGACACCTTGATCCTCAATAAGGCTGCCTCTGTACTCGGCGTCAAGTGGGAAAAGGGCTGGATGCTGATGGCCGCAACGACCACAAAGGTCTTCATCGATATCTTCATTGGAGTGTGGGCATTCATTTTGGCCGTGATATGGACAGTATGCGGGCTTGACACTCGAAGGCCTGCCACAGAAGGAGAAGCCTGCGCCCCTGTGTCTGCATCGGAAATCTGGCACCGCTTCCCCAAATTTGTTATCGGTTTTGCCGCGACCCTTCTCATACTTCTGGTCATCGGGCTCATATATCCAGGAGCAGTCAAGGGGGCTAAGGAGGGAGCTGACCAGGCCAACTTGCTCAGAACCCTGTTTTTCGCTCTTTGCTTCTTTTCTATCGGTATGGTCACCAACGTCCGGAAGTTGTGGGCTGAGGGAATGGGACGCATAGTCTGGGTATATGCGATAGCCCTCTTTGGGTTCATTCTCTGGGTCGGCCTATTTATCTCTTGGCTCTTCTACCACGGCATTACGCCTCCGCTAGTCAAGTGATATGAGTTTTATGAAAAGGAGTGGACACATGGCAGAAGGAAAAGGACCTCAAACGACGCAGTCTTCGGCTGGCGGCCAATCAGTGGCAGAGGAAGAGTGGTACGATCTCCTGCCCGTAGAAAAAAAGTTGATTGGTTATTCGCTGGCGCTGGGGGTTGTTTTGCTCGTAATATTTATTTTCGCATTTGGAGTCTTCAAATAGCTTGGTGGCTCAGAGAGTCACCACCTGTAACCCGTGCGTCCTTCAGAGTGCTTTCGGGCAAGGCCCCGGGGGTTGTGAGCCAGGGCCTCTGAAGTATCTGAACATTCGCTGGCTGGAGTTCTCTGATACCATTGCGCTTTGAAATACGTAAAATCGGGCGGGACCCTTTACAAAGAGAGTCCCCCCAATCTTATTGCTTGAAAGCGCATTCGTATTGGAGTCTCCAGCCTTTTTTGCCTTCAAGACCTGATCAGTGGTCGGAACATCCGCCTCTGCAGACCTGTTCGTCTCCAATCAGTTGAAGTCTGCCCCGCAACAAGGAGTCGATCGCGTCGGCTACGGTCCCGCTTTCTGCCCCAAAGTACACTTCGATACCCATCTGATGGAAACCCTTCAGGGGGCGCATGCCTATACCGCCCACGATCAGAGCGTTAGCCCCATTCTGATGGAGCAGCCCAACCGGGGCAAGACACCCACCATGCTCATGACCGGCATTCTGAACGACGGATATGTTGCCAATATCACTGTTGTCCAGTTCCACCAAGGTGAAGACGTCGCATTGTCCGAAATGTCCTGACGTCCGGGCGTTCAGACCGCCCGGGTGCATTGACGGAACCGCTATGGTTTTACTCAAAGTGCCAATTCCTTTCACGATACGTGTTGCGTCTCAGGCATATCACCCTGCGACGGCTCATTCTAACAAGTCCGCAGGTAATACACAACTGTCCGGTACTTTCGTGCCCCCACATGGAGATCGTTCTCCGAAACGCCAAGTACCTTTTCGCTTCCGAATACGTGGGCGGGACAGGCTTTATGCAGAGGGTCCCCCTCTCGAAAGCGCATCAGCAGGAGAATGTCCGTCTGGCCTGTCGGCAGACACGGCTTCGTACCAATGCGCGATCAGGCAAGTGACGATGGATGAAGCCTGTCCTGGCGGGTCTCCGCAGCGAAGCAGGCCGCGCCGTTCGTAGCGGAGGAGATCTGCCAGGACAGGCCGCGAACCAGCCTTTCAACGTTACTCTTTTGAAAGCGCATTGGTATGAGAACGCTGGGAGCACTATGCATCAGCCTCTGGAGGTGAATTCCCTGTAAGAACCTCAGGGTGCACATTCGAGAGAAAAGACTTGACAGCGGAGGACAGGTTTTATAGTATTTTCCCAATTGGTCAAATGGAGGAAGATATGGAACCAAAAGTCAAAGAAAGGTTGCTGCTGAAAGCAGAGGTGTTCAAGGCAATGGGGCACCCGCTTCGCCTGGGTATCATTGAATTCCTCCACGGTCGCGAAATGTGCGTCTGCGACATAATGACCCATGTGGGCACCGAGATTTCCAACGTTTCCAAGCATCTATCCATACTGAAAAAAGCCGGCCTGGTTGCGGATCGCCGGGACGGTCTCAAGATAATGTACAGATTGACCATGCCCTGTGCTCTCGATTTCGCACGTTGTGTGGAAGGCGTTGTTATCAAGAGGCTCGAAGAGCAGCGAGCGGTGATGGTGGCGTGAATGATGGGTAAAGGCATGCATGAATGGATGTGGCGAATTTTGCCGGACAGCGAATTTACCCATCTGCTCAAACACTCAACCCAGAAGAGGGCGACATGGGTTCCGAAAAAGAATTGACAGAAACCACGAACGTGGAAATTCAGGGGCTCGAAAGAGAAGGCCAACCTGGAGAACAAATTCTCACCCTCCCGGTCATCAGCGATACGTTCCGCTCGAAGATCATGTATCTTTTTTCGGGCGCCGTCCTGTTAGCCGCCTGGTGGCTTGTCTACGACAATTTGTTGTCCTTCTCTCGATTAATCACGTATCACGTGCTGCCTCTTCGGGAAGGCACGCATCTTGGCTCCACGGTGGAGTTTTTCATCTTTGAAGTCCCCAAGGTACTGCTGCTGCTCACTCTCATAGTATTTGGCGTGGGAGTCATCAGATCGTACTTTACCCCGGAGCGCACTCGCAAAATCCTGGCCGGGAGTCGCGAGTCGGCAGGGCATGTGCTGGCCGCGTTGCTTGGTGTCGTAACGCCTTTTTGTTCGTGTTCCGCGGTCCCCCTGTTCATGGGTTTTCTTACTGCAGGGGTGCCACTCGGCGTGACTTTTTCGTTTCTGGTTTCCGCGCCTATGGTTAACGAAGTTGCACTGGTACTGCTTTTTGGACTGTTCGGGTGGAAGGTGGCGGGCTTGTACATGGGCACAGGACTGCTGATCGCCTTGATTACCGGTTTCATTATAAGTCGGCTCCACATGGAAAAATATCTCGAAGACTGGGTCCTTGAACTGACTTCCAATAAACCCGAGCTATCTCAGCTGGAAACCGAAGACGAACACATGGGATGGGATGAAAGAGTCCAATTCGGAATCGATGCGGTGAAGGAAATCGTGCTCAAGGTGTGGCCGTACGTCACGGTTGGTATTGCGGTGGGAGCCGGTATCCACGGATACGTCCCCGAAAATTTTCTCGCCGGTATCATGGGAAAGGAAGCCTGGTGGGCAGTCCCGGTGGCAGTGCTTATCGGGGTTCCCATGTACAGCAATGCGGCCGGCATTATTCCCGTAGTGCAGGCGCTGCTCACAAAGGGTGCGGCATTCGGCACGGTTCTCGCGTTCATGATGGCGGTGATCGCAATATCCACCCCTGAGGCCATAATTTTGCGCAAGGTGCTCAAACCACGCTTAATAGGGGTTTTTATAGGAGTGGTGACTGTCGGAATCATTTTCGTGGGGTACCTGTTCAACATAGTACTCTGATCCCAGGAAGCAAAAAAGCAGGAGGAATCGATGAAAGTAGAAATCCTCGGTGTGGGATGCGCCAAGTGTAGCAAACTGTACGACATGGTTACCGAGCTTGTGAAGCAAAAAGGAATCGATGCCGACGTGTCAAAGGTGGAGGACCTGAAGGTATTTTCTCAATACGGGGTATTCATGACTCCGGCATTGGTCGTTGACGGTAAGGTCAAGGTAGCCGGAAAGATGCCCAAAGAGGCTGAAATCATTGCGTGGCTCTCTTCCTGAGTGGCGCATTCGGAGATAACGCTCATGGCCCGACAGCAGTGGGTTCCGTCGTATGGCAATTCGTGGTCGGGTAATGTGGCTGCGAGCCGAGCCCCAAAAGGAATAACAAAAAGCTCAAAGGAAATGTGATCACAATGAAGAAGAAAAGTTTAATTCGGTCTACGGGTTGGATGAATTCGACTCTTGTCGCATTGGCGATTCTGGTGGTCTGCGTGGTAATGGTGTCGCCTGCAAGGGCTGTTGAACAAAGCAGTTCAACTGCAGATATTCGCATGGGAAATCTGCAGGAAGTTTTTGAGGTCGGGCTCAAATTTCATGGGCATAAGTGCCCGGCCATGCCCTTGGGATTGAGGGCGGGGATTGCCGCAATGAATGCCCTTGGAGTAGAACGTTCCAAGGACAAGGAGCTTTTCGTCATATCCGAAACTGGAAAAGGCCACGCCGCAGGCTGCTTCCTTGATGGCATTATGACAGCCACCGGCTGCACATATGGAAAGTCGAACATCGATAAACGCCACTGGAGTAAGATGGCTTTCACCCTCGTTGACCAGCAGACGGGAAAAGCGGTGCGAGTCTCACTCAAACCTGACTTTTTCGAGAATGCCCTGAAATCGCCTTTTGTCCAGGAGCGCAAAGCAGGCGTTCCGCCGCAGGACATCAAACCGGAAATCACGGATCCCATGGTCGCCCGCATTCTATCGGGCAGTGAGAGCTCCTTCTTGGAGATCGGTGAAGTCCATTCCGTACCGGTTGAGAAGAGCAAATCGGTTTTCACTGCAAAGCGTTGCGCTGTTTGCGGTGACCTCACTTTTGTCAACAAACTTCGAGTCGCGGATGATGGCGCTCTCGTGTGCGTACCGTGCTCCGGTTACAAGGACTAAGAATGTGAACAGATTTGTTCGAGCTTATTCGCTCAGACGCGCAGCAGCGCATCGTGCGACTTTTATCGATCACGAGATGCGGCTGAGAGAGCATCTTTAGAAACAGGGAGGATTTAGTGGTGAAGAAGTGTTGCGGCGGCGTAATATCGGGTATAGCAATGGTTTTATTGTTAATGATTGCACCTAGTTCCGCGGAGCCGAAAATCGACCTGAAGGGCTTGGTATCAAAGCGAGTGCCGATACTTCTTGAATTCGGAAGGGGCTGGTGCATCCCGTGCAAGTACATGAAGCCGATCCTGAGCGACATGTCCAATGTGTACGCAGGAAAGGCGATTGTCACCACGGTCGATATGGATGCCAACAAGGACCTGGTAAGGGACTTCAGGATTCGTATGATGCCCACTCAGGTCTTCCTCATGCCTGATGGAAAGGAGTTCTTCAGAAATGAAGGGACCCTGGAGCGTGAACAGATAGCGCAGGTGTTTGCGAAGATGGGTGTGTCAGGTCCCGCCCAAGCAGCTTTTCCTCCGCCAATTCCGGAGGCCATGCCGCCAAAGGGCAATTAGGGCCGATATAGGCCCGCTCGGCTTTCGATGGAGATTCCCTGATACCGGTTCGCGACGATTCGGATCGGAGATTCTCAGGCGCATAATTGACCTGAACCATCCCAAGCCTTGAATCGGCAATTGGCACGGGACAAAACATCGACTAAGTATTGCTTTTCGTAAGTTCGGTGCCGGATTTTATGACCAAGAGAGATTGCTTCGTCGCTGCGCTCCTCCCAATGACAGGCCCGAGCAGTGTCATTGCGAGGGAAGCGAAGCAATCTGCTCCGACAAAAATGTGCGACCTGATTACGAAAACCTGTACTAAGGAGCGTGTGTATGGAGTCAATTTTTGCAATCGTTCAACAATGGGTTTCTTCAGGCAGCGTTTGGCTTGCGGCCGGTGGTTCATTTGTAGGGGGCGCGTTAACTGCCATGAATCCATGTGTCATTGTCATGGTCCCGTTGCTGATTGGCTTCATCGGGGGCATGGATGAAGAGATGACTGCCTGGAAGTCATTTCTGTTCACGCTGGTCTTTATTCTCGGTTTCAGCATTGAGCTGGCTATCCTATTCACCGTGGGATTGGCGGCTGCCCCTTTCTTGCAGTCCGATTACATGGTTTACGTGGTGGCAGCGATCTGCATCTTGTTGGGGCTTCACTTCATGGACATCTTCCACATCCAGCTCCCCATTTCCCAGGACAAGCTTCCCAAGTATACAGGATTCCTCGGAGCTGCGCTGTTCGGGTTCATGTTCGGACTCGTTTCGCTCCCTTGTACTGGGCCAGCGCTCCTGCTCATCGTGAGCGTGATCCCGTTGAAAGGTGCGCTTTTCGGCGGTGTCATGATGCTCTTCTACGGCATCGGTCATTGCTTGCTGATCCTTGCGGTGGGAACCTCCGCAGGTGCTGCCAAGCATCTCATAGGATCGACACGAATGCGCTCGGCTAATCTTGTACTCAAGAAGGCCGCAGGAGCGCTTCTGACCGGTGTGGGGATTTATATTGCCGCAGGAGCTCTGTTTCCTTCCATTGGTCTGGCCTTCTAGTGCGGATTGGAACGGTGTTTGGATATGGCAGACGATCACTGTCGCATTCGCGTTGGAGATCATGAAATCGGTCTCATAGGTTTGAGAGGAGCAATGGAGGAGATCGCCCAATCTCATGCAAACAAGACGGACGAAGAGATTCAGCATGTCCTTCTGGAGTCGCTATCCGTTAAAAACTATATCCCGAGTTCCGCCAGGCAAGGCTACGGTGAAGCGCTTGTCCGCGAGTTCCGTAAGTTCCTGGGCCAGCCGTACGAAGATGTGGCGCAAAGGTCGGTGCATGTCGTGGTCCTTGGTCCAGGCTGTTTTCAATGCAACCGTTTGGAGCAGACGGTGGTGCAGGCTTTGACCGAGTTGGCGCTACCGGCGTCGTTCGAGCATCTCACGGATATGAAAGAGATGGCAGCATACGGATTTGTTCTGACGCCTGCACTCATAATCAACGGAAAGGTTCTTGCCAAAGGTACGGTGCCCTCGGTGAAAAAGATCAAGGAATGGCTGATCGAGGCGCACCGATCCCAGACTTCTCAGTAACAATAGAATAAGGATGTCTCTTATGTTGCCTGGCCCGCGAGATACCTGCGTGAAATGGACGCTTGCGGTTTCATTCCTTTTTGTCTTACTTTTCAGCAGCACTGTCGTCCGCAGCCATGCGCTTGAACGGGTCTCCACCCTGGATGAATTGATAACTCGCTTCGATTCCTCCAGTTGCAAAGAATGCCATGAGAAAATTTTCGAGCAGTGGGGGAAGTCCCATCACGCAAGACCCCTCATGGGCATAGACGACCAGATGCTGTTGACCTCTTACCTCAAAAGGGTTGCCGTCCCTGGAAAACCCGCTGAGCAGGCGATCAAGAGCGACTTCCCCTGTTTCAAGTGCCATCTTCCTCAGATAAAATATGGAACGGATGACGTGGCAGGAGAGATAGCCAAGGCCATGCTCAAGGATGACAAAACCACGGTTCGGAAGTTGAATATCGGTTGCCTGGTGTGTCACAACGAAAAGGCAGTGGTTCATGGTCGCCCTGAGAAAGGAGTTGTGTACGGCAGTAAGGAAGTTCCTGAACACAAGGGCCATCCGGTGAAGAAAAGCACTCTCCTCAACGATTCCTTGATGTGTGGACAGTGCCACGGGTTGGGGCCGGTTCTAGATTCTGAGATGCCGGTGCAGTGCGCTACCCTCTATGGCAGCTATCTCCACGCCTACATACCGTCAGGCGGCTCACAGACCTGCCAGGAATGCCACATGAAAAATGCGGACCACTACATGCCTCCAGATTTTAATCAAAGGGCCGATTTGTCTGAACGCCTCCGGAAATCCCTACCTATGGAGGTTCAGTCGTACGCTTACACCTTCCACCCAAGCGAAGAGAAATTTTTCCCCAAGGTTGTGGTGAAGACAAAGATCACCAGCAAGGCCGGACACCGTATCCCAGATGGTTGACCGTCGAAGACTCAAGTGGTCCTGGATGTGACCGCGAAAGACCTGGACGGTAAAACGATATTCCAGACTTCCAGATTTTACTCCAGTCAAGCAACGGATTCTCGCTCTACACAGACGGTTCTGGGCCCCGAGAACAAATTGGGCTTTATACGGGACACCAGCATCCAACCATTCGCTCCCAAGGAGGAGACCATCGAAGTGCCGTTGCCACAAGGCTTGCGGGATGCCGTGATCGAAGTGAATCTCAGCTACCGGCCTCGACCCGGGAATGTTTACCCCATTGACAATGTGGTGAAAAAAGTGAGCCTTGATAGAGCAAAATAGTCTGCTTCTGTCGTAACGAAAGAGGAGAAGAAGATGCTGCTTCGAGGATACACGAAGGAAATGTTTTTGCCGAAATGCAACCCCAATTTTCAGTCCGTGCACTGTGTGGCTCATTTGGAGCAGGATATCTCCGAGGTGTTACCGTATCTCAATACAGTAATGGGAGGGGGAGACTACATCGAATCACCTGCGTCGCTGACCTTGCGGATTCACGGAAAGCTCATTACCTTGCATGCTCGGGAGATATTTGTCAACGCTCTCAACGACGAAGTCGAGGCGGACAAGATACTGGAATGGCTCAAGAAAGAAATCAATGCGGCATGGGACGATCGGAAGAGCATTCAGCCCAGCTTCGATTCTCCTGCAGCCCCCCAAATGCTGGCTGTTTTGAAACTTTTGCCGAGAACAAACTGCGGCAAGTGCGGGCTGCCCACTTGCATGGTTTTTGCCGTGAGAACAGCGGAAGGAAGCAAGGGAGCCGAAGATTGTCCGGAACTGGTGTCGGAAAACAAGGTCGAGCTTGAGGAGTACCTCGGGCGGTTCCACTTTGATTATGCATGATTGTTGCTCTCACACCCCGGGGCACAACTATCCATGTCCCTGCGCACATCCGAAGAATTACCCGTTCTGGGTATCATTGATCGCCGTACTTTTTTGGGCTTTCCCGTGCCGGCAGCGCTGCCCGTACTGTCTATAGCCGCCGTGCGTAACGCAAGGTTTGGATGATGGGGACAATCACGGACAGAAAGGTGAGCTTTGCAACCGTAAGCACGGATTGCGGTGCGACAAAAAGGCACGAGATCCCAAGGATCATGACACATACCCCCCAACACATAAGTGCCTTGGACCCGTACCTGTTGATCGTGTACCAATTTTCCTCGGATTCAAAAGCCTTCCGAATACGAAAGCCATAAGCACAGTTCATCTTGATTTTGCCGAGGAGCAGCGGAATCGACACGAGAATCACCACTATTCCCAAGCCCACAAGAGT
Source organism: Desulfomonilaceae bacterium (assembly GCA_035319325.1). GTDB lineage: Bacteria > Desulfobacterota > Desulfomonilia > Desulfomonilales > Desulfomonilaceae > DATHCX01. The sequence goes on from DATHCX010000050.1 coordinate 10,249, forward strand.
AACAGCCGTCTTTACGTTCACACTTTCCATAAAACCCCGCGCTGAAAGGAATTGCAGGAACGCTTCATTGCCCGCTACGTCGGGCTGTCTGTCCATCAAGCCGCTGACGTTGCTGTGCCCGAAAGTCCTGTGATAGAGTAAGATCCGATTCGCGTCAACAAGGAAAAGACGGAGGTGGTTCGTGGTGAGGTCAGGATGTATGCCCCATCCGGACCCAAAGTCCACGAAGAGGTGCGGAGTGAACTCTCCACGAAAGGTCAGGGCTTTGTGAATGGGCATCAGTGGATAACTTACGTAGAGTAGGTCTCGAAAATTGTGTCGGATTCTCTCATAATTCTCGTCCGTATCCCGGTGGTCCAATCATGTCATTGCGAGGAGTTGAACGACGAAGCAAGCTCGGTTTTAGTCAGTTGGAGATTCCTTCGGGCTTTGCGCCCGCAATGACAATTTTTCAATCTTTTCGAGTAGTCAAAACCGACATTACTTCCGAGAATCCCAATAGAGCGGCCCCTGGAGATTTTCACCCACAAACACCTGGCGACCCGGTCACCCAGAGGAGGAACTTCTCGTGAAATTCAGTGAGCGTATCTCGTCGCTAAATCAGTATTTGGTTATGGGTTGCGAGCGCATCATAGCCCTGTCGCTTTTGTTGGCCGTGATATGTTTCTTCTTGGCCACATTGCGCATGGCTCTTGGTCTTGACTGGAGTTCGCTGACCACTCTGCATGAAATTGGCCAAAGGGTTCTGTTAATGACCATTGCTCTGGAGTTGGTTCGCACTCTCATCTGGCACGAGTTGAGCTCTATCGTGAATCTGTTATCGTTTGTCGTGGCCCGGAGGGTGCTGGAACCGCAAACAGCTTTTTGGGAGGTTCCCCTGGGCGTGCTGGCTTTCGCAGTACTTATGGCTACCCGCCGTTACCTATTGAATGGATCGTCGAACGATGGCGAATCAGAAGAATGAACCGAGGGGGGCCTGTCTTTCGATCTCTTGCCCCTTTGGCCTTTTCGGTGCAGATGGTTATCCTTGGTATGTGGTCGGGAATGCCGGTTTTATGGAACTGAGGAACGAAATGGATCTGGAAACTGCTCTATATGCTTTTGCTTGGATAGCCGGCTTTATCATTTTTCTGCTGCGCTTTGGGAAACTCTATCGCTAGAGTGCTGCGCATTATGAACACGTGTGCCGGCCAGGTGTCCCCTTTCCTCCCGACGGTCTGCCTTACTGCCCTGCGAGGACAGCCTGGCTGACTGCGGACGGAAAGCACCATTTCCAATGCGCAGCAATAGAGCCCGCAAACGGGCGGTCCACGATCGGCTTTGCACCCAAACGCATGTGCGGGCCCTTTGCCGTAGATTAAGGGAATAGGATTTGTTCGGAATCATAGCGTCCTTTGATCTGCTCGTTCATGTGGACCTTGGCGTTCAAATATTGTAGTCACCGAAAATTGTGTCGGATTCTCTCGTAATTGTCGCCCGTATTCCGGTGGTCCAATCATGTCATTGCGAGGAGTTGAACGACGAAGCAATCTCAGTTTCGGACGGTTGGAGATTACCTCGGGCTTTCCCCTCGCAATGACAATATTCCAATCTTTTCGAGTAATAGAAAACCGAGATTACTTTTGAGAAGCCGACTTTTTCGATAGCGCGAGCGGGACAAGGGACGTGCCTCTGGCCGAGGCCAGTCGCATGAAGTACTCCTTGCCCGTCGCAGGGGGTTCAAGACGTTCAGATTCGGTCTTCGATTGCAGCGACAAGGCTTCGCTGGGACACGTGGTGACGCACAACCCGCAACCGATGCATCGATCACGGTCCACTGCGGCCGCGCTATTGTCTCCCACCTTGATCGCTTCCATCTGGCAGCGATCGACGCAGGTTTCGCACGCGGAGCAGGCATCCGCATCAACGGCGGCGTAGTAATTGGTCAAGACCTTTTCCGCCGGTTTGGGATGCAATTTGATGGACCTGAGTATTCCGCAGCAATCGCCGCAACAGTTGCAGAGACCGCCCGCGTCCTGAGACATGAACGGCTGCGGAACCAGTCCGTCCTCCTCGCACTTGGTTATGATGCCGAGGGCTTCCTCCTGAGAGATAAACCGGGCCATGCCTTTGTCAACGTAGAACTGAGCGTGACTGCCAAACTGGAAACACACCTCCCGCGGCTTATCGCACCCTTTTTCCAGGAGGCCCTGCTGTACTCTGCATATGCAATTTCCCACGGCAATCTTGTCTTTGGACCGAAAGATTTCCTTTACGTCTTCGTATGGGGCCACCGGCCAGAGGTGCTCGACCGATTTGTTGACGGGAATGGTTCGCAGAGGGGCCATTTGACCTATTGCCTGCTTGCCGAAGGCTTCCAGCAGGTATGTATCGAATAATTCCGCAAATTCCCTGTCCATGTCTTTGATCTGATATTCGAAAGACCCCACCACAAACGGCACCGCACCGTATTTGGCGCCGTCGCCCTTCTTGAGCCTAAAAATGAGCCCCTTGTCTACCATGCGTTCCAGCAGGGCAGCTACAGCGGCCGGTTCCAGGCCGGTTCGTTGAGCAATCGCTTCGGGGGGTTCAAGCATCATGCTGAGATTGAGGTAGAGCTCGGCTTCCTCTTCCGAGAACAGCTTTTCCAGTATCCGCATCTCAACTCCCGACTCGGATGCGGGAAATCCCATTGAATATTGATCCAACTGTTCACGCAAATCGTAGTATACCTTGGCGGTCATCTGTTCCTCCTGATTATGGGATGCCAGCCCTTGGGCATCAAGGCCGATGGTAGTGGCAACAGGTAGCCGAGCGGCGATCGTTGCGTTTTGGTGTCACCCTGCTCTCACACTGCAGGGAGCGAACCTGTGGGGCCGCGTTGCACTCTCGGATATCTGTTGCCCGTTTTGTGCCTTACTTACTTGTATATACACCTATCCGAACAAGAAATTACGTGATTGCTACCAGATCGGAAATTCCTTTCAATAGCGAAGTCCAGCGGTCTGTTCCCAACTTTACGGATATTGCACCCTGCGCTTTTTTCCAGAGCGGGAATGCTGCCAGGAGCGCGGTGTGTCCCTGTCGGGTGAGGGATAACCTTCGGGTACGAAGGTCGTCACCCTGTTCTACGTCAATCATCGCTTTCTTGTTCAACAAGGAGACATTGCGGCTCAAGGTGGTCCGATCCATGACAACCGCCCTGGCGAGCCGTTTCATGGTTACCGGTTCGAGAACCCTGATTGCCGTGAGAAGAGCCACCTGCGTCGCTTTCAAACCAGACGGTTTCAGAGCGGCATCGTAAACGCTCGTGACGCGTCTGGCGGCTTTTCGGAGATTGAAGCATGTACAGTACTTTCCCATATCGAGGGCAGTATCCAGCGGGAGGATTTCAAGTTTTTCCGATATGTCGCAATCGTTTTCAGACGCCATCTTTCCTCTCTCAAGCATATCCGGGTGGTCGGCTCCGCGCCACGGAAACAGTGTATATACACCTTTGTCATCTTGTCAAGAGAAACTGGGAGTTATACGCATTCGCCACAAGATTTGTGAGATGTCAGGGCTGGGGGCTCTCCTGAGCGAAGTGATGAGACGGCTCTGCGTCGTCCGCAGCGAAGGAGTGCCCCCAGCCTGTGCCCAGAATCGAGTTACGTGTAAAAAAGTGAATCCGTATTATACGTGTCCATTCAGTTGCGAATGGAAAAAGGCCGTCATTGTGAAGGCAGCGAAGCAATCTCCGCCTTTATAGGGAGTCTCGAAAGTAATTTCGATTTTGATTACGCGAAAAGGTTGGAAGATTGTCATTGCGAGGGCAAAGCCCGAAACAATCTCCAACCGACCAAAACCCAGATTGCTTTGTCGTTCCACTTCTCGCAATGACATGATTAGACCACCGGCATGCGGACCAGAATTGTGAGAAAATCTGACGCAATTTTCGAAAACCGGTATAAGTATCGAGACTGGTTCGTCGTTTCGCTCCTTGCAACGACAGACCCCAGGCAGTTCCCCCGAGTAATTGGATGATCACCGGAATATTTCAGCCTGGACGCAGGCCACCAAGAACTTGGAACGCCACCCCTGGAGACGAAGCATTCATCTCACGATACCTTTCGTGTCGCGCTCATCGTCCGCTCAGTAAGAGTCGATCCCGAATGCGACCGGTAGCGCGCCATTGTGAAGAAATCAATAATTATTCCAGGTTCCCACAGGACGTTGTCGCGTATCTTCGGGCAACTGACGTACTCCACTTGGGAGTTGACGCAGAGGGGAGATACCACTCACGTCAAGGTTGCACCTCTGAAGAATTTGATTCGCATCTGCCGGATGTTTTCGAACCATATGCAAGAACTCATCCCTGGTCGGTATTGATCGAAAGCATTGGGGCTGCGAAAGTCCGACGAACCCACCCGTTTTCGTGAGCTCGCGAAGCAAGCGAACCTGTGGTGTTTCCTCTTCCGCTTTCTTTTCCGGGGACGGGCGAGCATGTGACATTTTGCGGAGCAGGGGGAGTACTTCCGAAGCAGGCGGAACTTGTATGGGAAATCGGGGTTGTGTTTCGGAAACGGCGGGAGGTGTTTGGCTTGACCGGGCTGGTTCATCGGTATTGCCGTACACGAGCGAATTCATGGACAAGAAGATCATCACCGCAACTGCACAACGGAGTCTCATTTTTCGGCCTCTTACTACACTATGTAATTCCGCTTTCACAAAAATCAAGCTTCTTGAGACCGAAACGCGGTAATTCACGGTCATACGGCTTGGTCGTAGCGACCCGTATGCTCAAGCAGAGTTTTCTCAAGCCCTTATCGGGAATTAAGGTAACTACCCGCGGATATCGTGTGTCATTTTACATGCAGCTCGACGCGAACATCGAGTGACCCGAAACGTGTGACGCAGCTTTTTAATCTTATTATGGAGCTGGGAGTCACCACCGGTGCATGGCGTCAAGATCGCCGGCACCCGCTGCATGAGATGCGGCCAGCTTCCTGTTGGAGTTGCTCTATCCTACGGTGCCAGTCGACCCTGAAAATGCGCCGGTGACCAAATTATGCTGCCGCTTACCGATCCTTGCATTGCGGCAGCCCTGCCAAGGCCGTACGCTGAAACCGCGGGAGCGAATAATGCAAGTGATCTCCAAACCTTTGGATCGATGCGTTGGGGTATGCATCCGGATGCCTGCACTTTGACGCTCCTCACGTCTGGCGGTCAGGGTTTGAGCCTTCGGCTCGGTCATCTCATCACAATAGGACAGGAGGCATTTTCATGAACGCACTAACGCTCGTGTTCGTTGCCTTGTGCGTTTTTGCGCTGGCATATCGTTTCTACGGACTCTTCATTGCCCGCAAGGTCCTGGAAATAGATCCCAGTCGGCCGACACCCGCTGTGGCCATGGAAGACGGGCACGATTACCATGCCACCAACAAGTACGTCATTTTCGGACACCATTTTGCAGCCATTGCTGCCGCAGGCCCTCTGTTGGGACCGGTTCTGGCTGCACAATTCGGCTTCCTTCCGGGTGCGTTGTGGATCATCGTCGGCGCGGTGGTTGCCGGTGCAGTTCATGACATGGTGGTCCTTTTCGCATCCATGAGGCACAGGGGCCAGAGTCTGTCGATCATCGCGGAAAGCCTTTTGGGGCCGAGAGCCGGAACCGTGGCATCGATCGCCATCTTGTTCATCCTCATTCTCACCCTCGCCGGTCTGTCCATAGCAGTAGTGAACGCCATGTTCAGCAGCCCATGGGGAACCTGGACGGTATTTTGGACCATTCCCATAGCTCTTGTCATGGGTGTGTACATGCACATGCTGCGGCCCGGGGACGTGAAAGGAGGCAGCATCATCGGCGTGGCTCTCCTGTTTCTGGCTGTTGTGACCGGTCCGTATGTTGCGGAACACCCTACGTTGTCTAAATTGTTGACGCTCACCAAACCACAGCTGTCCGTTTTCATACCGATTTACGGATTCGTGGCGTCGGCGCTTCCCGTGTGGCTCCTGCTGTGTCCCAGAGATTACTTGTCCACGTATCTCAAGATCGGGACAGTGGCAATGCTCGCAATAGGGATCGGTTGCGTCCGGCCGGACTTACAGATGCCGGCTCTGACTCAATGGATCCATGGTGGAGGACCGATCATTCCCGGAGCGGTGTTTCCCTTTCTTTTCATCACCATTGCCTGCGGGGCCATTTCGGGTTTTCACGCGATCATCGGAACAGGCACCACTCCCAAAATGGTTGCCAACGAGCGGGATATCCCGTTCGTGGGGTACGGCGCGATGCTGACGGAGGGATTTGTGGCTATCATGGCTCTGATAGCTGCATGCGTGCTGGTCCCCGCGGATTATTTCGCCATCAATACTGCGGCTGCAGCGTATGAAAAACTGGGCATGACTCCCGTTCATCTGCCTCAACTGGCCCAATCCGTGGGGGAACAGCTTCAGGGGCGTCCCGGCGGAGCGGTATCTCTGGCAGTGGGTATGGCGTACATCTTTGGTTCCGTGCCCTACATGAACGGACTGATGGCATACTGGTACCATTTCGCAATCATGTTCGAAGCCGTGTTCATTCTCACTGCCGTCGATACGGGAACGCGTGTCGGACGCTACCTCCTCCAGGAAATGATCGGAAAAGTTATTCCGAAGTTCAACGAAAAGAAATGGGTGCCGGGAATCATTTCTACCAGCTTCCTCTTTACCGTAGCTTGGGGATACCTGGTGTACACGGGTGAGATCGCTACCATTTGGCCGTTGTTCGGAATGAGCAACCAGCTTTTGGCCACGTGCGGACTCATCGTGGGCACTACGTTGATTCTGCGCATGGGTAAGGCGCAGTATGCGTGGGTGACGGCAGTTCCGGGGTTGTTCATGCTGCCCATCGTTATGTCCGCGGGTTATCTCAATGTAGTGAACAACTTCCTGCCCAAAGGTCTCTATCTCCTGGTCGTCCTGTCCATAGTGCTCATGTTCCTGATGACCGTCGTGTTTGTGGAAGCGTTCTGGAAATGGTATCAGCTGTTCAAGTATGGAGCCGACAAGGTTTACGCAGACTCCAAGGAGTACCGGAAGGCTGCATGACGTCTTAGGTCCCCAAAACAAGATAGCGTGCGTCAACTTCCGGGTACCAGAAAGGCCGCCTGGATCAAGAATCGAGCAGCCGAGCATTCTTTCACGACGATGACCGGCTGCTCGTCAACCGATGCAATCGTTAGGGACGCCTGCAGTCACAAGCGCGCTCCTTGGACATTATTACAGAACCACCGGCAGCAACTATAGGGATTCTCAAGAGTAAGGTCGGTTTTGACTACGCGAACAGATTGAAAGATTGTCATTGCGAAGGTAAAGCCCGAAGCAATCTCCAACTGGCCAAGACTGAGATTGCTTCGTCGTTCCACTCCTCGCAATGACATGATTGCACGGTCGGCATGCGGGCGAGAATCGTGAACGAATCCGAGAGAATTTTCCGGAACTCCTATATACGAACAGCACTGTGCCTTTCCTTACGACCGGGCTTTCTCGAATACTCAGGTATTTCAGCTTCCATGGTATAATGGATCGCACTTTCCCGAGACGGCTGTGATTGACCCCGGGACACTAAACAGTGAATTGTGTTGCCCGATACCACTGCAGCGCAATCGGTGAGATCCCATGAGCTTATTCCTCTTCCTGTCCCTTTTGAAAACCATGGCCGTGTTCCTGGTGGTGGGGTACATCTACTGTAAGTCTCCCTGGTTCAGGCCCATGACCACTCAGAGCCTGACGGTGCGTGACAAGGTGTACCTGTATTTCTTCTTTTCCGCTCTTTCCATAATGGGAACGTATCTGGGGGAACCTGTCCGAGACGCATTGGCCAACACCAGAGCCATCGGCCCGGTTCTTGCCGGGATCATAGGCGGACCTGTGTTGGGTACTGCCGTGGGGTTTACCGGGGGTTTTCACAGATATTTTCAAGGAGGATTCACAGCCGTATCGTGTGGGTTGTCCACGACCGTGGAGGGTCTTATCGGCGGACTGGTTCACCTGTATCTGGTCCGCCGGCAAAAGCTCGATTACGTATTTCGACCGGAAATAACCCTTATCACCACGGCCTGTGCCGAAGTTGTTCAGATGGCGATCATTCTCTCGGTGTCCAGACCGTTTGCCGATTCTGTATCTCTCGTGAGAGTTATCGCTCTTCCCATGATCATCATGAGTTCCACGGGCGCTGCCCTTTTTATGAGCATTATACGAGACCAGCGAAATATGTACGACCGCGCTGCGGCAGCCTTTTCCGCCAAGGTCCTCAATATTGCCGAGCGCACGCTTACGGTTCTCACGAAAGGGTTCAACCGCGACACAGCTCAGGAAATGGCCAGAATCATTCACGAAGAAACCGGCGTGAGCGCAGTGGCCATAACGGACACCGAGAAGGTGCTCGCTTTCGTGGGAGTCGGTTCGGAACACCACAAACCCGAAGCGCCTATTTCGTCTGCTTTGACCAAAGAGGCCATAGTCGAAAATAGAGTCGTCTTTGCAGACGGTGTTCGTGAACAATACACCTGCACGTTGTCAAAAAAGTGCCCGCTCAGTTCAGCCCTGGTGGTGCCGCTTACCGTGGACGACAGCGTAGTCGGTACGATTAAGCTGTACGAGGAGCGCAATAAACGGTTCCTCAACATGAACAAATCACTGGGACAGGGAATAGCTCGGCTGCTGTCCAATCAGCTCCTGTTTTCACGGTATGAGCAACAGAAGAACCTTCTCGTCATGGCGGAGCTGAAACTGCTTCAAGCGCAGGTGAATCCCCACTTTCTCTTCAATTCCATGAACACGATCATCTCTGTCCTGCGAAAGGATGCCGGTCGCGCAAGAGAGCTGTTGGTTCACCTGGCGAATTTCTTTCGGAAGAACCTCAAGAGGCAGAGCGAACTGTCGACTTTGCAAGAAGAGCTTGAACATGTCCATTCCTATCTCACCATTGAAAAGGCTCGATTCGAGGATCGACTGGTAGTGGAAATCGACGTGGATCCGAATCTGCTGGGCATCACCATTCCCACATTTACGCTCCAACCGCTTATTGAAAACGCCATCAAACACGGCATTGCCAACATGCTGGATCCCGGTATCGCCAGAATCAGAGCGTACAGCCAGGACGATTTCGCTATTATCGAAATCGAGGATAATGCGGGGGCATTTTGCGAAAACGGTTCCACAGGGGGCCTCGGCATAAAGATCGTGGATCGTCGGCTCAAATTTTTGAAAGGAGCCAAATACGGGGCGAGCCTGACGTGTGTGCCCAACGAGAAGACCAAGGTCACTATTCGCATTCCCATCGAAAGCAATGCGCATGATTCGCACGCTCATCATTGACGACGAAGTGCACGCACGAGAAGAGCTGCAGGCTCTCCTGGAAGAGACCGGCGAATTCATGATCGCGGGCTCATGCGCCAATGCGGTGGAAGCTCTTCAGGCAATCAAACACGAGAGGCCCGATCTGATTTTCCTGGACATTCAGATGCCCGGAATTACCGGTCTGGAACTCTTGAGCATGATTGACCAGGAGCTTATGCCAATCGTGGTGTTTGTGACCGCATACGATGAATACGCGTTGCGGGCTTTTGACGAAAACGCCCTGGATTATCTGCTGAAGCCTGTGGAAAAACAGCGATTGGCCAAAACGCTGCAAAAGATCGGCAAAATGCTCGGGCAGAAAGTGAGACCTACGTACACAGCTCCCCCTGTCGAGAAAATACCGTGCATTTCAGCCAACCGAATAAAATTGATCAATGTTTCCGATGTGGAATACGTAAGATCGGATGTAGGGGGAGTGTACGTGGTGTGCTCGCAGGGAGAGTTCTTTACGGAGCTCACCTTGAGGGTGTTGGAGTCAAGAACCGCCTTGATCAGGTGTCACAAACAATTCCTCGCGAATATCGACCTCATGGATGAAATTATTCCCCAAGAAAACCAGAGCGCACTCATTCAGATGAAATCCAAGAGGACAGTGCCGGTCAGCAGGCGCTTCTTCAAGAAGATAAAAACGCATCTCGGTATCTGATTCTGAGGGTATTCATTCAGTTACGGGGTGGGAAAAGGCTGTCATTGCGTACGCTCGCACTCATTCCCGGCAGGTGACCGTGCCGGAGGACCTCTTCATACGGATTCGCTTTTTTTCAGGTAATACCAATGCGTTTTCAAGCACTTGAAATCGTGGAGGAACGTCTTTACAAGGAGGGTCCTCCCAATCTCACTTCTTTGAAAGCGCAATCGTATAACTCGATTCTGGGCACAGGCTGGGGGCACTCCTTCGCTGCGGACGGCGCAGAGCCGTCTCATCACTACGCGCAGGAGAGCCCCCAGCCCTGGCATCTCATAAATCTTGAGGCGAATGCGTATCACTATTTCCGGTGCAGACATCTCGCCGACCGTCAAGCCGGACTTGCTGAACGTCATCAGCACGCAGAAACTTTTCTATCGTCGGTGCATCCAACATGCATAGGGCTAAATGACGAATCGGCTAATTTACGAAATTTTTACGCCGAGTGAGATTTGGAGCCATCAATTAGTTCGGAACAAGAGGAAATCGCAGCCATTTCAAGCAACACGAGAGAATCACTGTTTGAATACTAATGGTTAGGCTCCTGCAGGTCGCCGCAGTGACTGTGGGCGGCGATGTCGTTGTCGTGGTGCCGTGGGTGACCAAGCAGCGTGGCGGTCCGGGAGTCGCCCACGATCTGCCGGCGCAACGAGGCCTCGCCGGTCAGGCAGAAGTGCGGTGAGACAAACGCAGCGAGAAGAAGTGGCATGAACCATCGACTTGAAAACAAGAGAGCGCTGGTAACCGGAGGCAGTAGTGGCATCGGAGCCGCTATCGTCAAGCGTCTGGCCCGCGAAGGAGCACACGTGGCACTGACCTACGTCGGCAACAGGGACAAGGCTGAAGAAACGGTGAAAGCAGCGCAGGCGTTCGGTGTAAAGGCGGTGGCCATCCAGGCGAACAGCGCCGATGCCGCGGCATTGGTCGTTGCCGTAGAGCGAACGGTACAGGAACTGGGCGGAATCGACATTCTGGTCAATAACGCCGGGATGCTGACCATCGCGGCCATCGACGACTTTCGTCTCGAAGATTTGGATCGCACCCTCGCGGTAAACGTGCGCGGCGTCTTCGTCGCCACGCAGGCCGCACTGAAACACATGCGGGCAGGCGGGCGTATCATCAATACCGGCAGCTGCAACGCCGAACGTATGCCCTTCGCAGGTGGCAGCGTCTACGCGATGAGCAAGGCCGCTCTCGTCGGACTGGTCAAAGGATTGGCTCGCGACCTCGGCCCGCGCGGCATCACGATCAATAACATCCAACCCGGTCCCGTTGATACCGACATGAACCCTGCCACGGGCGATTTCGCCAAGGTATTGGTGCCGTTCATAGCGTTGGGGCGCTACGGTACCGGCGACGAGATCGCGTCGCTGGTGGCATATCTGGCCAGCCCCGAGGCATCCTACGTGACAGGAGCCAGCCTGAGCATCGACGGAGGATTCACAGCGTAACTGCCTGAAATAACAGGCCGCTGAATCAAAGGTCACGAAAAGAGAAGCCATGAAGATTTCATTTACAAGGATTCAATGGATTGTAGCCACCAGCGTATTGCTGTCGGCCGGTATCATGTTAGCCGAAGCGAATGGCCGGGAAGGGGGTCTGCAACCTCCAGCCGACAAGGACCTTGCCCAGCAAATCTTCGCAACCATGCTCCAGGTGCCGGGAGACAAAGCGGGCTATCGCCCTGTCCATGCGAAAGGGATCGTATGCCAAGGAACATTCGCACCCTCGGGAGATGCGGCGACGCTTTCCAAAGCCGCTCATTTCCAAGGAGCTTCGGTGCCCGTAACCGTTCGCTTCTCGGATGGGGCGCCTGACCCTTCCATCCCGGATAACTCGCCCAACGCCGGCCCGCGCGGAATGGCGATTCGATTCAAGCTCCCCGGCGGCGAGGAAACCGATATCGTGTCGATATCGCACAACGGATTCGTCGTCGGCACCGGTGAAGAGTTTCTCGCGCTTCAAGAGGCCGTCGTGGCGACGGATCCCAGCAAGCCGCACCCATGGCCTATCGAAGTGTTTGTCACCACACGTCCCCTCGCCCTGAAGTTCGTGCAAGAAAGCAAGGTGATACCTGCCAGCTTTGCCACCGAATCGTTCTTCTCCAACGACGCATTCATTTTCGTGAATAAGGATGGAGTGAAACAGGCGGGGCGTTACAAGATTCTTCCCGTCGCCGGCCAGCATGACTTGAGCGACGCGGAGGCAAAAACCAGGTCGGCCAATTTTCTCGTGGAAGATCTCAAGACGCGTCTGGCGAACGGACCAATCACGTTCCGTCTGGTTGTGCAACTTCCGAATGCCGGCGACCCCACGAAAGATCCCTCGCTCGTCTGGCCCGACGATCGCAAGAAAATTGACGTGGGCACGATCGCCATCACTTCCGTCGTTGCCGACAACGATGCCGCCGAAAAAGCGCTGGCGTACGATCCGACGAAGCTGACGGATGGGATCGAGCTGTCCGATGATCCGTTGCCCGCTCTGCGATCCAGTGTTTATGCGCTCTCAGCGAAACATCGCCACCAAAAGTAGCGAACGGACGGTTGCACGTGGACAGTTTTGAAAAAGAGTCTTTGAGGAGGAGTCCCTCGTTACGGGCGAGTTACTGAACAGACCCGTTCTCGGAGAACGAAACTCCCGAGAAACATCTTGACTGCCGGAAAGGCAAAATCCGGGAACCTCGATCTGGAGTGCAAGAACTGTGGCATCGGCGAGCAGGACGATGCTTCTACATCTTCGAGCCGAAGCAAGGAGCGCATCACATGTCCACGGTACCAACCAAAGACGGGACGCAGATCTGGTCGCGTTTCTCAAGGCGTAGGCTGACAGGTCGGGGTGCATTCGAACAGGAGCATTACAAGCAGACCAAGAACAGCGATTGTGACAGGAGCGTCCGAGGTAATCGGATCGATCCTGAATAACAGGGAGGAGGATCCCATGTCAGCTCTTAAACCTGGTGTTCGTGCCCCTGACTTTTCCCTTTTGACCACCCCTGATCAAAAAGTATCCCTATCCGACTTTCTCGGACGGCCCGTGATTCTGGTCTTCTATCCGGCCGATTGGAGTCCCGTTTGCAGCGACCAGTTGGGGCTCTATAGCGAGTTGAAGCCAGAATTCTCCGAGTTTGAAGCGCAAATCGTCGGCATCTCGGTCGACGGCGTTTGGAGCCATCTCGCGTTCAGCAAAGACCGCAAATTGCACTTTCCGCTCCTGGCAGATTTTGAGCCCAAAGGCGCTGTGGCTCGTCAGTACGGCGTGTATCGGGAGACAGATGGCGAGTCGGAGCGGGCGTTGTTTGTCATCGATTCCGTAGGCGTCATTCGTTGGAGCTACGTCTCGCCGGTCGGCATCAATCCGGGCGCGGACGGCATTTTCAAAGCCCTGGAATCGATGGCCAAGAGTTAGAAAGGAGTCGGCTCTCGAAACCAGTTCAACGTCCGAGTCAGGAGGTATCATGGACAAATCCGCCACACTCACCCAGCCAGTTTCAGCCTATGACCACGCTGAAGGACCCGCAGACGCGCCGTTGACGCTAGTGGAATACGGCGATTATCAGTGCCCCTACTGCGGAGCCGCTTATCCGATCGTGAAGCGGCTGCAAAAGACGTTAGCGAAGAAGCTGCGATTTGTGTTCAGGAACTTCCCTCTCACCCGGGCGCACCCCTATGCCTTGATCGCGGCCGCCGCGGCGGAAGCCGCAGCACTCCAGGGCAAGTTTTGGGAGATGCACGATCTGCTTTTTGAACAGCAGACCTTCCTCCAACCGGACATCATTCCCGTGTGGGCTGAAAGGATCGGGTTGAATCTCGAAAAATTCGGGAACGATATCAAGCAAGGCGATGTCGAAAACCGGATTAGGGAAGACCGGCAGAGCGGCATCCACAGCGGCGTTAACGGCACGCCGACCTTTTTTATCAACGCAACACGCTACGACGGCCCGCCGGATTATGAGTCGCTGCTGGCGGCGCTAGAGTCCGAATTGGCCCTACGCTCTCTCTGATACGGATGCACTTCGTGTAAGAAGTTGCCCCCAATCTTCCTCGTTTGAAAGCGCGTTGGTGTTATACGCATTCGCCACAAGATTTATGAGATTCCAGGGCTGGGGGCTCTCCTGAGCGAAGTGATGAGACGGCTCTGCGTAGTCCGCAGCGAGGGAGTGCCCCCAGCCTGTGCCCAGAATCGAGTTACCCGTAAAAAAGCGAATGCGTATTACACCATGTTTTTCGCCTTCAATTCCGCTTTCAGCCAGGCATACGCTACCGGAGCAGCGATGAGCCCCGCGGTTCCGAAGACCGCCTCCAGGGTAACCATTGCGCAAAGCAGTTCCCATGCTGTTGCCTGGACTTCTCCGCCGACAATACGTGCGTTGAGGAAATATTCCAACTTGTGAACCGCCACGAGAAAAACGAGCGAGACGACGGCTATACCCGGCGACGCTCCAAGACTTATCAAAACGATAGCCGTATTGGACACGAGATTGCCGATCACGGGGAGAAGGCCGGCCACAAACGTAAGCGGGAGAAGGACCTTCAGCAGTGGTAAATGAATGCCGAACATCGGCAGGATAATAATCAGATAGACTGCAGTCAGCAGCGTATTGATGGCCGAAATCTTGACCTGTGCGAAGACTACTTTGTCGAAGGAATCAGCAAGAGTTCCCGTACGGGCATACAGCGCAGCTGCAAACCGCGGGCATCGGCCGTCGATGTCGAAGTGATGAAGAGCGGTCATTCCACCGATCACCATTCCGAAGGCGACGTGAAGGAAGGTCTTTATTCCTGCCATTCCTGCAACGGAGATCTTATGGGCGTGTTCACGCAACAGACCGGTGCTTTGTTCGCGGAGATCTTCCATTGTTGCTGGAATGGCTTCGGCCACGTCCGGGGGCAGTCCCCGTCTAATGTTCTCCAGAGTCTCCGCAACTGCGGCGAGCAAGGCGGCCATGCCCTTGCTTCCGTGCAGAAAAGACCACAGTCCCAGGCCGATTCCGAACAGCCCCACGATGACCAGGCTGCCGATGGCAGCCAGAGCAAACTTGTGAGCCAGGCCTCCCCATCCTACAGGCAGTCTCCGGGCGAGTTTGACTGTCAGCACGTGAACTGCAAGCCCGGCGAATACCG
>DATHCX010000051.1:0-9493 GCA_035319325.1 Desulfomonilaceae bacterium
GTTTCGCTTATTCTATAAGGAACTACCTGAGTGCGTCCAGAGCAAAAGCGCTCAGCGATGCAATCATTCAGCTTCGTGAGGGAACCGTGGTTTGCGTGTTATTGCCGGGAGTCAAACGACGGAGCAATCTCGATGCCTAAAGGTGGAGATTGCTTTGCTGCGCTCGCAATGACAGCCTTTTTCTACCCGTACCTGATGGATACTTGGCGATTTCTCGAAGTTTGTCTGTGCGTGGCGCGAATAAAAAACCGGGGACCGAAGTCCCCGGAGATTCGAGAGGAATGAGAGGTTTGAGTGCTTGTTAGCTGTCGGCTTTTTGGCCGTACCTGAGCCGAATCTCAGTATAGAAAGCCGGGTCCGCCTATGCCGCCTAGAAGTCCGGAGCAGAGTTCGAGACAAGGCAATCCGCTGAAAATGCTTCCGCCGCCGCCATAGCCGTAACCGGCGCCGGGACCGCATGGAGCAACATACGGCTTGGGTGCAGGGGGCGCGCAAGTATAAGGAGCGGGAGGACCATATCCAGGGCCGGGCCCCGGACCGTAAGGACCGACGGTGTTACCCCCCAGCAAGCTTCCCACGACCAGGAACGGCAAAGCAACTACACCACCGCATAATCCGGGAAAAGGTGCATCACCCCAGTAATTCGAAGGAACACCGCCTCCGGGGCCGCAAGGCTTCGCAGGATAGGACACAGGAGGACCGACAGGAGCTCCGCCTGCAAGTGCTAGGGATGCCGAACATAGCATCAAAATACTGATAAGAACACTGATAACTCTTTTGACCATTATACCCTCCTTTTTCGTTGCAGCTCTGTTCACGGGCGACAGGGTAGGAAGCGCTTTCGGGGGCGTTCCCGGTTTTGTTCCTGGGGGCGGGAGGTATCATGCCGCTATAAATGTGTCAAGTAAAATATTTGATGTTGGGGTGTTATGATAGACTTGGAATAGATCAATAAATGAAAAAACATAACTCATGTAAATAGCGGAATATTTGTTTATAGAAAGTTATAATCGAGACTTGAACCACGCTCTTCTATACTCACGGGAATCCATTGATAATAAGTGATGAAAGCGCGTCATAAGGTGCGAATCACGAATGATTGAACCGTAGCATTTCCGCAGAGGCTCCATCTGGACAAATCTGGGGAAACTTGCTTATACTGATGCGCTTTCAAAAGTAAGATCGGGGGACCTTCTTTGAAAAGACTGTCCCTCCCACACCCCCTCCCAGAAACATCTGGCTCAGCCGTAACCTGGATTTCCGCAGAGGAAATGCGGATCATGGCCGGTGCTAAAAGTTCTTGAGGTGAGGTTCGGAGAGGAACTCCTTACAAGAAGTCGCTCCCCGATTTCACGCATGTGACACCGAAAAGGTATTTTATGTTCTTTTCCGCTTTTAGACCGCCCGTGAGCTGCGTCAGCCCGTGCGCCGGGCTGAACGGCAGTGGAGTGAGAAGTCTGCCGCGCAAAACGACCACAACTCTGAGTCGCCCTGCGGTTGCAGTCCAATCAACAGGCATTCCTGCAGACACCTGGCGTCCGGTTGTCGGCTGGAAGAAGGGATTCATGAGCGAAGTGCGCATCTTTGCGTCGGAGGATGCATGAAATATCGGCCGGGTTATCTTCTGGTTCTTTTTTTTCTCATGTGGGTTCCGCACAATTCCTGGGCCGCCGAAGGAATTGCTCCGGAGAGGATTTATCAGCAGACCATTGACGTCAATACCCTGATTGCGACCTGGGAAGTTCTTCCCGATGAAAATCCCCTGGACGAAAGAAATGCCACCCCCGAGAACGCCTCCCATCGAACTCTCATGACCCTCAGAAAAGACGGCACCTGCAGGGTGTTCAATCAGGACAACCCAACCGGATCCGATGGCCTGTGGACGCTCGAAGACCATGATGTCCTCGTTTCGTTGAAGAACGGTAAGCACATGGAGTTTTATGTCTACGGGGTAAAAGGGGATTTCATGGTGGCCCGATCTCCCATTAAAGAGGGAAAGGATCAGCTCTGGTCGAAAGTAAAATAGCCCCTGGTGTTCCTTCTGGTTGCAGGGCCCATGCGCCGAAAGTGTCATTCGAATACAGACGCGAGATGGCGTCGAATGTAGCATGAAAATTTTCATGCAAAAATGGATAGTCGCGCACACGCATTTGAGCAGGACCGAGGGATGATACGAGAAGACGTAAAGACGGGAAACATCATTGACATTTCTATATTGATCAGTTATACTGCGTCCCAGCAATCTAGGTGAAAAAGCTCGTGTTCTTTCTATGAATATTTGCAATGAATTGCGGTTGGTCCCGAGACTCCATGTTTTGTGAGGACCATAAGGTATGGTAATAACGTGAAGATCTCGACCTTGAGGGCTGCGAACAACTCATATTGCTCCGGAAATGGATCCGGTCGGAAATGGACGACACGTTTCTGGTGGGTTGTGGTTTGTGCGTGCCTGCTGTGCTTTCCCGGCGTGTCGAAAGCCGGCCCGGCCGCGGTCCAGCCTCAGTCGTACGGTTATTTCGATTTTCCTACCTGTGTTCGCTATGCCCTTGTACATTCGGAAGATTTCCTCAAAACGCGACTGGACATTCAGTTCCGCTCAGCGGAGCTCAAGGATGCTCATTCAGAGCTCTTGCCGACTATAGAGCTGATTACACGCTATTATTTGTCCCGAGCCAGCGGCAGCGCCGCCCTGAGCGTTTCCGTGTACAGCAGCAGCTGGGACCCTTTTTTGGCTCTGTTAAAGATCAAGTCTCACGGGATATTGGTGGATATCGGAAAGCTGAATCACTACGAGAAGATTGCGGACAACGTTGCCAAGATGGCGAAAGTTTTTTATCGTATTCACGTTCTTGAGAAGACAATTCGCGGTCGCAAACAAATACTTGCCTTGCAACAGAGCAAGGTAAACTATGGAAAAAGTCGCCTGGATCAGGGGGCTTACGATTCGTTGACTCTCCGGTCACTCCAGAACGCGGCCAGAGGCGAACAAATGAAGATCAACGGGCAGGAACGGGAGCTGAGAGAGAAAGTTTCCGAACTCAAGGCCCTGATGGGGTACCACCCCGATTTTGAGCTTCCTTTGGACACCCGGGACGCAGCCAACCAGATACTCAACGGGTTTAACGGCAATGTCGTGACCTTCGGGGATGTTCAGGGCCAGAATTTATCATTGAGAATCATTGCAAAGCAGGAACAGGTCCAATCAAACCGGGTCACCGGCGCATACGTCGCGCTTGTGCCGAAGCCGCTCGTGCAGATCGAGGACGTTCACAATCAGGTTGACCGAACCTCGGGATTCAATTTCGCTGTCGGTTTGAACTATACGCTTTGGGACGGTTTCAGAAAAGTTCGCGAGATCAAGAAGCAGAAGATGAAGGGCGAGGAACTCAAGATCGACCGTAGTCAAATGTCGCAAAAATTGTATATCAGCTTCAAGAATCTCCGTGGTGAGCTGGATGCCTCCGGAGAAAGGGAGGGCTTTTACCGCGAGCAGGCCAAGTTAGCAGAGTTGAGCGAAGAAAAAGCCTTTTTGTCTTACAAGGCGGGTGATCTGCCCTACGACGATTACATAACCCGGCGTATGGAAAGGGTCGAGGCTGAAATCAGCTCGGCCGGCAGTGTTCAGGGCAGGGTGGATGCATTGATTGATTTGGCCACTATTGCAGGAGGTTTGAACAAGTACAATGCCGCAATCAGCTTCTAGAAAATCGCGACTCTTGGCAAAGGTCTTCGGCGTGCTCTTGGCGATCTTCGTGGCCATGGTCGCTCTGGCACTCGTGGCGATCACCCAGGAACCGAAGCATGCCGATTCCAGTCCTGTCCAGGCTGCTGTTGCCGCTCCTCCTATTGCTGACGCCAAATCCGAAGCTGAAATCGCATTCAGGGGAAAAAGCTTCTCCGTTCTCAAGAGAGCCGTGACCATGCCGTTTACCGGAGAGGTGACCAATATTGCCGTGAGGGAAGGACAAGCAGTTCAGCAAGACGAAATTCTGGCGGAATACAAGCTGGATAGGCAATCCATGATGCAGGTCCATCAAACCCTGTATCCCGAAATAGTTTTGAACCTCAAGAGGAACCTGTACGAGAGAAAAATTAGCCTCGAAAAGCTGGAACAGGTGGCCATGCCCCTGAAAAAACTCGAATTGGAAAAAACGGACAAAGATCTGTCCGATGTCCGGGAACTCCAGGCCAAGGAAATGGCTTTCCGCGATGCGGTGACTGCTAAAGAACGGCAGGTCAAGGCAATCAAGAAGGAGATTCTGGACATTGAAGAGAGCATGAAACTTCATGAAGCCGAACTGCAGAGCATAAGCGAGAATCTCCGCTTTTATGAAGCGAAGCAGAAGAGAGATCTGGAACTTCTGGAATGGCAGACCCACAGGTCCTATGCCGATTCCAAGGTGCCTCAGGATATTGCCTACCTTAAAGCTCCCATTGCCGCTCAGGTAATCTGGATTTCTCCGGATTTCAGCGTAAAAGCTGAACCTGCCACGGGATTCCACGCCGTGACTTTGGCTCCTACGAATCCCGTTCTCGTTCGGTGTAAGGTCCACGAACTTGATCTCGTGAAATTAAAGGCCGGCGACCGCGGGACAGTAGTGTTCGATGCGTTTCCCGATTCAAAGTATCCTTGTAAGATCAACAGGATACCCTGGACGAGTCGAAATTCATCGCTGGATGTGCCTGCGGATTATGATCTTGAGTGCTTGCTGGAGAACACGGACGGAAGGATCAAGGACGGATTGACCTGCAACGTTCGAATCAGCGTCACGCAATAGCGCCTGTCCGCTGCAGCGATCACACGGGCGGCGGCATTCCGGGATTTGACCGCTCCCAACGGTATAGTCGCGTCCTGGATCCGGGATTTAGCAAACCGCTGGAGACAAGACCCCAATATCACAATCACTGTTGAGCGCTTCCTTTGCGCAGCCAGTAGACTGCCGGGTTACGCTTTTCACACTGGTGGAGGAAATGACATTCTTCCAAGTTTTTCTGGCTGTTTGGCTGCTTTCGGGGGTTATCCCGTTTGCCATGGCGATCGCTGCGGGGATGTGGCGTCTGGCACAAAAACACCCGATTGATCCGCCCTGCCAACTCCCCATAACTCCCGTGGACGTATTGATTCCGGTGAAAGGTACTTTTCCCGGCCAGGAACGCATACTGGCCTCAATGCTCCAACAGAGCTACCCCGACTATCAGGTTATTTTTATTCTGGAAAGTGACGATGATCCGGCCGCCGCTGTCGTGGACACCTTGAGCAGGAAGTATTCCCACATTCGGAAAGTGGTTGGAGGGATTTCTGTCACCAGCGCCCAGAAAAATTACAATCTCCTCGTGGGGCTGCAACACATTCGGTCTGAAACGGAAATTCTGGTTTTTTGCGACAGCACCAATATTGCTCATCCCAATTGGTTGGAACGTTTCACTGCGGCTGCCAGGAGTCGGGAAGCAGAAGCCGTTACCACGTTCAGGTCCTTTAAACCTGAGCCCGAAACAATCGGGTCAGTCTGCCAGGCAATTTACGGAACGTTTGTGTTGCTTTTGGCTGCGACTGTGCCGAAACCCTGGGGAGGCGCAACGGCAATTCGCAGGGAAACCTTCGAACGGCTCAGGGTTTCAGAGCTGTGGGCAAAAACCGTGGTCGATGATTTGGTGCTGGGTAATGCGCTTCAGCGTGGCGGAGTGAGCCTGAAAATGGATACGAGTAATCTCCTCACTTCTCCTCTCCGGAACCAGACGGTCCAGGCCTTCTTAAGCTACCTCGACCGTCAGATCCTGTTTCCCAAGTTCACCAATCCGGGAATCTGGCTTGCCATGCTCATTGCCTATCTGAACTTTACCTTCGCCTTCCTGGTTTCGCTGGGAGTTGCTGGAGCATTCGCGTGCGGTCGGGCGGAAGGACTCCCGGGAATCTGTGCCTGGGTTTTTCTGGCTGCGTTGGTAGTCGTTGCGCTTGTACTGCGTCGGGTGAACCCTTTCCGTATTTCATTGCGCAATTGGTTGCTCTACTTTATACCGGCCTTGTTTTTTCATGCGTTCATTGTTGTTCGTTCAATTTTTCGCAATCACATAGATTGGCACGGCAGGCGGTATTGGCCTGGCAGAGAAGGGATAATACTACGTACAGGCTTTACTTCGGGTGATTGAGACATTCCGGGCATTACTGCCGCTGGAAATGCATACGATTAGGCGTTATAATAATATTATGCGTTTCGGCCTCATGAACGTGCATGCAAGGTGCCGTAATGACCGAAATGTTAGAAAAGCTGATGTGCCGGGGTTCGTATGAAGAATGTCCAGGATATCAAGAAAAAGACTTCTTTTTCCATCATCTATGTGGTGCTTGCTTTTCTCATATTTGCCCTGATTCAGTTTTGGATCGCCCCAAATGTGCAAAGCGTTTCCTACTCAAAATTCAAGAAGCTGATTTCCGAAGGAAAAATAAATTCGGTCGTGGTTTCCCAGCGATACCTCAGAGGGTATGAAAAACTCCAGGATGGGCACAAGGAGCCCTTGTTTCCTACTCTCATCTATGTGACGCCTCGACTGGACGATCGGAACCTGGTGGAATATTTGGAACAAAATAACGCGGAAATCATAGCGGAAAATGAAAACACGTTTCTGATGACACTGCTATCGTGGGTGCTGCCTGCTGTTATTTTCGTGGGTATATGGCTCTGGGCCATGAAGAAAATGGGACAGGGCACGGGTATCATGACTCTCGGTAAGAGCAAAGCGAAAATCGTGGCGCAAACCGATGTGGGCGTGACCTTTGACGATGTGGCAGGCCAGGACGAAGCAAAACAGGAGCTTCAGGAGATTTTGGAATTCCTCAGGAACCCGGAAAAATTCACTCGCCTCGGTGCGAAGGTTCCCAAAGGAGTCCTGCTGGTGGGGCCTCCCGGAACGGGGAAGACCCTTCTGGCAAAAGCAGTTGCCGGTGAAGCGGGCGTGCCCTTTTTCTCCATCAGCGGATCGGATTTTATTGAAATGTTTGTAGGTCTCGGAGCCGCCAGAGTCCGGGATTTATTCGAACAGGCGGCCAAAATGGCTCCGTGCCTTGTCTTTATCGACGAACTGGACGCTTTGGGAAAGGCCAGAGGAACCGGTACTCTGGGCGGACATGACGAACGCGAGCAGACTCTGAATCAATTGCTGGTGGAAATGGACGGTTTTCAGGCCAATCAGGGGGTTGTTATTCTCGGGGCAACCAACCGGCCGGAAATACTCGATCCCGCTCTTCTGCGGCCCGGGCGATTCGATCGCCATATTCTCGTGGATCGTCCCGATCTTTTGGGCAGGATAGCAATTCTGCGGGTGCACACACGGCATGTTACCCTGGGACCTGATGTTGATTTGGACGTGATCGCCCGGAGGACTCCGGGATTCACAGGGGCAGATCTCGCAAATCTCGTGAATGAAGCCGCTCTGCTTGCCGCGAGAAAAGAGAAAAATGAAGTTACTTCGCATGAATTTGAGCAGGCCATTGACCGGATCGTAGCAGGCCTGGAGAAGAGGAACCGAATCCTCAACGAAAAAGAAAAACGGACCGTCGCGTATCACGAAACGGGACATGCTCTCGTGGCCACGTTTCGACGCACCGCGGAAAAAGTGCACAAAATTTCAATCGTTCCCCGCGGCATCGGTGCGCTCGGATTCACCCTGCAATTACCCACCGAAGACAGATACCTGATGTCCAAGACCGAGCTTCTGGAAAAAATCGATGTGCTGCTGGGCGGACGGGCCGCGGAAATCATTATATTCGAGGACATAACCACGGGCGCGCAAAACGATCTGCAGCGGGCGACCGAAATCGCCAACAGCATGGTTACCCTGTACGGAATGAATGACCGATTAGGCCCCGTAACCTATCGACAATCGCCAAATCCATACCTGCAACCGACTGGTGTTTTGCCCCCAAAAGATATCAGTCAGGAAACGGCCCGAATGATTGACGATGAGGTCAGATCCATCATTGAGTCCCGTATGGAGGATGTGTTAAAAACGCTCCGTGAAAAAAGCGATTTGCTCCATGAGATAGCAGGGAGGCTCCTGGAAAAAGAAACTCTGGAGGGAGACGAATTTACGGAGTTGGTTTCCATAAGCTCTAAACCCGCGGCAGCTCAAGGCGGGCCCCAAGTGGCTCCGCAAGCGCGGGAGATTTCCTGACCATCTCTCGCTTCGTGTTGGATCGCGATAAAGCATGATCAATATAGAAGGGATCATTTTGGCAGCCGGATTGTCTAGTAGACTGTTTGGGGCCAACAAGATTTTGGCGGACGTAAACGGTGCCCCGCTGATCGCGTGGGTAATCGAAGAAAGTGTTGCGTCCGAACTGAATCGGATCACCCTGGTACTCGGTCCGAATATGAATCTCCCCGTACTAGTGGAAAGACGCGTTTTTTCACACCCTCGGGTTCGTACAGTTACAAACCCTTCTCCGGAAAATGGAATGTCTTCTTCCATTTTGGCAGGGATGAGGTGTCTCGATTCGTCTTCCGATGGAGTCGCGCTCATTTTGGGCGATCAACCGCTCATAACCGCGGCAGTCATTAACACGTTGTTGGCGAGTTTCCGGAAATATCCCGAAAGAATCGTTGCGCCCCTGATACAGGGACGCAGAACCACTCCCGTGATTGTTCCGGCTGCGCTGTTCCCGGAAATCATGCTGATTACCGGAGATGTGGGAGCTCGCAGCATTGTGAAACGCCACGCGGAAGAGGTGATCGGGGTTGAAATGGCCCTTTTGTATGACGATACTGACGTCGATACTCAGGACGACCTCGTGAATATCAGGAAGAAGATGGCCGATCGAAAGGGCGATTCATGAAGATTCGCCTTGCAAAAACCGCAGGCTTTTGTATGGGCGTTCGCCGTGCAGTTGACATGGTCCTCGATCTCCAGAGAGCTGCTCCCGCTCTTCCCATCGTCACGTACGGCCCTCTGATTCATAACCCGCAGACCCTCGAACTGCTGCGTACGAGAGGAATCCTGGAGGTGTCCTCCATCGATCAGATCACGGGCGGAACAGCCGTCATTCGCGCCCACGGCATTTCCCCGCAGGAAAAACAGCTTCTCCAGGCAAAAGGCGTTGGAATTGTCGATGCGACATGCCCCCGAGTGGCCAGAGTTCAAGCGGTCATACGCAAGCATGCTGCCGTGGGCCAGTTCTGTGTCATCGTCGGTGATGAGGATCACCCGGAAGTTCGGGGACTTATGGGATTTGCGTCCGCAGGAGGGCTCGCGATTCCATCGCTGGATAACGGACTCGTGGATCAAGTTCCCCAGGACCGAGAAATTTGCGTTGTTGCTCAAACCACACAGGAAACGGAAACATTTGTCAAAGTGGTTGAAGAGATCAGAAAAAGATGCCCGAAACTGAACGTATACAATACCGTGTGCGACTCGACGAAGCGACGGCAGTTGGAGATCAGCCGGCTTGCCAGGCAAGTGGACGTCATCGTCGTGGTGGGAGGGAAAGGCTCGGGCAATA
>DATHCX010000052.1:0-12062 GCA_035319325.1 Desulfomonilaceae bacterium
TGATGCTGGGACACGCTGATATCTCCACCACCGAGATCTATACCCACGTTGCCCGCCACAGACTCAAACAACTCCACAGCTCCTGCCACCCGAGAGGATAGGTGTCAGAATCTCGGGGAGGCACTTCTTGTAAGAAGTTCCCCGAACCCCACATCAAGAACAGTTACGGGGATTCTCAAAAGTAATGTCGGTTTTGATCACTCGAAAAGATCGGAAGATTGTCATTGCGAGCGCAAAGCCCGAAGCAATCTCCAACTGACCTATACTGAGATTGCTTCGTCGTTCCACGCCTCGCAATGACATGATTGGACCACCGGAATACGGGCGAGAAGTATGAGAGAATCCGACACAATCTTCGAGAACCACAATACCAAGAGGGCCCCCCCAATTTTACTATTTTGAAAGCGCATTACTATGAGTATCGTCGCTGGGATTCGGCACTCATTTCATGAATTTCCCGAACGCTGATCGGTTTTGGATCGCTCTCTCGTACAACCGGATATATTCTTTTGCGGATCGCTGCCACGAGAAATCCCGTTGCATACCTCGCAGCATGAGCCTTCTCCACGCATCGGGATTCTCCTCGTAAACAGCCAGAGCCTTGAGGATAGCCTTTTCCAGCGAAGACGGTTCCGGATCCCTGAATCGGAACCCTGTTCCCGAGTCTCCCTCCACATCGCATTCTTCCACTGTATCGATCAGGCCGCCGGTCATTCTGACGATAGGAACGGTTCCGTACTTGAGGGCATAGAGCTGGGTCAGTCCACAGGGCTCGTACCGGGAAGGAACCAGGAGCATATCCGATCCTGCAAAGATCTTGTGAGCGAGATTGTCATCGTACGAAAACGCCACTGCGATGTTATCCGTATATGTATCCGCAAGCTCGCGAAAGGCCGCTTCATATCTGCGTTCACCCGTTCCAAGCAAGAAAAGCTGCACGCTCCTTTTCATCAGGGAATGAATCGTATCCGCCAGAATGTCGATCCCCTTTTGACTGGAAAGGCGACTTACCATGGCCAGAAGCGGCACCCCTGTCTTTTCGGGAAGCCTGCCGATGCGTTGGAGCTCTCTTTTGCAAGCTGTTTTTCCGGACGGGTCATGCGGGCCGTACGTAGCGGCAATCCTGGAATCCGTTCCCGGATTCCACACCTTGTAATCCACACCGTTAATAATACCCGTAAGATGATCGCCCTTTTCCTGAAGGATGCCTTCCAGGCCGAAGCCGAATTCCGGGGTGAGAATTTCATTCTTGTACCCTGGCGATACGGTATTCACTTCATCGGCAAACACTATTCCGCTCTTGAGGAAATTCAACTTACCGTGGAATTCCATGTGCTTCGGAGTAAAGAATTCCCATCCCACTCCCACCAGAGGCATGTCCAGGTGCCAGAATATTCCCTGGTACCCCAAATTGTGTATGGTTATCACCGCGGCGCTCTCCTGTAGACGGGTTTCTCCGGCATACAGAGTGCGTAGATAGACTGGGCTCAATGACGACTGCCAGTCATGGGAATGGAACACGTCGTATTTCGTTCCCGATTGGAGAGCCATCTCTATAGCGGCTCTGGAGAGGAACACGAATCTTTCCGAGTTATCTTCGTAATCGCTCTCGGGCGTGCCGTACAGATATTCCCGGTCAAAGTACTCGTCGCATTCTACAAAGAGATACCGCGCGCCGCGGGCGTGATTGAGAACCCACAGATCCGCAGACACTTTTTTGGCATTGAGATCGACTTCGATCCTGGTATTCGTTTTTTCGATGTCGAATTTTTCAGGGGTTATTCCGCGATATTTGGGCATGAGGACATCAACGGAAATACCGGATTCAACGAGTGCCGCGGGCAATGCTGAGAGAACTTCTCCCAAGCCTCCCGTTTGAGCGTAAGGACTCGCTTCCGACGTTATCATTAACACGCGCACGTTTTACCTCCGGGACAATTCCGAAGCTTCAGCACCCAGTTTTCACATTGCGGTTTTCTTTGCGTTCGGCCGTTTCTGAAGAGTTGCTGCCCACGCGGTTCATGTTTTCCACCGTTTCGGACCCGAGCTTACTGGGGAACATGACCGGCGCAACTCATCGAGCGGTTTCCCTTCACATTATAGATTCCCTCCCAATTTCAGGAAACCTTTTTTCTTCCGGACGCGAGCGTGTCCCAACCCCATAAACCATTGGTCTTGTGCAGGTGGGCCTGAAAGAATACCGTGGTCGTGTCACACATCCGGGCTTTCGGATTTTTTCTTGATATTGGCTATCAGGCCGCCGTCTCTGAGCAATTCCTTCATGAATGGCGGAATGGGCGCAACCTTGAAGCTTTCTCCTGTGGAGAGGTTCGTTATGACACCGAGATCCGGATCAACTTCCACCATGTCTCCCTGTTTTATTGATTCCACGGCAGCAGGGCATTCAAAGATGAGAAGCCCCATGTTGAATGAATTTCTGAAGAAAATCCGTGCAAAGCTCTTCGCCACGACACATGAAACCCGTGCTCCTTTGATGGCCACGGGGGCATGCTCTCTGGACGAGCCGCAGCCAAAGTTTTTTCCTGCCACGATAATGTCACCTGGCTTCACTTTTGACGGAAATTCGGGGTCAGCGTCTTCCATGACGTGCCCGGCCAATTGTTCGGCACCCGAAAGGCTCAGATAGCGTGCGGGGATTATCTCGTCCGTGTTCACGTCATCGCCGAATTTCCATGCTTTTCCGACAAAGGTCATGATCAGCCTCCGCACCCGCTCAACATTCGGGTCTGCATCGTGTCGGGGTTCTCTTCTCAGCTACTGTTCTCAGCATATCAGACCAGGATATTTTTTCCCATGACATTCCCGTGGTATGCTCTGTCTCTCGCGTTTTCAGGCGTGCGAGAAGCCGCAGACGGTCCAGGACTCCGTATTTGTGTCAACGGGACTTTTTGACATTATCCGCCGAGTATTGCAAGGTGCTTTTCATCCTGCCGGCAACGCGCGAGAGCGATCGGCCGAGTTTACGGCTCATATCGTTTCGCTTATAAAACACGTGGAATCCGGGAGGTGCTTCTTTTAGGGAGTTCCCCTCACCCGGGTTCAAGAAACCTTGTCACTCGTCGAACCGGATTTCCTGAAAAGAAGCGTGGGTTCCCGTACCTGGACGAAGGTTCCGGGAGGGAGTTCGGCAGGTGATTCTGTACCAGGAAGGTCCCCCCCCAGAAGTACCTTCTTGAATCGGTATGCGTATAAGGAGCGTAAGGGTATGAGCTTTTGGTCGGAAAGAAAGAAGCGCCCTCAGGTGATCCAGGGCATGACATTGAGGACTCTGCTCAAAGTCCTCGCCAGAAATGATTTCCAGGTGGATGCCGCGTGCCTGGGCCGTCTTTCGTACCTGATGGTTCTCGGCGTGTTCAATTCCATATACGGATCGTGCGAGACCTATTTCAATACCGAGGACATCCAGGCCACAAGTATCGAACATTCTCCCCTGTTCATTATCGGTCACTGGCGCAGCGGGACAACCCATCTGCACAATCTGCTCAACCTTGATGAACATTTTTGCTGCCCCACCGCTTATCAGGCTCTGTTTCCCCATCATTTCGTATTCAGTCAAGCAGGTGGCGTGTTGTTCAATTTTCTGGCCCCCAACAAACGGCCCATGGACAATGTTGCGTTCTCTGCCGATACGCCTCACGAAGACGAATTCGCCTTGGCTGCACATTGTGCGACTTCTCCCTACATGAAGGTTCTGTTTCCCGTCACGGGAGACAACAATTTTTCGCCTTTCGACATGAAAGAACTACCGCCGGAAGATGTCGCCCGATGGAAATCGTCGTTCTTGCTGTTTCTCAAAAAACTCACCCTATCCGAGGGGCGAAGGATCGTTCTCAAATCGCCGCCGCATACATGCAGGATAAGCACGCTGCTGGAGATGTTTCCGGACGCGAAGTTCGTACATATAGTGCGCAACCCCTATGTTGTGTACGAATCCACCCACAAGCTGTGGCGTGATTCTCTGGCATACGCTCATCTCCAAGTGCCGCCCCCGGAACGTGTGGACGAGCTGATCCTGACCTGGTACGAGGAACTGTTTCGGCTCCTGGAACGGGACAAAGAGCTCATTCCCGCGGGTGCGCTCTACGAGATGAAATTCGAAGACCTGGAATCCAATCCGGTTAAGGTACTGGAAACCATGTACAATAGCCTTGATTTGCCGGGATTCGATTTGCAGACCAAGAGAGTCGAGGATTATTTGAATTCAATCCGCGGCTATCAGAAGAATGTGCACCGGTTAACCGATGCAAACCGTGAGAAGGTGGCAACGCGATGGCGGAGGACCTTCGAGCAGTATGGCTATTCCCTTGAAGACTCGGTAGGTTAGATGCTGTGGACTCACGGCAGGGCTAGGCAGAAGGAGATTTGACGATTATCTCTGGACAAACGGATGAATCTACCTTATAAATTCCAATCGAGTCAATAAAAATGTGCACGGGGGTGCGCACATTATCTCGTTGACACGTATCCTCGCTTTGCTGGATTCGTGCTGATTCGGCCTCGAATCTTGGGTGAATTGGTAACAGGAGGGAATATGCAAATCGGAGATCTCGTTCATCTCGATGGATTAAAGGCTGAATACAGCCTGTTCGGCCGCGACCGGTTTTCCACGTGCACATTACCGGATGGAGACTATTTCATCGTCGGCTTTGAAGAAGGTTACGTCAAACTGGCCTGGAGCGACGCAACCGGAACTCCGTCACGCAAACACCGGTATAGAGTCGAGCAGACGGTATTCAACGCGTGACATGCACATCGAGCCGGAGAATCGGTAGCCGAAAAAACGAACCGGGCGCTGGGATGTATCCCGGTTGCACCTGATAACGAGAGAATAGTATCATGGGTTTGACGGATGAATATGTTCAGCCTGCTCTAAGCAATTTTTCCCGGGTACAATGGGTCGTCGCGGGTCTTGTTGCAGGATTTTTCCTCGCATTTGCCGACACGTTGTTCATCGCGGCAATACTCGGTTATCTCGGGCTGCATGTGCCTCTGTGGTTCGGAGTGCCCACCACGTTTACCGGTTACTTTTTCACGGGAATGATTTTGGGGAAATTCGCACCCCCGGGCATTGTGTGGGAGCCGCCGTCGGGCGTGCTCATTTGCGTGCTTCTGATGATGCTCGGTTTGGTTGGGCTGAAGGGCCAGGGAGTGTTGTTGTTTCTGTTTCATTTCGTGCTCATTCCAGCCGTCGCTGTTTCGATCTGCTATCTCGGAATGCGGGTCGCACGAAGAAAGAACCCCGTCGGTGAGCCGCTGAAAGGTACGAACAATCTCGCGGGTTGAATGTCTTGTATAATGGCTGGCATAAGTAATGACCGGCTCGTCTCGGGAGGCTGCAATGAATGAAGAACACGTCAGTTGCGAGAAGTGTGGGTTGGGGGGAGGCTGTACCGCGCGGCATACTGATGAAAGGGCGATGGAGGAGGCGAGCGCGGCGCCCTATCTCCTGTTCGCTGCCATTGCGGTGGTGCTGATGAGCCTGCTGGTCAAATGGATGCTTTAACGAGGCTTTGTATGAGGCGAAACGCTTCCTATTCTTCCTCGTCCGCCTTCAGAACCGCAAGGAATGCCGACTGCGGAATCACCACGTTGCCTACCTGTTTCATGCGCTTTTTGCCTTCCTTCTGTTTTTCCAGGAGCTTCTTCTTTCGCGTAATATCGCCGCCGTAACACTTTGCCGTAACATCTTTTCTCAAGGGAGACACGGTTTCCCGCGCGATAATTTTGCCTCCTATGGCTCCCTGAATGGCTACCTTGAAGAGTTGCCTGGGAATTTCCTTTCTCAGCCTCTCGCACGATTTCCGGGCCCTCTGGTACGCGCGGTCCTTGTGGACAAGCATGGACAGTGCGTCCACTCGTTCGCTTGCCACGAGAATGTCCACCTTTGACAGGTCGGTGCGGCGATATTCCAGGAATTCGTAATCAAAAGACGCGTACCCGCGGGATACGGATTTCAATTTGTCGTAAAAGTCAAACAAGACCTCGGCAAGCGGCAGATCGAAGGTGAGCTCGACTCTGTTGGAATCCAGGTAATTCATGTCTTTTTGAAACCCCCGGCGGTCGATGCATATGGTTATCACCGCTCCCAGATACTGTTCCGGACAGATAATCGACGCCCGTATGAAAGGCTCCTTTGCATAGTCGATTACAACGGGGTCCGGATATTTTGCGGGATTATCGATGATGACCTCCGATCCGTCTTTCATCACGAGAATGTATTGGACAGACGGCGCGGTGAGTATCAGGGACAGATTGAACTCGCGTTCGAGCCTTTCCTGAACAACTTCCAGATGGAGCAGTCCCAGGAATCCGCATCTGAATCCGTGTCCCAGTGCTGTGGAGTGGTCTTTTTCAAAAGTGAGGGACGCATCGTTCAACTTCAGTTTTTCCAGAGCTGTAGCGAGATCGTCGTAATCGTCCGATGAGATAGGATAAAATGATGAGAACACGACGGGCTTTACCAGCTGAAACCCTTTGAGCGCTTCCAGGCACGGCCGGCCGTCCAGAGTTACGGTGTCCCCGATTCTCGTATCGCTCACGGTCTTGATCCCGGCGATCATGTACCCGACTTCTCCTGCACTAATACGTTTCCGGGGAATCCTGTCTATGATGAATACTCCCACTTCCTCCACCTTGTACGTCGCTCCGTTGGACCAGAGCCGCACGACATCGCCCGGACGAAGTTGGCCGTCGAACAACCTCAGGTGCACGATCGTACCCCGATACGGATCCCAGTGTGAATCAAAAATCAGGGCTTTCAGCGGAGCCGCCGCGTCTCCTTTCGGCGGGGGGATTTTCTGCACCACCGCTTCGAGAACTTCTTCTATGCCTATGCCTTCCTTCGCCGAAACCGCCACGGCATCGTCCGATTCCAGGCCGAGATCTTTCTCTATCTGATACTTGACCCGTTCCACGTCTGCGCTGGGCAGATCGATCTTGTTGATCACGGGTATCACTTCCAGATCCTGTTCCAGTGCCATGTAGAAATTCGCGAGAGTCTGAGCTTGGACTCCCTGGCTTGCGTCCACTACAAGGAGTGCACCTTCACAGGAAACGAGCGCCCGCGACACTTCATAGGAGAAATCCGCGTGTCCGGGCGTGTCTATGAGGTTCAGCACGTATTCTTTTCCGTCTTTGGCCTTATAAGGGAGCGCTACGGTCTGGCTCTTGATGGTAATTCCCCGTTCCCGTTCTATGTCCATGGTGTCAAGCATCTGCTCTCGAAACTCGTGCTCACCCACTGCTCCGGTAATCTGCAGGAGCCTGTCTGCCAGGGTGGATTTTCCGTGGTCGATGTGAGCGATGATGCAAAAATTCCTGATATGGTCCATTTACGTCTCCGATTTTGCATAGTGCCGGGCATTAGGAATGCGTCTACCAGCCGGGTGTCTCCTTCGCTTCGGACGGCCTGGCTCACGCTGCGAGGACAATCTGGCTGACTGCGGACGGAAAGCACCATTTTCAATGCGCACCAATATAGTTACGCAGTATACCTTATTAGCACGGGAATCGTCACAATGGAAAGTCAGGCGCCATGCCGCGGCGATCCACGCTGCTCGACCGTCGCGGCCACTGCCGATTGAATGATACGGATTAGTATATATCGGGTGTGGAGTCGAGGCGTTTTTGGTAGCGGGCTGACGCACATCTTTGGGACCGGCCTAATTCTCTGTGAATGCCCGAGCCTTCTCACCGTTGCCTCTTGTTCGAATTCGTTAACCGAAGCAGTCCAATGTACAGATCTCTTACAACCTGTAACAATATCGGGTGACAGCAACGCGAGGTTCGTTGTCTCGAACGCTATCTGTCAAAGGGCCCCGCACCAAAAGAATCGTAGACAATTTCAACCCCGGTGATAGAATATTTGTATTCTTCTTTGTTTCCATTCTGGAGGCCATTATGTCCGAACCCAAAGTAAGAGACTTGATGCTCTCCTCTTATCAGTGCGCAACCGTTTCGGAAAATGCCTCGCTTTGCGAAGCAGTCATCGTAATGGAAGCAACCCGAAAAATGTACCAAAGGTGGGATTACCGTCCCCGCATCGTTTTGGTCCTGAACGAAAAGCAGAATGTTATAGGAACTGTGCGGCATTACGATATCCTTAGAGCCCTTGAGCCGCATTACAAGGAATTCGGGCTTACTCCACAGGCCTTCGGCTCGGAGACGGCAACGGAGTTCATACAATCTACATATCAACATTTTGACATGTGGAAGGGTGATTTGGAGGCTCGGTGCAAAAAAGCATCGGAACTCAAGGTCACACATCTCATGAAGACTCCCGCCAGGACGGAATTCATCAACGTCGAAATTCCCCTTTGTGAAGCTATTCACAGAATGCTGATGGGCAATCACCCTTCACTGATCGTGTCCGATTCCGGGGGATTTCTCGGTATTTTGCGCATGAGCGACGTCGCAAACTATGTCATCAACACGTTGAAAACGCTGTGTACCGCGGCCGGCTGAATGAAGAAACGCTGAG
Organism: Desulfomonilaceae bacterium; assembly: GCA_035319325.1. Classification (GTDB taxonomy): domain Bacteria; phylum Desulfobacterota; class Desulfomonilia; order Desulfomonilales; family Desulfomonilaceae; genus DATHCX01. Next base: position 8,501 of record DATHCX010000052.1, read on the forward strand.
TTCCGGCTCAGAGGGCAACGAGTTCTGAATATTGCAGCTCAGTCTCCGCGGGGGTATTCCTCCTCACTGTTAGTCCGCCCTGGCAGGAGAATACTGTTCAACGACTTCATAGTGCGTCACCACTGGATCGTAAGCAACCATCATGTCCTGAACCACCGAAGGGACGACCGCAATCTCCGTTTCAGATCCCGCAAAACGTTCGATAGCCTCCATGGATTGCCAAATAGTCAGGATGACGAATTCCGTACCTTGTTCCGATGTTCTTTTCAAAATGGACGCCCTTACGAAACCGTCGATCGTTGACAAGCGTGGGAAGGTGTCCGTCCTGAGATGCCTGATATACGTGTCGGCTCGATCAGGCCTGGCAATTCCCCTCCAGTATCTCGCAATCATTGAGTTCCTCCTTCGGTTCAGGCGAGTCTTAAGGGTTCTGGAGGCGGGGTTCAGGGAGCAACGTCTCAACAAGAAGCCCCTTCTCCATCCTACGGTTTTAGAAAACTGGAATCAGGAACATTTTGCTGTTTGGGTTGAAAGCTGATGAATGTTGCGCCTGTCTGCTTGTGGATCATAAGCACCTTGAAGGTGAAATCACCGAGATTTTCTCCTCTGAAATCGGGAGATCGCATGAGCACCCGCTCAATTTCCTGCGAGGTCATGTTTTCGTCAGGCAGCCGAATGTATACCAGCGAACCGATGGTGTCGTATCCACGCTGATGAGCGTGTTCCAGCATTCTCTTTCGTTTCTTTGCCTCGTATGCTTCCCGGTCCAGGACGAAACCCAGCCCGTGCAGCGTGGGTAGGCCGAGTGCATAATTGATGATGCCGTCTTCGTATTCCACAATTTTCACATGGGGATCTTTCGCCTGTAATTCGTCTGCAATCGAGCTTCCCGCGCTCCAGAAATTGTACTCCAAGGTATTTCCACTGAGAGGAATCATCGAAATGATACTGATATTAGCGCAGAAGTAACATATCACCGCAAGTAGAGAAACGGCTTTGATGGGCGTCCGGAACTCGCAAAATCGTTTATACGGCCCGGAAAACAACACAAGCGCCGTGAAATTGATTACCAGTATGGAATACGTATAGTACCATATAACTCCCTGGTAGTTTACATGAACATTTACAAAATTGTATAGGGCTTTGAAAATGACGTACACAAGAAGAGAGATGAGAAATACGCTTCTTCGCAGAGATTCCTTTGCAGCACCGTTCACGATTATGAGAATGAACAGAATCGCTGCAACGGGAGGAAACAGCATTTGAATCTGCCTGTACAGGTTGGAGAGATGCGCGACGGGACTGAACTGCGATCCGATACCCTGCAGCGAACCGGTTGTCAACAGTGCGCCCAGATTGTCCCACAACGCGATGCCTGCCTTCATCACGCCGCTGATTGGCAAGAACATGTGTGTGTGATAAAAATTGAACGCAATATACAAACACATCACCAAAGCCGTCGGTAAAACGAGCAGAAAAGCTCTCCCAAGCCTCGTCTTCACTGATTGACCTGCAGGAATGAGCACACAAACCGCGAAAGCGACCGGCAGAAAAATATCATCGAGCCGCGAAAGGACCATGAGGCTCAGAACAATTCCTGTTGCCACATAAAAGCTTTTCAGGCTTTCCAATCGCTCGGGCGCATTGTAGTAACCCGAGACAAGCAAGAACAACATCCCGCCGAAGAGTACCGTGAGCGGACTCTCCATGCCGTTCATAAAAGACCACGGAGAGCCCGCAAACGGGAAGACGAAAGCAAATAGCAGATTGAACGGGCCCGGTACCGTCAGTATTCCCAGTAGCTTCGAATTCGTCATGGCATACACTGCCAAGCCTGCCAAAATATATCCGAGTACGGTGGCTACTACACTGACCCAGAACACGAGATGAATCTGAAAAGTCCGGTCGGGCGGCGCCAATTCGAACAGTTTCGTGATGTACGCCTGCCAGAGCGGATGAAATCCCGTCGTGGCGTGTTCGCCGTCGAACGTGTAGAAGCCGGTTCTGGAATTGGCCGCCACGCTCAAGTAATAAAATGTGTCTTGTCTGAAGAAACGAAATATGGAAGCGGTTCCAGCTCTTTGCGTTCCCAACACCGGGGGGATCAGGAGCCAAAAACCGATCACGCAGGCCACAACGATCGCTCCAACGAGATTCGCACGATGCCGAGGACTTGCGTTGACCGTTGTATTCTCCATGGAATCTCGTTTCTCGTGGCGAGTGAACTGAATAACGATTGTAAACTGTTACCGTACTACACCCGCTCGGATCCTTGCAAGCTTCTGCCTTCAGGTTCAGTAATCATTCAGCCTTCCGGCGGATCCATCGTTTCCGTGTCATTGCGAGGAGTGAAACGACGAAGCAATATCGATATTCAAGGGCAGAGAATGCTTCCCTTCTCTCGCGATGACAGCCTTTTTCCCACCCTGACCGGATACCAGCTCCACTGCACGAGACACGGCAACTGTTTGGGGTTCAACCAATCTTCGGAGTTCGTCCCGGACGCGATCAGTCCGTCCAGTGAAGAATTACCTTGCCGGATCTTCCCGATCGCATTACGTCAAATCCCTGCTGAAATTCCGTGTAATGGTAGCGATGCGTGATAAGCGGACTGATGTCCAGGCCCGATTGAATCATGGAGGTCATCTTGTACCATGTTTCGTACATTTCGCGGCCGTATATGCCCTTGATAGTGAGTCCGTTAAAGATCACCGCGTCCCAATCTATCGCGGCAGGTGCGGGAAGAATGCCGAGCAGTGCGATTTTGCCACCGTGGCAGGAATTCGCCAGGATTGAGCGCAAAGCATCCGGATTTCCTGACATTTCCATCGACACGTCGAATCCCTCTTTCATTCCCAGGACCTTTTGAGCCTGTTCTACGGTGTCGCGGCGAATATCCACCGTCAAGGTCGCTCCCATCCTTCTTGCCAGGTCGAGCCTGTACGGGTTCAGATCAGTGACCACCACGTACCTGGCTCCTGCATGCCTGGCAATGGCGGTAGCCATGCAACCGATAGGGCCTGCCCCGGTAATGAGAACATCTTCGCCCAGGATATCGAATGATAACGCAGTGTGCGCTGCGTTTCCCAGGGGGTCGAAGCACGCGATGGTCTCTTGAGGTATAGTGGGATCGCAATACCATACGTTCGTCTGGGGGATGCTCAGGTATTCCGCGAAAGCGCCCGGCCGGTTCACACCCACACCGCTGGTCTTGTTACACAGATGTCGTCGACCTGCCATGCAATTGCGGCAATGACCGCAGACAACATGCCCTTCCCCTGAGACGAGATCTCCCGGCTTGAAGTCGTGAACGTTGCTCCCGATTTCGGCAACCGTGCCCACAAATTCGTGCCCGATCTGCATGGGAATCGGTATGGTTCTGGCTGCCCACTCGTCCCAGTTGTAAATGTGTACATCTGTTCCGCAGATGGAAGTCTTGTGTATTTTGATGAGAACATCGTTAATCCCGATTTCGGGAATCGGCACTTCTTCCAGCCACAGGCCTTGTTCGGGCTTCGCTTTCACCAGCGCTTTCATTGTAGCCATGGATGACATCACATTC
>DATHCX010000053.1:0-6363 GCA_035319325.1 Desulfomonilaceae bacterium
AGGAATTGGCGAAGCCCGTATCCGATCAGCCCTCCACGCCGCCCGCCGAGACCAGGTAGGGGGGACTCCGGAGCGCGAATCATTCGTATGAATGAATCCTCTTATGCGAGAAGCCAGGGGAAGCCGGCGGCCGTGAAAGGAATTCTCCTGGCCGGAGGAGCATCCCGAAGAATGGGCGGCGTCAACAAGGCGCTCTTGGAAGTCGGCGGTCACCGGATCATTGAACGCATCGTCGGAACCCTCTCACAGACCGCGCAAGAAATATTCGTTGTTACGAACACTCCGGCGGACTACGCATTTCTTCATCTTCCCATGCTCAGAGACGTTGTGCCCGGCGCTGGGTCCCTGGGAGGCCTCTACACGGGCCTGAGTGCGTGCGCCGACACACGGGGTTTTCTCGTGGCTTGCGACATGCCGTTTTTGAATGCGGAGGTGATCCGGTATATGGCGGGACTTGCGTACAAGGCGGACGTCGTTGTGCCCAGAATCCGGGGCTTGTTGGAACCGCTGCACGCAATATATTCGGCGGCTTGCATACCTCATATTGCCGGGTTGCTGCACAATTCCGATTTGAAGATATTGAATCTCTACGACAAGGTCGAAGTCCTGGAGGTCTCCGAGCAGGAGCTTGCGGTTTTCGATCCGAATCTGCATTTCATCATGAACGTCAATACGCCGGAGGATCTTCAACAGGCAAGAAGACTCGTGCAAGAGATTGATCAACACTGACGCTCGTCCGATGAAGCAGGACTTGGGTACCAATCTCCGATACGTACATAGCAGTTCTCGAACATCCTGTCGGATTCGTTCATGACTCTCGCGCACATTCGAACGATCCAATCTTGTCATTGCGAGGAGTGGAACGACGAAGCAATCTCTGTCTTGATTAATTGGAGATTGCTTCGGGCTTTTCGCCCTCGCAATGACAATCTTCGCATCTTTTCGCGTAATCAAAACCGACACAACTTTTGAGAATCCCTCTGACACCAATGCGCTTGCAAATAAGTGAAATCGGGGAACTTCTTGTAAGGAGCCTCCCCCCAATCTTATTTTCTTGAAAGCGCATACGCATAACATGTATCGAAATCGGAATTTACCCAACGCGGCGAAAATGCAATTCCAACTCCGTATTGTTGATTATCCTGGAGAGGCGAAATTCTGTTGCAATCTGGTCAAGGGTGATGGAAAGTCCGACGTTCGTCAACTCTTCGAGCACCAGATGGGAGGAATGCCGGAAATTCATCCTTTGCAGGACCTGATGCATGGTGAATACCGATGCATTGCCCGGTGGGGGGATAATTATCTGCCGGTCGGTAGCCACACAGCGAAATGTCAGGTGAACATCGTAGTCTCCCACTCGAACCGTTAGACTTATGACGGAGTTCTCGCCAGAAGCAGGTTCCGAATCCCTGTATCTCTTCAGAATTGCGTCCGAGCGGTTCTGCTGGCACAAGTACAACGTCGAAGAAATGTCGTAGATATCGATGGGCCTCTTCTCAACGACCTCTATTCGCGTACTGCCGTGCGAGCGCTCCGGAATTTCGGGTAACGGATGGTTTTTGTTCGCGATGAGATCGATGATAATGTTCCCCATGGAGCAGGAAAGCGAAATAGGATTGTCTCCGGTGTCGATACCCTGCTGCCTGATTTTGTCCATTATGAGATCATGATCGTGAGATGCAGTGATGCGTTGTATGACCTGTTGCATAAAAAACGGATTCGTGTTGAATTTTTCGGACAAGATGATCCGTTCCATTTTTTGGACGTGCAGTTCGGTAAAATAGCGTTCCGCTGCCACATACATGCTTATCGTGTCTGCCCGACCTCCGACCGGCAAGTATCTTCTCCAGATCTCCTGCCAGTTGAACTCTTTCATTAACCCTAAAATTGCTATGAAATCGAACCCGTCGACAGCACGATTCTCTTTCTGGCAGACAGGGCAAACGGATGTTTTTGCACTTCTTCTCTTTCTTTCCACGTGTTGTTCTCCGGTCGGAATTTTCAATGCGCCAGGCTGGAAGCGGCTGGAACGTAGGATTTTCCGAGGATGCGTCCGGGCGAACCGCGGTGTTCGCCTGGATTCATGTCTATATTGTGTCAGGGACATGGTACGGCGAACCGTACTGTGACTCCTCCCTTTTTTCACGAGTCCCGCGGGCCGAGCCGGCCGGGATCATCATACGGATTCGCTTTTTTACAGGTAACTCGATTCCGGGCACAGGCTGAGGTCACTCCTTCGCTGCGGACGACGCAGAGCCGTCTCATCACTTCGCTCAGGAGAGCACCCAGCCCTGCAATCTCATAAATCTTGTGGCGAATTCGTATCAGTGGATCTCCAGGATAACTTCTTTCCCGCGATCTCTCAAGAGATTGGCGATAGCCTGAACGCTCCGGCTCTTAAAGCCCATTTCTTGGGGTAAATTCGGGTTGAGATGCGCCGGATTGATTGCCTGACCGAGAAAGATATGGATGCTGTCGGCATACAGGAATTCCCATGCCAGACGATTGGAGCCGTCTCGTTTTCCCACAAGATCTTCGATATCCTTTACTTTTTCCAATATTTCCAATGCGTGATTCACTGTATGAACACCCTCGGTAACGAGGTCTATGCCTTCCAGCTTGCCGATAGGGGGGATCTTGTTCGTCATGGTGGACAGATCCACTACCACGTCGTTGCCGAGCTTCTTACCGAGAATGCCCGCGGTCGTTCCTCCGCTCACGATCTTTCTCCCCGGAATATCGAGGAATTTCTTCACCACAGCCTCATCCTCATCACGCTTCACCGGGGGACCGATCATGAATGCGCCGAATCGCTTGGGCCGAATCTTGAGGACGCCCACAGTAGTGTCGTCTCCGGGTCGTCCTTCATAGAGCTGTCTCGCCTGCTCCACCAGTACTTGCGCAACCTTTTGCGCGGAAATATCGTCATACACCTGGACTTCCAAAAATTTGGCAATCTTTTCCCAGTCCCAGCCGAGATTCAGCAATCCTCCTATTCCTGCGTGAATTTCACCGTCGCTTACCGTGACCAGCCAATCGCCCGCTTCCACGCGGACACGCGCCTCACGAATTTTTCTCGTGCCGATCACGCGATCCCGGTATTTCAATTGGCTTACATAGCCTCTCTTCAGGAAAAACGTGGGGGGATTATCGAATTCGGCAAGGTATACGCTGCCGTCCTCAAGAACTTTGAGCAGGGTGAAGGTGCTATACGCTATTTTCCGCACCTTACACTCAGGCAAGGTGTCTGTCAGTGTTTCGACGACCTCTTCCAGAGGTAGACCGCGTTCCAGCAAGCGTACCGCGATCTTTGTGGTCAACGTTGCGAGGATGTTCGCTTTCACCCCGCTTCCCAGACCGTCTGACAGAACCATGAGCTTGCCGCCGCCCACTGCCGCAACAGATAGAGAGTCGCCGCACAGGATCTCACCATGCTTGCAAATATTGGCGCCGCCTGACTCGATAAAGAGCGGTTCCGTCATCGTGATTCTCCCTCACCGGCCAATTTGATGAGTTCGAACAGAGCGGCCTTGGTTTCTGCCGTCGTTTCCCCTAAGAGCCCGGCGATTTCCTGGGCAACTCGCATTTGCTGATGGATCACCTGTTGAGCTTTGCTGATCGTTTCCGCCTTGAACACGTCCGCTTTTTGGTCCTTCATGACCGTTTCCGTAATGTCCAGGAGCATCAACACCCTGAGATCTTCGTCAGGAAGCTGGAAATTGTACAGCTTTGCAGTCCGGCCCACTTTCTCAAGTTCCAGCCACCGCGAGCCGCTTTCTTCGTCGGTCTTCTTGTCCAAAGGGTCCACTCCGAAGAGTTGCCGGAACGACTTGCCTTGAACCGCTTCTTCTCCATCCTGGGAAGCCAACTCGATAAATGCCTTGTTATGGTACACGACCCTGTGGGCATCATCGGCCAGAGCTATGGCGACAGGAAGCCTCTGGAAAATGGTTTCCGCCCTCTGCTGAGCGTGTTGCTGACGGGTTTTCTTGAGCATTTGTCTCGTCTGGAGAGCGGTATAGACCATCAACAAGATCTGATGCGGACCGAACGGTTTGGGGATGTAATCGTACGCCCCAAGCTTCACGGCTTCGATAGCGTCTTCGGTGGCTTTGAACGGAGCCGTCATGATCACGAGGCAATCCGGTTGCCTGGACTTGATTTCTTTGAGCAATTCTTTTCCCGACATTTCAGGCGTGTCTATGTCCGCCACGACCACATCCACGATATGCTGCTCAAGTTCGTCCAGGGCTTGGTTGACCGACGACGTCACCGTCACCTCAAAACCTTCACTCTCGAAGATGCGCTGGCAGATTTCCAGTACTTTTTCATCCGTATCCAGAACAAGTATTCTGCTCGTGGCACCGGTTTCGTCTTCCGGTCCGATGCCCAGGAAGGGATCGGAAATGTGTGCCATGATGTGTGCCATGCCGTCGGCCATTTTTTCCAATGAAGCGAGTTTTTTCACTCGTGCGACCTGCTCCCGTGCCTGGTCCAATTCTCCGGTCTGCTCGGCCACCTTGGAGGCCAGTTGCTTGCCCCATTCTTCGAGCTTGTTCCTGGATTCTGCGAGATTACGGATCATAAGATTAAATGTGGCGGCCAATTGACCGATCTCATCTCTCGCCATGACCGGTACCTGGTGGCTCAGGTCGCCTTCTGCGGCCCGGCGAGCGGAATTCACCATTTGTTCCAGCGGTCGGTTTATCCATTTCACGAGAAAATAAGAAATGGCGGCCATGAGGAGTACGCCGAAGAGTCCCACCACGAGAAAAGTAGCTACCAGCCGGTCTATAACGGAAGTGATGGGCTGCTCGAGCGTGGCCACCTGGATCGCGCCCACGATTTTGGAATCTGCGTCACGGATGGGTTCTGCCGCGGACAGATATGCAGTGTCGAGCTGAGTCTCCCAGGTGACTTCGGATTGGCCTTTTTCAAGCACACCGCTGCGAATTTGCTCGTCTGCCTGGAATCCCACCAAAGGCATTGCGTCCTTTCCGCGCAGTGTAGAGGTTATGGCCTTGTCACCCTGGTAGATAGTGACGAATCCCACTTCCTTCTTTCCGTAGAGTTCGCCCCTGAAAAGTCTACGAGAGATCCTGTCCACGATGAGATTGTTACTGTTGACGAGAATGCCGCCATACAACACTGCCCCCACTTTAGAGTCGAATGTGAGGGGATGAGCGGCTTCCATGACCATGACGGATTCCGTGTTCTTTTCCGAAAGCCGCTGCAAGAGCGACGGGTTTTCCTGAGAGAGCCTTTCAAGGGGTATGATTCTTACGCCGGAACTGTCCTTTCCTCGAAGGGCAGCATCGACAATGGAATCCGATGCCACGTCTCCTCCCCTGGATTGAGGGATAAAGGCCCTCGCCAAAATGCGGCCTTTGTCGTCGGTGACGGACAGAAAATCCAGGTCGTTCTCAAGGGCAACCAGCGCCAAACGGTTTCGGAGAGCGTCAAAGTCCTTCTTGTCAATGGCCTCTTTGATTTTGTCCGAGCCCGCGGTGAGTCTGACTTTCAATTCAAGGTTTTCCTGAGAATTCCTTAAAATGTAGCCTGCGGTAGCCAGATCACTGTGAAGCCTCACCTTTGCTCGTTCTATAATCGTATCCCGGGCTAATCGTGTGCCAATCAAACTGGTCAGCAAGCCCACGAGGACCACAACACCGACGAATCCGCCCAGCACTTTTTTCCTCAGAGAAAAATCCTGAGCCCATCCCGTAAAGTCGTTCCAACTTTTCCACGGCACTCGTTTTGGTCTGGCCTGGTCCATGATTTCTTACCTTTATGTTCGTTTTTGGAGTATTTCCGTTTCGAAAATCACCTTCGCGTCGTCAAGAGAGCCTGCGTGGAAGACTTCATCGTCAACCAGAAGATTCGCGCCGTCAGTGCACTTGTCCATACAGAACGTTCCTTTGAGTTCTACTTCACCTTCCAGCCCTGCATCTCTTATTGCGTCCTTGAAATAGTTTATGATCTCGTGGGATCCCTTCAGATGGCAGGCGCTACCCACGCACACGGTGATAACTCGCATCGAGTGAAACTCCTTTCTGGTGACTCCGGCAGTCAAAGCCGCCACAGAAGACACACGCGTTCGCGATCCACTATCAATGAAGGCGATTTTTTGTTTTCTTTTGTCTTCTAGGCGGAATTGTACTGTATCACGAATAAAATGCGGAGTGAAGCGCGGTAACGCGCGACTCCCAGAATTTCGTTTTTATACCAATGCGCTGCCAGACAAGTGACGATGGATGAAGCCTGTCCTGGCGGGTCTCCGAAGCGAGTCAGGCCGCGCCGTTCGTAGCGGAGGAGATCTGGCAGGACAGGCCGTGAACCAGCCCTTCAATGTTACTCTTTTGA
>DATHCX010000054.1:0-6078 GCA_035319325.1 Desulfomonilaceae bacterium
GATGAATATGAGAAATTCTGAAAAGCCTGGCAGTGGTGAGACACCGAATTGATGGTCTGTCAACCGAAAGCCCACCTGTTTGATTGAGGGGATACCTATGACCGCTACGGAAGCCTATCGCCAACTCTGTGAACGGAGCAAGGAAATGTCCCACATGGGATCTGCCCTTGGGGTGCTTCACTGGGATCAGCGGACTCATATTCCTCCCAAAGGTCATGGGTATCGTGCCGAGGTATTGTCCACACTTGCCGGAATGCTTCACAAAATGGCCACGGATGCTGCGATCGGAGAACTCCTGAATGTCGTGGAAGGAACCGATATTGTCGAACATCCTTTCACCGTGGAAGCCGTGAACGTGCGTGAGTGGAGGAGGATGTACGATCGGGCCGTAAAAATTCCGCAAAGACTTGCGGTCGAATTGGCCAAAGCGGCAGCCGAAGGCCAGTCCGTATGGGAGCAGGCCCGACCGGAGAACGATTGGCCTCGGTTCAAACCGTATCTGGAACGAATCGTCTCTCTGAAAAGGGAGCAGGCAGATGCTCTGGGTTATGAAGATGAGCCGTACGACGCGCTCCTGGACGGTTTCGAACAGGGGGAGACGGCAAAGACCCTTGAACCGGCGCTTGCAACCTTGACTTCGGCGCTCGTAAACCTGCTGGATCGAATCCAGGGGAGCACCCGACGGCCCGATCCGTCATTCAAGCACAGATATTTTCCTGTTCCCGAACAAGAGTCGTTTGCGGTGATGGCGGCCCAGCGAATGGGGTACGATCTCGCGGCCGGACGGCTGGATGTTTCAGCCCACCCATTCACCACAGGAATCGGACCCTCGGATGTTCGCATCACTACCCGATACACCGAAGATTACTTCAATGAAGCGTTCTTCGCGGTCATCCACGAAGCGGGCCACGCTCTCTATCACCAGGGTTTGCCGACGGAGCACTGGGGAACTCCATTCTGCGGCCCTATTTCCCTGGGCATCAATGAATCCCAATCCCGGCTCTGGGAAAACATGGTAGCTCGCTCTTTTTCTTTCTGGCAGCACTTTTATCAGGAGGCACGGAAGCGGTTCTCTGTCCTGAGTGACGTTTCTCTCGAGGAATTCTATTTTTCCGTCAACGAAGTAACTCCGAGTCTGATCCGCGTTGAAGCCGATGAGGTTACCTACAATCTGCACGTGCTCCTGCGTTTCCAGCTCGAAGTAGCACTATGCCGCGGCGACCTCAAGGTAGCGGATCTGCCTGACGCCTGGAACGAAAAGGTTCAATCGTATCTTGGCATGACTCCGCCCGATTACGCCCGGGGGGTGATGCAGGACGTGCACTGGTCAGGTGGAGCTATAGGGTACTTTCCGACATACGCGCTGGGAAATCTTTATGCAGCCCAGTTCTATGCCAAGGCACAGGCCGAACTGGGAGACTTGGACGTTCTTCTGGAAAAAGGCGAACTGGGGCCGCTCCTGGAGTGGCTACGACGCAATATACACTCTCAGGGGCGAAGATACCTGCCGAGGAACCTTGTGAAAACGGTGACCGGAGAGGATCCGGACCCTCGATTTCTCATCGAATACCTGAACCGAAAGTACGGCTCCCTCTACGGTGTCTAGAGTGCTGCGCATGGACAACGGTGCTTTCCGTCCGCAGTCAGCCAGATTGTCCTCGCAGCTCGGTACGGCAGACCGTCCGAAGCGAAGGGGACACCTGGCTGGTACACGCATTCCCAATGCGCAGCACTATTGTACGAATGCGCTTTGAAAGAAACGAGATTGGCGGATCCCTCTTTAGGAAAGAGTCCTGCTCAACCCCCTCCCAGATAGCAGCGGCACGAGGTCACCCTGCTATGATTGCGAGCAGCCGGACGATGGCTATCACGGCACCGGTCAACAACAGTCCGAACAACATCAGGAAAGTTGCGATCACGATCCAGAAGCTCACCCCCCTTGACGCGCGTTTTTCAGCCGGTTTCTTCGTGGGCTCGCTTTTATCTTCCATGTGTGTATCCCAAGGTGTTCGAAGGCATTCTTCGGGCCCACCCGGACATGGTGGGACAGATTGCGCAAATTCCGGAACCGAAAGTCACCTCTCAGGTTATAATATCTCACGAAAAGGGAATCGTTGACAAAATTTTTCGGACTTGTTCACCTGAGAAAGAATGTGACCGTCAATGCGAGGGCGCAAGCCCGTGGCAATCCCCTGACCGTGAAGAATAGATTGCTTCGTCGCTTCGCTCCTCGCAATGACACTGGTTCTATGAACCGATTCTTTGGCAAAGGCATAATGACAACATTTTTTCCCGTGCAAGTGTGGAAAAGAACCGTCCTGGGGGCGTGAAATATGTCCAGTCACGTTACTCTTGTTTCACCAATCGGCATAGGTCACACTATCCTGATCTGGGTCACACTGGTCCTGGGCTGGGGGTCTCTCGCTCTGATGCTGGTCTTTCTGTTCAACGGGGGACTCGAACTGGTGAATCTGGGCATGGGAGAAACCGACGCCCTTGTGCTGAATGCATGTCTTTCGATGGCGTTTTTCCTCCAGCACAGCTGCATGATCAGACGCTCGCTCCAACAACGTATGGCCCGGTACATGGACGAGAGGTATCAGGGAGTGTCATATACGCTATCGTCAAGCGTCGTGCTGCTGGTACTGGTCATCTTCTGGCAACAATCCGGCTATACCGTCGCTTCTGCCGAGGGGGTATTCCGCTGGCTCCTTCGAGGGGTATTCGCATGTTCTCTCATCGGATTCTTCTGGGGAACCAGGGCTGTGAGTCCTCTCGATCTGTTCGGTATCAGAAGATTACGGAGAAGGCTGTTGGATTTGCCACAGAAACCGGACCGTTTCAGAGTCCGCGGCCCGTACCGCTGGGTGAGGCATCCATTGTATTTCTTCTGTCTTCTCATGATTTGGTCGTGTCCGGATGTCTCCGTTGACCGGTTTATGTTCAACTGTCTCTGGAGTGCCTGGATCATTATGGCAACCGTCCTTGAGGAGCGCGACCTGGTACACGCGTTTGGTGAAGACTATCGGCGATACCGGAAGGAAGTGCCCATGCTCATTCCCCGGACCATTTTTCCAATTCGGCAAGACTTTGAGGCACTTCCGGGTGAGCGGCACGCGTAGGCCCTGCCGCCCCGGCTGACTAACCGGAATCCCGCCGGTCCCCGAATTTAAGCGCAACGGAAGGATGAACAGTGTATTTTCCCATCATTGACCGGGCAAGATGCAAGAATCACGGCGAATGCTTCAAGATATGTCCGGAGGACGTATTCGATTTTCCTGCGACAGGCGTTATCGTATCCCGTCCCGGGGATTGCACCAAGTGCGACGCCTGCATCGCTGTTTGCCCGGAACAGGCCATCAGGGTGGAGGAACTGTAGTCAACGTGATTAATTCCACGGATCTTTACCGGAGGTTTTGAATGCCCCACATTTCCATAAAAGGCCCTGAAATTCCGTTGGATGCCAAGAGGAAACTCGTTGAAAAGATGACGGAAATAGCGAGCGAAGCTTATGGCATGCCTAAAGAAAAATTCATGATCCACATATTCGAGTGCCCGAAAGAGAACATCGCAATGGGCGGAGTGCTCGTCGTCGACCGCTGACTCGGATCTGCGCTTGAAAAGCAGTCAGGTGGATATTATAGGGATTCCCAAAAGCAATGTCGGCTTTGATTTCGCCAAGAGATTGAAAGATTGTCATTGCGAGGGCAAAACCCGAAGCAATCTCTAACTGGCCAAAACTGAGATTGCTTCGTCGTTCCACTCCTCGCAATGACACGATTGGACCGACGAAATACGGGCGAGAATTATGAGAGAATCCGGCACACTTTTCGAGAAGTACTATACCCGTGCGGCTGTTTCAGCGTCCCGGGAGAATGCGTGAGAACGTGTCCCGCAAACCGGAGCCCAATTGTCTGAAATCCCTCCCCACCTGATCGATCACGGAAGCAGCCGGTTTATCCTCACTCTGCACACGCAGGGGCTTAGGCGGCTGCGCTTGTCCCGCGGTCTGCCTGAATGAATCGAGTATGAAGCCGTCTATGGGATTTTGAGTCCCAACAGGCTGGGCCGAGGGCAGGGAAGACGGCGAACTCTGGGCCTGCAACGGTGCAGCATTCGATTGAACGCCCGGAATGCGAGCGGTGACAGTCCCGTTCTCATCGGGAACAATGGGAGCGCCCGGCAGCGTGCCCGGTGCATTTGGAGCATTGGGATTGTAGGGTATCGCTGGGGGAAGCGTCGGCAACCCTCCCGGTGTGCTTGCAAGAGGTGGGGGTGAGACGGGTACGGATGCAGGCCGAGGTTGTGCCGGAGCGGCAAGAGGAGTTCTCGCTCCCTGCTGCGTCTGAACGGCAGTTGCGCCCGGAGCTGCAGGCTTAAACGGCTTCGGCTTGCGGAGATCCGTCTTTTCGCCCTGCAAACCAGTCTGTTGTACCGGTTTTTTCTTCGGCTGGGCTGCAGCCGCGGGTTTGGCGGTCTGTGGTTTTACTGCGGCCGGCTGCGTAGCAGCCGGAGCTGCAGGCGGTGTCTGTCCCCCCACCACAGGAGGAACCGGTTGACTCACGGGTCCGGCAACCGGACCGCGAGTGGGACCCTGGAAGGGCAGAACCGTTGGAGATTCCTGAGCGGCAGGAACCTGTTGTGCCAATAAGGTTCCCGCTGCGGTTTCCTCTTCGTTCATGGAAACGAATCGCGCTCCCGCCCCTTGCAGAGCGGGCTCGTCAAACGCGGGACCGCGAACGATTTCGTTCGGGGTCCCCAGCAAAGATTCCAGGAGTTCCTGGAAGGGAGCCTCCTCCCAGTTTATCAATCCTACGGAACTGCCAATCACCTGGCCGTTGCGGTTTACCACGTACGTGGTGGGCACGCCCGGGATCTCATAAATCGCCTCAGAATTCGCATTCATGACAAACGTGGTGGGCAGCGAGGTCCCCACTTTTTGTTGTCTCAGTGTTAAGCGCTTTGCCGGGTCATTGGCAAAGGTGAACGTGAATCCGCTGCGTTGGGCATACGAACGAAATCTGTCGTGTCCATCGAAGAGATTGACCGCCAGAATTTCAAGGCCCCTTTCACGGAATTTCCGATAAACCCGCTCCAGAACAGGTTTTTCCACGGAACAAGGAGGGCAGTCGATTTTCCAAAAATTGAGGATTACGACCTTTCCTCGGAATCCGGACAGGCTGACCGTTTTCCCATTCAGGTCCTGGAGCACCAAATTGCCTGCCGACGACGGAGCAGAGTACAGATTGAAGTTGCTCGCAAGCAGGTGGTCCCGCAAGTTGGCGGGGGCTTCACCCACGGCAACGAGCGAAGCAATAACGCATAACACAGTAATCACAGTGGATTGATATTTTGTCATAACCTGCTTCCTTCAGGCAGAAGCTCAGAAAGTGTTTGAATGCTACAATACAATACTCAGTATTTCAAGGCATTTTTAGAAGCCATACTGCGACTTGATTTTTTTCATAGGTTGACATATAACCCGTGGTGTCTGGGGGGGCAAGGCGATCGCCGGCGCGAAAGCGCGGGAGGAAAGTCCGAACTCCGTAGGGCAGGATGCCGGGTAACGCCCGGTGAGGGTAACCTTAAGGAAAGTGCCACAGAAAAGATACCGCCTCCGGTCCGGCCGGGGGTAAGGGTGAAAAGGCGAGGTAAGAGCTCACCGGTTCTCGTGGTAACACGGAAACCAGGTAAACCCCATCCGGAGCAAGACCGAATAGGGAAGCGCTTGAGGGCGGCCCGTCCGAGCTTCCGGGTAGGTCGCTTGAGGCGACGGGTAATCGTCGCCCTAGAGGAATGATCGCCGCCCGGTTCTTCCGGGAACAGAATTCGGCTTATTGCCCACCCCGGACCCCATCCAAGAGGCTGACATGCCGAACACATCCGACGAAAGACCGGAAAGCCCACCCGAATCGGGCGCCACACCGAAACCGGGCCGCAGGAGATCGAGACTGCCAGTCCTGATCTTGCTGGTGGCCGTCGTTGCGGGTGTGGGCGTTTATGGATCGGGGCTATTCACAAGATTTCTGCCCTTAGGACTTTTGGGCACACAGCAGGACAGCGAGGCGGTTCTCGGTC
>DATHCX010000055.1:0-6273 GCA_035319325.1 Desulfomonilaceae bacterium
TCGCTCGTGCCCAGGACGGGGCCGAAGTCTGGACAGCTACGTTGAAATTCACCATCACCGTCATCCACGCCGCGCCTCCGCAGATTATCAGAAAACCCAAGAGCACTATTTCACGCACGTAAGCGAGACCCAGCAGTGCGACAGCGAACACGACCGTCGCAACACTCAGCAGCACATCCATGGGCACGTTTCGCCTGATCGCTGGCAAGATGAGAGCGCCGATAATCGCTCCCGTTCCCATGCAGGCGAGGAGCACCCCGAAGCCGATGGAACCAAGGCCCAGTTCCCTGCGGGCTACGAGAGGTATCAGCGCCCACAACGCTCCCGCGCACATGATGAAGAGCCAACACCGAATCAGGACGGATCTCAACGCGGGAGCATGAAAAACGTATCGCATGCCACTCCGAACGGCTTCTGCCACATGTTCGACGGGAACGGAGCTTTCACGGGGTGCCTGCGCCCAGCCGAACACCACGGCAATGACGCCGAGAAATGAGACTGCGTTCAGTAAAAACACGGCTGCCGGACCGGATGCGGCTACTATTGCGCCCCCCAGAGCGGGACCCACCGCGCGGGCTATATTGAAAGTGATTCCATTGAGAGCTATGGCAGAAGACAGTTCCTTCCGGGGGACCAGATCGGGTATTATCGCCTGCCACGCGGGCATGTTCATGGCTGAGCCTAACCCCAGTGCAAAGGTGAGGCCGAGCAGCACCCAGGGGGTGGTGAAACCCATCACTGTGATTGCAGCAAGAAGTGCAGCTGCTACGAGCATCCAACCCTGCGTGAACAGCAGCATTTTTCGGCGATCCACGATGTCCGCCAGCGCTCCGGACGGCAGAACCACGAGAAACACCGGAAGACTCGTGGCCGTCTGCATGAGGGCGACCATGACGGGGGAATCCGAAAGGGACGTCATGAGCCAGACGCCGCCCACATTTTGCATCCAAGTGCCGATGTTGGACACCAGCGCAGCAATCCAAAGCGATCGAAAGACGGATATCTTGAGCGGGCTCCAGGCAGTTGATTCAGACACTATTTCTCCTGTGCCGGTACCCTGCCCTCACCAGGTGCTCGCTCGGATTAGGCGTGAACTAGCATTCAGTCCGTCGATGTTCTTCACAGGACATGTCCCCGGGACAATGGGATTCTCACAATTGGTCTATTCGTCATCCGCGGGCGCCTGCGGACCGGGAAAACAGCAAGAGGTAATGATAGGGACCGATTTCCGAAAACCGTTTCGTCACGAAACCTTCTGGAAGAACAATTGATTCGACCTCCTTCGGGTCGAGTCTGATTTTTGCCGGAGGTCCAGGCGGTCCAGGAATTTTCTTGAACTCAACAATGGCCAGAACACCGTCGGGTTTCAGCACCCGCGCGGTTTCCTTCACTGCTGCCCGCGCTTTATCGGTCTGCACCAGATCATGGAGCACGGTGGCCATGAAACACACATCTACAGAGCCTTCAGGAAGCGGTAATCGCTCTCCGACATCTGCTATCACGGGTCTGATGTTTGTGTACGAGGATACGCGTGAAGACAGTTCCCGTATACCTTCGGGCCAAAGGTCCAACGCGTGCACCATGCCGGTTGCACCGACAAACTCGGCGGCTGCAACGGAGTACCTCCCGAATCCGCAACCCAAATCCGCGAAAACCATTCCCTGGGTCAGATTCAGCTCCTGAAAAAGTTTAGCGATCTCGATCAGTTCAAAACTGCTTTTTCCAGCGCCGGGCGGTGGGTCGGGTTCCAATAAAACCATAGGTCGATTACTCTCCTGACCGTGATGTCATTCCCTATATCCCGCTGCCTCCCTGTTTTCCCGAGGGAAACAATCGATCGACGACCATGTCGGGGGATTCTGATTGCGGCTGTTCCAGATTCCCGCCTGTGCGCGCTTTCGGCGCAATACGCTGCTGGCGGCTCATAGCAACATCCGCGATTTTCTTCACCACATCTATCGGTATGGCGAATCCTATGCCCATGTTTCCCCCGCTCCTGGACACGATTGCAGTATTAATACCGACCACCTGGCCCTCTATGTTCACGAGTGGCCCGCCGGAATTCCCGGGATTGATGGCTGCGTCGGTTTGAATAAAATCTTCGTAATCCAAGATTCCCATCTGGCTCCGGCCTACTGCGCTCACTATCCCAGCAGTCACTGTCTTCATGAGTCCGAAGGGATTGCCTATGGCGAGCACCCAATCCCCCACTTCCAGCGTGCGGGGATCTCCGAGTTTTGCATAGGGGAATGCTTCACCATCTATTTTGAGGACAGCCACGTCCGTTTTGGGGTCTGCACCGATAATTCGAGCCTTGAATTTCTTGTCGGATTCCACTGTAACAATGATTTCGTCAGCATCTTTGATCGCGTGCCGGTTGGTCAATATATAGCCCCGAGAGTCGAACAGGACTCCGGACGCCAAACCCTGCTGTTTGAATTTCCTTGTTTCGCCCGGAACCTGGAAGAATCTCCTGAAAAATTCGTCTCCGAAAAATTCTCTAAATGGATGATTTTCAAAGAACGGGTCAATTGCCGGAACCTGTTGCCTCGCAGTAATGTGCTTGACTGCCGAAACATTCACCACCGCCGGTTTTACGGCCTTCACCACGGCTCTGAATGCGTCTTGCAATTCTTTGGCCCCGCGGCCTACCGGCGCTTCACCCAAAACGGTCAACGGCCAACCGAACACGATCGTTATCGCCGAAATCAGGAGCATCTTCGTGGCAAGACGACTGTTTTTCCCTGACATGTATTTATCTCCCAAGAGCCGTTACGTAGTCCAGACATGACCCGTCGCATGTTCTCGAACGTGGCGAACTACCGAATTAGCCGGTTCCATAAGTATTCGAGCCACGCTATCGGGAAACAGATCCGCGATGTGTGCATGGCAGGTGAAAAAAAGAATTTGTATGTTCGTGTCCTCCGAAAATTCCGCCAACATCCGGGCTGTCCGAACTGCCCTTTCGAAATCGAAATTCACGAGGACATCATCCATCAGGAGAGGTATGGAGCCATTCTCCCTGTGATACGAGTCCAGATGGGCAAGGCGCAGCGCCAGGTAGAGCTGTTCGAGCGTACCGCGGCTGAGAAGGTCCTCGTCTATTCTGGTCCCGTCCTTGCGTTCCGCCTTGATGCAATGTCCATCCAACCGATAAAGAACCCTCGTGTACTTGCCGCCGGTGATTTCGCGAAAAATCCGGGAACTGCGTTCAAGTATCCCCGGTTGCTTTTCAAGTTCATACATCTCAAGCGTCTTGTCCAACAGGGCGGCAGCAACCTCCACGAGAACAAACTCCTCGGCACTTTTCTTGAGACCGGCTATATATTGTTCCCTTTCCTGGAGGAGTCGTTCGGTTTCTTCCTCTCCTTCGAGAGATTGAATTTCACGGGTGAGCATTCCGCCTCGCCGCGCGAGTTCCTCGGTTTCCTGGCGCAAGCGTTTCAGAGCCGATTGTGCAGCCGCCTCGGTGTCCCTGATTTCCTGCCACCGCTGCTCTGCCAGATACGTGCGCATCACATGCTCGTCTGACATTCCGAGACCTGCAACGAGGCTGTCGACAACCGCAGAACGATCGCGCATGGCTGTTTCGTATCGTTGGTGAAGTGCCCCCATTTCACGAAAGGCTTCTTCGTTACGCGAACCGGCGGCTTCCATAAGGGCAAGAATTTGATCGTCACAGTCTTCAATTTTCTTCTTGCCGGAGTTCAGGCGAACTTCATGTTCCTTGGAACGCTCACGGAGGAGTTCGCTCTCCGCGACAATACGGACTGCTTCCTGTTCAGTGCGAATCCACTCATCCACCCGATCCAAGGGGGAAAACTCTTCGGGACCGGGGCGTGCCAAAATGGCGTCCAGATCTCTCACGTTTTCAACAAACGTGGCCCACTCGCGTTGCATTTCCCGAAGGGAATTCTCTTCTTCGAAAATGCGGGGCAGTCTTTTCTTTAGATCTCTTAACCTCGCAACAAGTTCCAGGGCAGTTTCGGGGTCCAAACGTTCGGCTAATCCTTTTTCAGCCAAAAACGATGCCCAAGCGTCTGCTGCCCGGGCCAACTCCTGTTCTCCTGCGGCAACGAGCCAGCAAATTTCGCTCTTGCGGTTTTGTTCCACCTGGAGATCGGACGCGTCGAATTTTATCCTCTGTTCGAGTACTTGGCGTACTCTCCAGGGCTCCTCCGCAGCCGCAGACTCTTTTTCCGCCTGCATGACATCTTTCCAGGACGCATCTCGATTGGCCAATACTTCTCCGGCAATTTCCCGAACGGCCGCTGAAAGTTCTTGGATGCGTTGCTGCATCCCACGCCGCTCTTTTTCGATGATCACCAGATCGCGGTGTATGGCCTCAAGTTTCTCTTCTCGAGATTCCACTTCCTTACGAATGCGATTGCGATGCCTTTTCTCTGCTGCTATTTTCCCCATGATCATCATGAGCAACCCCGGAACACCGAGACCCGCCAATCCCGCGGAAAAAGAAAACATGGCCCCCGAGCTTCTGGATGCGAGGACCAGTAGTCCGGCCATCATGGCGCTGAGCACAGTGATGATCGTCCAGAACAACAATGGAGGCATGGAGTGCCGTGGCTCCCCCTGAAGAGACCGAATGCCGGCCGACACGGCGAGTCGCTCTGCGGCCCTCACCTGCAGAGACCGGGTTTTATCCTCCAGGAAATGGGACAGTTCCGCTATCTTGTTCTTCAGTTCTTTCCAGCGGTGTAGTTGTTGGCGTCTGTCCGGCGAAAGATAAGTCTTGCAGAGCGGTAGTACCCTCTGGAGTTCGTCTCTATTCTTCCCTATCCGTTCCTGAACTCTGGCGCAGCGCTCGGAAGATTCCAACACGCGAGGCTGCAGAAGCCGGACGTTCTCGGCAGCTGTCCGCAAAAGATCCATGAATCTACGAATTTCTTGCTCCAGTACCAGCGACGAGTCAAACTCGCTCACCTGTTCCAGGGTCCATGTACCGACTAATGACGAAATCTCCTCCCGGAGTCTCTCTCCTCTCCTTTCCACCGAGAAACGCAGTTTCTCCAATTGCTTTGGTCTGGCGGCCAACAGTCGGGCCTGGCGGGCAACAGCGTGTATCTCGGCCGCGTGTTCCAGTATCTCGCGTGGCGGATTCAAGTTTGCCAGATTGTTGCGCACATTCGCCAGCGATTCTTCGAGTTCCCGAACCTCCCGGGCCGCTTCCATGCGCCGTTCCACGCACTGCTCCAATCGCAGCACTCCATTCACCGGAAACTTCTTAGCAGCCTCGAGGTGCGTCAGTTCGCGATCTAGGGCAATAAGTTTGTGCCATTCCTGCTCCACTCGCATGATATCAACCAGGTGTCTGTGCTGGCGATCCTTCTCCGTAATGTGCTCCGCGAGCACGGCACGATTTACCTCAAGGTCCGCAAGCTCATCCCTGAGCCTGCTATAGTGCTCCGGCTTTTGGGACAGCGCTCTTAGTTTCCCGTCCACTTCTTTGATGTGCGCCTGTAACGCCCAAAGCGACTCCGGATCTCTGGCCGATCGCCTGGTCAGTTTCTTCAGGCGATCCTCCAATTCTTTCCGCATTTCAACAGGATTTACTCGTACGGAGCCCAGAGCCGCTGCCATGACACGAGTTCTCAGCACATCTTGATCCAACCGCCTCATCTGATCGAGATCGAATGCGAAGAGAGATTCATACCCGCTTCTGCTCAACGCGGCATCAAACAATGGGACTGACGTCCCGTCCAATGCCCGCCCCTGTGCATCGGTTATGGAAAGCACGCCTCCTTTGGCTCCGATTTGTTCTTTCCTACAGAGGTGAATTCTGCCGCTCTCCTCGGTGACCAGGCTCACCCACCCTCTTCGGGGAACTCCATCCACAGTCTCATACGTATTGAGCCGGGCGCTCTTCTTCCTGAACCCAAAGAAAACCGATCGCACGAATTCGAGCAGCGTGCTCTTTCCCGCTTCATTGGAGCCGATTATTACCGTGAGACCCGGACCGAGCGAGGGTATGGATACGCGATGAGAGGCTCCGAAATTTTCCAAAAAGATCTCTTGGATGTGCATGATTAGGTGAAAAAAACTACCGCCGAAGAAAATTTACTTGGAGCGGGTTACTCAGACCTCTCCAGAAACATTCTTGCCACAAGCTCGGCGCTATGGTTCAACAGCTGAGCCGCGGCTTCCTGATTGCCTTTCATATGAGCCGGATCGAAGGTGTTGTCGAAGAAGCGACGGCCCAAATTTCTGGATAGCCCCGTGTGAGCCGCGTCCAGGATTTCATGCTTCAGCCTCGGG
>DATHCX010000056.1:0-6577 GCA_035319325.1 Desulfomonilaceae bacterium
TCGGGCTTCGCCCTCGCAATGACAGTTTCGAATCTTTTCTCGTAATCAAAACCGACACAACCTTTGATAATTCCTATAGAATACGGGGGACCACGATGGATGGGTCCTCTATCTGAACCACTTCCTATTTTGACTTCGGAAATCCCACGGACTGAGCCCCCATGATTTTCTGTTCGGGCCGGAGTTTCATGATTTCGGCCAACTTGGCCTTGTCGATGGTGACCCTGAATCCCGTGGCCAAGCCTTCGGAAGCACAGAACAAATAAACGTTCTCACTGATGTACCCGGTGTCCATGGCAGCGAGAATCATCTGCGCAGCTTCTTCTCCTGACCCCATTTTAGCCAAGTCCGCAACAAACACCAGATTCATCGGCGCGTGCTTCACCCATTCCTGGGTACCGGTCATGGCTCGACTGTCCCCCGAAGCCACGGGCACCAGGCTGTTCGCCTTGGGGTCATACAGATACGTACCGGCAGGCAGGGAAACATACACGTCCATTTCTTGCCTGTTGAGTGCCGACGGTGCGCTCCGCCTCCCGGAATCCGGACGATTGATTCCCCAAGCTGCCCAGAGGAGATTTGACAGCGTTTGTAGGGGCACTTGTTCTTCGCTGTATTCCCGGGTCGTTTTTCTCGCCTTTATGACCTGCATGAGCGGTTTGCCGGTATCCAGCTGAGGTTGGGGTAGCTGGATCTGCTGAGCTTCGCCCGCCGCATACGCGGACGTGCACAAAAATACGAGAGAAATCATGATACAAACAGGGGAAATGAGTCGAGAATGCATATAAACCTCCTGTAGTTGAAGATTCCGGAAAAGACTCATACACGGCACGAACCACTCTACCACGCCGCGTTCAAGCAGGCGGTGAGATCTTCACGGCCGGGAAGGCCGCCTGCCCCATCGGGCAATAGCCGCGAATTCCAGTTCCCGCCATATTCCTACAATGAAAGCGGCCTGATGCCGCTCGCCCCCACAGTACTAACCATACGGTGTTCCCATTTCATAGTCAATCGGTCAGGAAAGCGTCATCAAAACCGGCACTACTCTTGAGAATCCCGTTAACTCGGAGACAATCCGCCAACTTCCGAAACGGCATTTCCCGAACGAGCTTGTGCCGATCGTTCCCACGGGGGAGACGCGGCTTTGGGTACGTCGATTCAATGCCTCGACCTGATGGCCAGTCAAAAAAAGTGGCTGTTCTTCTGATGTCCTCGACGTGGCGTGAGCCTGCCACACCGGGATCGGACTCTTGGGTGTCAGACTCGCATGGAAAGGTCTATGACATGTCCGGAAGGATTGATCCACACCATGAAGCTGGATGGTTTTCTCTTTTTTGCTCTTGTTTTGATTTCATTGAGTCTGGCGGGGGGGAGGTCGATAGGGGTGGTTTTTAGAAATCGGTTAAGATCCCTGAGGCTCTTGAAGTATTGAATTGTCATGCGGATAAGAACTCCTCTCGCAGATGTGGAACCGACCGTGTCGGTGGGAGCGGGATTTATTAACCCTCCATATTTACCACGCCCCGAAACACAAATCAAGCTCCAATGGTCAAGAGCCTATTTCCGTTTAAAATACATATGTTTGCAATGGACGGATGATTGCCCGTCTCGTGAATACCTTTTCAATCGGTTCGGCTTCAACCGGGGTTCGGGTCAGAAGTGCTTGCGTCACGTCTCTTTTGTTGCGGGCTTTTTCTGCTGGCTGAGCCGTCTTGTGGTGTCTTCGAGCCGGTAGATGAGCGTTTCGATGAAAACCTGGTAGAACCTCAAGCGCAAGTCCGGGTTTTCCCGTTCCAGTACTTTCAGGTCCAATTTCAGAACGATGCATTGCTCACGGGCCACCACGTGAGCCGTGCGGGGCGTCTTGGTAAAAGCGCCCATCTCTCCGAAACAGGCACCCTTCGGAAGATCGGCGATCTTGCGATTGTTTTTAATCACGCTTACCGAGCCTGTCAGCAAGACGAAAAATGTGGTGTCCACGTCCCCTTCCCGGAGAATCACCTGGGATACATCGTATCGGATAAAAGATCCGAACCGGGTGACTTCCTCGATTTCCTTACGGCTGAACGATCGGAAGAAATCGACTGATTTGAGTAAATAAGCCTTTTTCGTGGCTTTGATGTCTTTCACCACAATGCTGACCCCCCGCATGGCGCGGTCGATCTCTTCGGCCAATTCTTTTCCCGTCCCGTATCTCAGCTCGGGCTCTTTTTCCAGACAGCGTTGGATGACGTGGTCGAGCCCCGGGGGAAGTTGCGAATTATAATTCAGCACTGAAGGCGCGGCTGCATACCTGATGTTGTCCATCAGTTCGTAGAGCGTACGGCCCTGAAACGGACGCTTGCCTGCGAGCAATTCGAAGAAAACTACTCCCAAGGAGAAGAAATCCGTTTTTTCCGTCAGATTAAGTCCTTTCGTCTGCTCCGGCGACATATAGCTGGGAGTCCCCATGACTTGCAGCTCGCTCGACGTATTGGTCCGGGCCAGCATTGCTATACCGAAATCCGTTATCTTTATTCTTCGATCCCGGGTAAACATCAGGTTTGCAGGCTTAATGTCGCGGTGGATGACGTGATGAGAATGTGCGAAATCCAGAGCCAGGCAGATTCTTTTTACCAGCTCGGCCACTTTATCAGTGGGCAGGAGTGTTTCTTCCTTATTGTAAGAGGTGAGGTTTTCACCCTCCAGCAATTCCATGGCGATAAAACAGTAGTCACCGTCCTGGCCTACATCGAATACCGTCACAATGTGCGGATGAATGAGATTCCCCGCGATCCGCGCCTCCTCGAAAAATCTGTCGACCACGAATTTGAGGTCCTTTTGTTCATAAACCAGATCGAATCTGCGCGTCTTGAGCGCGACGAGGCGACCGATCATGGGGTCCCTCGCCTTGAAAACCTCGCCCATGTTGCCGCGTCCGAGGGTACCCAGAATCTGGTACCTGCCGATCGTGGGAATGCTCTTGCTGTCTTTCAGCATATTGCGGAGGATGTCGTCTTGATTTTCCACAGTTCTCTTCGGGGGTCGGAATAAGATTGAACGTCATTATATATGAAAACGTGGCCGCAAAAAAGCGTGCAATCTCTCTTCGGGTAATCATTCCGTTACTCGGAGGAAGTGCCTACCCTCTGTCACTGCGGGCGCTACCAAGCAATTTCAGGCTCTTACCACCCGTACCTGAATGGATACCTCTCCGGTTCCGTTGAAGCCACCCGGTCTGCGCAATCCGTCTCGCACCAGGTGCCTGCCTCGAAATTCACCGTATATAGCAGTTGCCAAAAGAAATGTCCCATCGGTAGGCGCCCTATCACGGGGCTGCCCTCACTCCGGACGACGCAAAACCGTTAAACCTTGGTTCGACAGCTCTCTGACAGGGCGGTAGAAACGGTCAAAACTTTTGGCACTGGCTATATAATACGCAATCGCCACAAGACTTATGAGATGCCAGGGCTGGGGGCTCTCTTGAGCGAAGTGATGAGACGGCTCTGCGTCATCCGCAGCGAAGGAGTGCCCTCAGCCTGTGCCCGGAATCTAGGTACCTGCAAAAAAAGCGAATCCGTATAAAATCTCATAGGACCGCCGGAGAACTTGATTTTCAACTCAGTCCAGCCGATTATATAAGACGAAAAATCTCATGGGCGAGGAATTCATGTGCGAATCCAATGCATATCTGCTGAGAAACGGTAAAGAAGAACTCATTATGGAAAGCGTCGACTTTCTCAAACCACAGGGCGATGCTATTGTCCTTCGCAGCATCTTCGGCGAAGAGACGACCGTGCAAGCCCGCTTGCTGGAAATGAACCTTACCGGTCACAAAATAGTGTTAGAAAAGTGTTGAGCGAACCCGTCGCCAGGCAGGGACGCAGCGCGGGAAATCGCTTACTGTTCTTGACCAGGTTCTCTCAGCGCGCTTTCTCGGAAAAATCTTGACACCACCCTGGGAGCTTTGTAAAAAAAAGTGGCATTCCTTGTGATACATTCACGTTATATCCGAGGGAAAGAGTTTTGGAACAGATGATTTCCACGGAGGCGGTTATTGTACTGAATGGTGGTTACGAATTCATTGGTCTGGTGTCTTGGCAACGCGCCATGATCCTGCTTTTCAACGGTAAGGTGGAAGTTGTCAAGGAGAGTAACAGGATAATCAGAACCGTTTCACGAACCTTCAAGATTCCGGCAGTAATTCGACTCATCAAATTCATACGCCAGATTTACCGACGCGAGGTTCCGTTCTCCCGAAAAAACATTCTCGTTCGCGATTCGCATGTCTGCCAGTACTGTGGGAGGGAATTCTCGTCGGGGGAATTGACCATAGATCACATTGTGCCCAAAGTGCAGCACGGAGCCAACGATTGGACTAACGTCGTGGCATGTTGCAGATCGTGCAACATCCGCAAGGGCGGTCTCACGCCGAGACAAGCAGGAATGAGGCTCATCAGAAAGCCTTTCAAGCCTACCATCATGGAATTCATAAACCTGTATCTCAAAAGAAGGTTCGGCATGGAACTCTCCGAGATACTGGATTTCTGAGAATGTCATATTTTGCTACGGCCGGTCACCATTCTTCGCCGCATGAGGCTGGCGTTTTCTATCGGGGCAAAGGCGCAGGCCGGCTCATTTCGAGCCAAAGACAAATTATGCCTGCGCAGGAATGCAAAGCATTTTTTCATTGACAGGTGCGTCCCCTGTGATATGAGGGGTTGCACTTCTCAACATACTTTTCCATCCCAGTGGAACACACGCAAAACGGCCATTTAGATGCCGTTTTCGTGCTTCTGGACCTTGTATATGTTTTCCCCCACCTTGGTGTGCTTCTCAGAGTGCGACCCCATGGGTATCAGGGTCGCAGGTTGGCTCCATCCCAGGGCCAACCTCCGGCGACTCTTAAACCGCAGTTCAAAGTTATTGTCAAGTGTTTTTTTGCACGGTTTTAAGAGCTTAATTTTTTTTCCTCGAAAAATTATCATCTAAACTTCATGCTTATCCTTAGCAAGGCGCACAACCGTTTTGTAATCATTCTGCTCAACTTGCTAATATCATGGTCATTGTCAGATTATCCTCCTGGGGCTTCTGAGAGACACTCTCTGCAGAGCCCCAGCGCTCGGCAGTGGAGATCCACGGTCGAACTATTTGAATATTCAGTCTATTTTCCCCACTCAATGTGGAATAGAGCGTAACGAGGAGGGGAACCGGCCTCAGAGATCTCCCGCATGTTCAAGCCCAGGTCTTTCAGCGCCGCGAACACCCGGGAATACAAGTACGCGTCCTTGTTGTCCGTGAAGACATACTGGGGCCGCAGTTGCTGAATCAGCACACGAATACGGGATTGATCCTCAACAAAGGTTTCGTGGCCCGGAACTCCCGATCTCACGAGGGCGACCGTTCGGCACCCGGACAGGTAGTGCACGATTCGCGAGCGCGTGGTGAGGATCGTCGTATGGGGATCGTGTTGTTTGAGCCACCGTGACACGGTAAAATACGGCAAACTCCGGTCGGACTCGGCTCCATGGGCTTCCAGGGGCGTTCGCGCGTTCGCTATGGTGATGATATTATGTCCGAGGTTCAAAGCGGCCAGTACGACGAAACAAACGGCGAGAACCTTTTCCGGGGCGCCAGTACTGATAGAATTCCCGGATACTCGCTCACACACATCCGAGATGCCTACTGCCAGGAAAAGGTACAGAGCCGGTACAAGAAACAGGAGATACCGGTCCCCGGCAGTGGATAACACAAGACCGCAAAACTGAATTGCCGTAAGGGGAACCAGGAGTCTGTCTCCCCTTCCGAAGGACAAGATCATTCCCCAGATCACGAAAAGAGGTGGAATGAATTCCAGAAAGCCTGTTCGGATATTCACCCCGGTGAGGGCGTAGCATGTTTCGGGAAAGTAATCTCTGCACGCCGCAAGAATGATCCTGAGTTGATCGGCCGTTGTCCTGTCCCAAACTGCGCTCAGATATGTCCCTTCGGACAGGGAGACGGGAAACGAGGATTTCCAGGCCTGCCAGAGACCGAACGGAGCGTACGCCACCGCCAGGAAAAGCCCAATGTACACCAATTGCACCTTCCAGCGGCGGTGCTTCCACGCACATGCGAGGAACAAAGCTACAGCCGGTGCAACGCCCAGCCCGTTTATCCGTATGAGGGGAAGCGTCGAAACGAGCAGGCCCGCTGCAACGGTGCTCAGGAGGATGCTCTGCCCGCGTCCGGCCCAGATTACGGCGTTCAGCGCAAGATAGGTGAACAGAGCGAACGGCACATCGGCCAGAATAAAGGTAGAATTGTAGAGGAGACAGTGGTTGAGCGCAAATAATCCTCCAATGAAGAATCCGATACCACGGCCGCACCATCGAACGAGGAACACGTACGCGGCCGCTGCAGCCAACAACCCTGTGAGCGCCATGAACAACCGGTAGCAAAAAAAAGGAGCCGAGCAAAAACGACTCGCGGCTGCAAGCATCAGGGGAAAACCTGGAGGGACGAATGTATGAGGCTCTCCGTTGAATATGTAACCGTCCCCCCGGGCGAGAGATTCGGCCAATGACAGATAGAGTGCGCTATCGGGCGTCGCATTCCA
>DATHCX010000057.1:0-37637 GCA_035319325.1 Desulfomonilaceae bacterium
CAACGGCCATGGAGAAATTGTCAATGTACTGACAGGGAAATTCATTGCATTCATGGCACCCCGTGTATCCTTTCTCTTGTGTGCAGTTCCTGATCTCACACTGGCGACAATGCATAAACTGTTCATCCGATAAGCAGCCACGGCACCGAATGTCTTCTATTGAGAGGACTTCGCTGTTAGGGAGTGTGCCCTTGCCGGAAGTCCCTCCTTTGTAAAGACTTACCAGCCGCTCCTTCAGTTTAGTGTTATTGTCGCGGTGCGCAATATAGACGGCACAGACACCGCAATAAAGACCACAAGGAGAAATGAAATCGGGATTTGTCGCCATAGTTGTCGTCCATCCTGATGTAGTAATTTCGTGTCTTAACACGCGCAACAACAGGCCGCTGCGATTCACTCAATGACTTCCTGGAGGATCTCCGTGATGTCCTTCACCTCGATCTTTTCGGCAACATCCATGGTTAACCGGCTGTCCTCAAGCATGGTAATGCAATACGGGCAGGATGTGGCCAGCACCTCGGCCCCGACCCCAAGAGCTTGGTCTATCCTGAGATCCGAGAATCTCTCGCCCTTTTGGGTTTCCATCCAGACCCTGCCGCCTCCGCCTCCGCAGCAGAGACTATCCGAGCGGGACTCATCCATCTCATTGAGCTCTAGACCCGGTACCTGCTTCAAGACCCCTCGGGGCTCGTCATATATGCCGTTGTGTCGACCCAGGTAACAAGGGTCGTGATACGTCACTTTCTTCCGATAATCCTTCTTGATCTGAAGCTTTCCCTCGCTCACCAATTCGAACAGGTATTGGGAGATATGAACTATCTCAAAGTTCACCCTGAATTCCGGATACTCGTTCTTGAAGGTATGGTAGCAATGAGGGGAAGAAACAAGGATCTTCTTCACCCCACTATCGATAAAGGTCTTTATATTTTCTTTGGCCAGACGCTTGAATGATTCCTCATCGCCCGCCTTGCGAATGCTTTCTCCACAGCAATTCTCCTTCGGTCCTAGTATACCGAAGTCCACTCCCGCCCGGTTGAGAATATTGGCCGTGGCTTTAGCCACCTTTTTCAATCTTGGGTCATAGCTGAGATAGCAGCCGGGAAAGTACAGAATTTCCATCCCTTCGGTGAACGGTTTTACAGCGAGACCTTCCGCCCATGCCGCTCTCTTTTCCCGATCTTCACCGAATGGGTTTCCTTGAGCAACCAGGCCTGCGTATACGGTGCGGATAGCCTTGACACCCTCTGGAAAGACCCCGTATTCCGTCGCGACCCTGCGCAGGGATACACCGGATTCGATCTGTTTTACGTCCCTGGGGCACTGCTGAGGGCATCTTCCGCAGGTCGTACACCGCCAGATATCTTCACTTTCGATCTCGGTCAGGCCGAATGTCGCTTCCCGGACCAGCTTGCGCATACTGAAAGTTCTGACCCTGTTCCAGGGGCAAACAGTATCGCATAATCCGCATTGGAAGCATCTCTTGAATGCGTCTCCGCCACTCGCTTTGATGACATCGACGATCTCTTTATAGGGGGTTACAGTCTCCACTGTGTTCCTTCTTCTTTCCGCTAAATGTTTCAGCTCTTTTTTGAGGCAGACATCCGGGAAATGGTATCCATGACCTTCTGTAAGCCATACTTGTCGATCATGGATTCCAGTCCTATCTCTACGTCCTCCAGCTTCTCTTCTTCTTCCACTTCCTCTTCCCTTTCTTCGTAGATCAGCGCGTCATTGATGCACCACTGAACGCACAAGGGCTTTTCCAGTGACGGATCGTCTTCGCACATGTCACATTTGAGAGGAAGCTTGGAATCGGGCTCCTTGAAAACATCCCTTGATGGGCAGGAAGCTCTGCAGAAACCGCACTCGTCGTATTCTTTTCCATCAATCACGTACTTGTCTCTGCCCATACATTCCGCTGGAGCATACTCACCGGCATACACAGGAAGATATATGTCTCTCAGCGGTTCACGAATCAGCCGAATACGCGACCTCGCCGGATTATTGCTGCTGTATTTCGGCGTAGCGTGGAACGCGGAGCAGATCATCTCACATGCCCTGCAACCGTTGCATTTTTCGACGTCGATCTTTATGGATTTGATTTTCTTCTTTTTTTTCTCGCCCATGCCGGTTACCACCTTTTCAGTTATTTCTTCCCTGTTTCCGGCGAAGTCTCTTCGGAGGGAGTACCTTCGTTATTTGAATAGATCCCTCTCTTTTCAAAGTCTTCCCATACGTAATCCAAACCCAATTCATGCAAAGACTCCTTGGTGGGAATACCCTGATCGTTCCACCCTTTAAGCGTGTAATACGCATCCAGGAGTTCCTTTTCAAGCTCCGGGAATCGTTTCTTCCAATGGTTCTCCGGCGGCTTGTCATCTTTCCTTCTCATGCCTCTTCTAATATTATAGGCTCTCACCAAAGTCCGGTATCTCTTGGTTGCTTGTGTCAGTTTGGTCTCGTCCATATCGATCCCGGCGCCTGCTGAGATGAATTTCGGGTAATTATGTATATGATACGGAGGCTTCAGGGGAAACGACGATAAACCGGAGCACATCCCGAGGGCGTCATCAATGTAGTGCATCCTCTCTTGCCAGTCGACAATATCGCAACACATATCAACGGTCGGGTAATAGGGCATGGACTTTTCCCCGCGTGGCTCCCAGTCCAAAAAATATTGCTTAAACTTTTCATCGGGAACCTGGAACCAATCCTTTACAAACGCTTCCCTCTCCTCCCTCGTGGGGAAAGGCGCCTGGGGGAACTGCCCTTCAATCTGGGTAATGTTCATCTTTTCGCCGGTGGCATACATGAGGAAATAAATGGGATTCAGCATCGATAGCTTGAGAGGAAGCTGCTCGTGTTTCTTAATATTATTATGCGCGTAGGCCTCTGCGCCCTTACCGATCTGTTTGGCCGCCCAATACGTTCCATTGGCCAAAACGTCTCCAATTCCGTCCCGCCTAACAATTCTGTCGAGCAGCCAGTAAAATCGCCCCTCATTATCGGACGGCATCCCTGGGAAGTCATCGTCTGTTAATATGCCGTTCTCATAAAGCTCAAGGGCAAAGGCCATGACCTGCGGGGCTGAGAATGCGTCCACCCCGTATTCCGTAGCACTTTGGGCGATACCCAAACCGAATTCCAGGTCTGCAAAGGCCGCCATGGTGTACGTGAGCTTCGAGAAGCATTTCATCATGTAGGTTGGAAGTCCCGGGGGAGAAATGGTTGCCCCGCATGTCATCGGGCAGTTATAGCAACTGATCAACCGCGTCCGCATACTGTCCAAAGTCTGCGCCCACTGCTTTGCGACTTCGTCATTCCAGAAATCTTTTCTGCGGACGCGTGAATTTCCCCACATGAAATTTTCAGTGTGCCACTTTTCATCATGAACTTTCATCTCTTGGGGCGACCCGAGCCCTGCTAAAATGGGCATGACACCGGGAATCGGATTCTCATTCCGAAATTTTATATATTTCATCACTTCGTTACAAAGCGCCATAAATTCAACCGGTTGGGCAACATTAATGTCCTTTGTGCCGCGAACAGCGATGGCCTTTAGCCCTTTGTCTCCCATAACGGCGCCGATCCCGCCTCGACTGGCACTTGACCTGCCCTGTTCGATGGAAGCAAAATAGACCTTGCTTTCACCGGCCAGGCCGATAGCAGCCACCTGGGCATTCGGTTCCTTCAACTCCTGCCGGATAAGCTCTGCAGTTTCAACCGAACCTTTGCCCTTGAGATGAGAAGCGTCACGGATTTCCACTTTGTCATTGTTTATCCACAAATAGACCAGATTGGGGGACTTGCCGCGAAGGATCACCTTGTCATACCCGGCATACTTCAATTCCGGTGCCCAAAACCCTCCCATCATTGAGAATGCCATTAACAAGGTTTGAGGCGAAATGGTGGAAACAATGGTACGATTGCAACCAATAGCAGGGGTGCCGCACAGAAGACCGGCGCTGAATATCAGGAGATTATCGGGGGAAAAGGGTTCGGTTTCAGGGGGAACCCGCTCCCACAATATCTTGGCGCTCGTACCCAGGCCTCCCAGATAAAGCTCCGTGTCTCTTGGGTCGGTTTCTACCCTCTCAATGTTTCCTCGGGTTAGATCGACTTCTAAATTAAACCCTGTTTCTGCGTACCTCATTTTCTTACCTCTTACACGCGACCCGCGATACGGTCGTCCGCGCTTCTGCAACCAAAGGGGTGTAAATTCCTGCTCTGCCGGTGGCCGAAGCAATCTTTTTCCGATAATATTCCGGTCGAGGCGCTCCGGCGTACATGCTGCCGACCTGAGCAATCGCATGGACGTGCTCTGTGTTCATGGGCCGGATCCGGAGATTCGCCGGATCAATATCCTTTTTGTTCACGCTGGCCTTCCTTTGCTGAATGGCCCTGGAGCCGCGATACTCACTGGTAGAATGGAGCCGGTCAGCCCTGCGTCCGGGCTCTGCAGGCGATGTTGACCGAGACTTGGTAACATCGTTTATACGAATATAACTTATATAAAAACTGTGTCAAGAGTTTTTGCATGTTACCGAGAAAAATTGCAAGATAGTTGGCAGATTACTGATGAAACACGGCCGGCTCGTCCCTTGCACAGGACGAAGGCGAGAAAGTTCTTGACTCTTTATCATGTAGGTGGTATTCGGTATTAAACGAAGATATAGTGATCATTGTACCCGAGTCCCGGAGTTTATGTATGGATTATACCGGATTGCCCGGAAGCACCGTCAAGAGGGCGTCCTCCACCAAACGAAGAAGCCCTTCGGCAGATAGAAAGCGCCGATTTATCATAGAATCCGCGGAGCGTATCTTTGCCTCCCGCGGTTTTCATGACACGACTATCGCCGATATTTCCAATGATTGCGGGGTACATGAGGCATCTATATTCCAATATTTCAAAACCAAAGAAAACCTGATCGTCACCGTTCCGGAAAGACATCTTAGAGAGACTCTGGCAGGCATCACTGAGCATCTTCAGGGAATGAAGGGTGCCGAGCCCAAAATCAGGAAGTTATTATGGCATCAGCTCAGGGATCTCTCTGTAAATAAAAATTACACTTCAATTTTGCTACGTGAACTCCGGACATTACCTGCCTTTTACGAGTCCCCGGCATATGAAATGATTCGTAAGTACAGCGCCTTCGCCGTTGAAGCCGTCAAAGAGGGCATACGAGACCATGAAGTGGATCCGGACGTGGAAGTTATTCTCGTTCTGGAGATGATTTTCGGCGCGATCGACAGCATTGTTTTGCGATGGCTTTTTTTCGGGGATCTCTACGATCCTAATGAAGCTGCGGATGCTCTGTGTTCGTTAATAAAAGCAGCCATATGGAGGCGCGAACCGCCGGCCGCACATGAAAATGGCGACGAACCCAGCCGTGGGGAGCTGAGGCGGCGTAGCATAATGGAAGTTGCCTCGGAAGTTTTCGGCAAAAAAGGGTACGGCGGTGCCACCATCTCCGAAATTGCCGGAAAAGCAGGCATAGCCGAAGCTTCTATTTATCAATATTTCAAGAGCAAAGAACAACTCCTTCTCTCGGTTCTGGGCACCTGGTTCATTGAATTGGCCGATGAATTGGAGCGCGTGTTCTCCGGGGCGTTAAATCCCTATGAACGGCTCTTATACTTGCTGAGAAGGTGGGCTCTCGATTTTCAGATTCGAGAATGGGAGACTCGTGTCTTGATCCTGGAATTGTACAGGAATCCCAAATTTTATGAATCTCAAGAATATCGGAACACCCGGCGTTTCTGGGAACTTATAAGATCTACTGTGGAAGCCGGACAACAAAGCGGCCATTTCCGAAAGGATTTCGAAATCAGCTATTACCTGCATCTGGTTCAAGGGTCATTCGAGCACGAGGCGCTCGCTCGCATGATGCTGTCCAAGAAACAACCCACCATCGCCAGTACGGAACAAATGATCAATCTTCTCCTCAGAGCCATAAAGGCTTGATGTTGCCGCGTGGAAACCCCGCGGAGTTTCGCACAGCCATCGGATTAAGTTGATGCCACCCATGCACCGATCCAGGGCCGCTCTGATTCCTCAGATTCTGGCTCAGGGGAGTGTACCGCCAGTGAGCCCGCCCGTGAGATCCGGCGCTCAAGGCATACTTCCTGCACCTCATAGTGTGGGTTTTGGATACCCCAACGAATTCCATTGTGGTGTCTCGCACATAACATCCAAAGCACTGACTTGGCCGAACCGCGAATCGGTGTCATTGCGAGGAGCGACGCCACGAAGCAATCTCCAGCCTGTATTCTGCAACTACGCGAGATTGCTTGGCTTCGCTCGCGATGACAAAACCGACTTCTCCTGCTCAATGAAAAATTCGGGGGAAACACAGACGGTCAGCGATATAAGTTACTTGTGGGACAGAATACTACATATCAGCTTTCAAAATTTCCGACCGATGCGTCCAGCTGATCTCAGGGGTTCCCGAAAGAAGGTTTGACGGCTCTGGGTTGACCGAAGTGCGCGAACCTCTGAGGTCGGCGTCCACCAAACGGACCATTTCTTTTGCAACCGACATAAGCGGTGTGTCATTTCAATGGGTTACATGTGTCGGACGTCCGGCAGATTGGCCGGGAAAATCGATTCCATGGGGCACCCGTGCCCGACCGGGAGCACAATTCTCCTTTTTTTCCTGCGAAAACGTGCTTCAACGGTAACGCAACACGTGATACACCATACGGGGTTGGGCCGGTTTTCCACCGACCTACACAGCCCCCCGGTCGAACGCTCTCCAAGAATGGATGGGATGTAAAATGAAGGTGAACAGGATTGACCATATCTGCATCGCCGTAAAGGACCTCGACGAGGCCCGGAATGTCTGGGAACCCCTTCTGGGAAAAACGAACCCTGACGACGCATACGTAGACGAACCCGAGAAGATCCGAGTGGCTCGGTACTGGGTCGGTGAGGTGGGTTTTGAACTTATGGAATCGACGTCCCCCGAGGGCGAGGTTGCGAAATTCATCGAGAAGCGTGGGGAAGGGATCATGCTCATCAGCTTCAACGTGGATAACACCCGACAAGCCATCACTGAGTTGGAGTCGAAGGGGTATCCTTTCATCCCGGATTCCGCTGGAGAGAAGGCACGGCCTTTTCGCGACTGCGAGTTCGCTTTCATAACGCCGAAGAAGCTCAGCGGTGTTCTGACGGAACTCATTGATTGCAAGTGGAGCGAACGGAAAAAATAACCGCAATTCGGGGGCAGGAAGAGCCGTTTGCCCTGTGATGTAGTTGCTTTGGATCCTGAAACCCGAGCGAAATTGCCATCGCAAGACGAAACAGAAATTTCGTGTTTTATTTCGTTCATCTATAGGGATTCTCAAAAGTGGTGTCGGTTTTGATCACGCGAAAAGATTCGAAGACTGTCATTGCGAGAGCGAAGCCCGAAGCAATCTCCAATAAACCAAAACAGAGATTGCTTCGTCGTTCCACTCGTCGCAATGACATGATTGGATCGTTCGAATGTGAGCGAGAGTCATGAACGAAGCCGACAGATCTTTCAACAACTGCGGTAGACACTGACGGCTGCGATAATAGGCCCTGCCTTTCAGCGCACCCGGGCTAGCTTCAGAGTCACGCCTCCCTTGTCCTCGCCTTTTTCGAACAGGGTCCATTTCTGGACGATGTGGTCATTGTCCGTGAAAGTAATGCGCAGCGCGTGCATGTGCTTCTCTCTTGACGGATCGATGTCGTTCCCTTTCGTGGCGAAGACCAGCTCGATGGTCTGCGGATCAGCCTTCGTAAGCGTCATGTGGGGCTGGTTGCGGAGCATGCAGTAATGGGTCATGGCCATTTTTCCGTTTCGGTCGTGATAAACGGAAACCATCTCCTCGGCGCTTCCCGGAAACAGGGTCTCGACCAGCGCGCTGCCGCCAGCGGTCAGGCGATATTCCACCCTGACCTTCTCCCCTTCTTTCCCCATGTCCGATGTCCCTTCCCATGTTCCGACCAACTGCTTCATCCGTTCGAACTCCTTGGAGCCCGTGTACGGAGCGGACTGGTGCTCGTCTGCATGGGCAACGAACAGCCCGGCAAGGGATAAGCATACCACTGCGATCAATAGCGACGTAAACTTTCTCATCTCGTTTTTCCTTTCATTGCATGCTTTGTTTCATCCTTCCCAAGGTGCGAACTCTCCGCCGCCGACACTCACGAACACGATTTCGAGCCGGCCCTTAGCTTGTATGACTTGTGGCCTGACGTGTTCCGCAACTTCTAGAGCGGTAATCCACTCGCGCCTCATTGTGGGACGGAAGAATAGTGCTACCATTCGACAAGACGGTTCAATCTCCACTTTCCACGGTCATTTTGAGTTTGGCAAGTGCGCGATCCCACTGGGCCGCGATTACGTCCAGCGAGTGCCGCGCCTGTTCCAACTGTGTTGATTCGAATTCCCATAGACGTTCTCGTCCAACTTTGGTGTCACGCACCAAGCCTGCATCCGCAAGCACTTGCAGATGCTTCGTGACAGCCTGGCGGGTAATTTCCGTTCCTGCTGTGAGCTGTCTAATCGACGCTGCTCCTCCGCTGCACAGGACAGCGATGAGGTGCAAGCGAGTCTCGTCGCCAAGCGCTGCGAAGATCGGAGCTGAATTCAGAAGCGACGAATTCTCCGCAAGAGTCTTCTTCGATGATGCGCTACGATGTGGCGACATGCTTCTCGATGTTCTTCATCTGTTCGTCCCAGCCGCTGCTGTTCATGCGGAATGCTTCCAAGCGACGCGACGGCGGGATGTTGTCGAATCCGGACTCGACGACGGTTAGCAAGGTGCCTCCCTCGACTTCCTCCAGCTCGAATACGACCAGCGTGGTCGGTTCTTCCGAATAGTCAACTGTGGGATCGGCTGGGTAAGGGTGCCAGCGCCAGGACAGCAAGCGCTCCGGCTCCATGCGCTCGATCAGCATGTCCAAGACGATGTGTTCATAACCGGGATACGTGACCTGTGCCTGCACACGTTGACCGGGCGCGAAGGTTTTTCCCTTGAGGTCCACACTGAACCAGTCGCCGAATTCCTCGGCATTCGACAGCGCACGCCAGACCCGCGAGCGCGGCGCCTTGAGCAAGATCTTTCTTTCAATACTATCTGTTGAAGTGTTCATGCCCCACCTCCTGACATGAATATACGTCACTGCACGACAATATGCAACCTTGTGGTTGCATTTAGGTCAGGCAATTTCTTACCTTGACAGAGGGGGCCGCCTCGCTGATACTTCTGCTGCGCCAGGGTAGTTTGCCATTAGGGAAACCGGAAGGACACATCTATGCCACGGGCTTCTGAGAGACAAATTGCAGTCGTTTCGTCGCGTTCTCAGAATCTCATGGCTGCACGGCAAACATTAGGTAAGGGGGTGAATGTACGCGAAGACGCCAAAATCGCTCAATTTGTTGTGACTGACGTATACGTCAAATCCCGTTAATGACACATACATGAAATGCCCGACTTGCTTACGCCTATTCCCAAAATTGCGGAAAATTCTGGACCCGGAATTGAAGTGTGTTATCGTGACGTCTGGTGCTTTTCGGGATGAGGGGACCTCCTGGCGAGTAAGCCGGTCACGGAGCAAATCTGATGCCGGACACGTCGGAAACAGATAGAAGTTTATCCAAAGGCTCAACTGCTATAGATTCACCTATTTGGGTACTGCCGATCTTTCAATGGCTTCGCTCCTACAAGAAGGATGACGTTCGTCACGACCTGGTGGCCGGCGTCACTCACGCGGCCTATTCAGTTCCCGAAGGGCTTGTCAACGCTTCGCTGGCGGGGCTACCCGCACAACATGGTTTGTACAGCTTTATGATCGGGGGACTCTTTTACAGCCTTTTTACAACTTCGCGGCACGCGGCGGTTGCCGCAACATCCACTCTTTCGATAATGGTGGGATACACTCTCGGAACCATGGGACTCAACGATCCCACTCGGTACGTGGAATTTGCAGCGACCACGGCCGTATTGGCAGGTGTCACCAGTCTTCTTGCCTGGTTACTGCGCTTGAGCGAAGTTGTCAACTTCATTTCGGAAACAATGCTCAGCGGGTTCAGGGCAGGGGCAGCTCTTGTGATCGCCGCTTCCCAATTGCCGAAGGTCCTGGGAATTCCGGTGGCGAGTCACAGTTTTTTCGAGAACATGTATGGCGTTCTTCAACATCTGGGCGAGACCAATCTGGTCGTACTCGCTGTGGGGGCCGGTGCCTTGGCGCTATTGCTGCTTGGGCAACAACTGATGTCAAAAGGGATTGTTTACCTGGCTGTCGTCGCTTTGTCCATCGGTGCTATGTCATTCACTAACCTATCGGAATATGGAGTCAAAATTACCGGCGACATACCAAGCGGATTTCCGAGCTTTGGACTCCACAGACTAAGCCTTACAGATATTGGAGAAATTCTGCCCGTCGCTGTCGGCTGTTTCTTACTGGCCTATGTGGAGGGGATTTCGATGATGCGCACCTTTGCGTCAAAACACGGTTATGCGATAAATTCGCGTCAGGAACTCTTTGCCCAAGGGGCCGCAAACATAGCTGTGGGATTGGGGCAGGGTTTTCCTGTGGCGGTAGGACTGTCGCAGTCGATAGTGAATGAGCAAGCAGGCGCTAGAACCCCTGTGGCAAATGTTTTCGCTATTTCTGCGTGCGCACTTGTGTTGCTATTTTTTACAGGCCTGTTCCACAACCTGCCCCAGGCCGTTCTCGCAGCGATGATACTGGTAGCCGCAAAGAGTTTGGTAAATGTTCATGAGTTGAATCATTTGTGGCACGTGAGCAAGCGTGAATTCGCAGTAGCACTTGTTACATTTTTGGCTGTGCTTCTTTTAGGAATCTTGCAGGGCGTGCTTGTTGCTACGGTGGTCTCCTTGCTGATGCTCGTTAGCGGAGTGGCATATCCCAGCGTATCGATCTTGGGCAGAATTCCCGGCACCGACGAATTCGGTGCAATTGAACGCCATCCGGAAAACGAGACTGTGGAGGGTGTCCTTGCTTGTAGGGTAGATGGACCGCTGCTGTATTTTAATGCGGAAAATGTCTTTCAGGAGATCCTTAAGCACGTTGATAACGGAGATCCACCAATCAGATTAGTGGTATTTGACCTATCAACGGCGAACTTCGTGGACCTTGCAGGGGCTCGGATGGTTCGTCGCCTGCACCAACGATTATCTTCCGCAGAAATTGAGCTAAAACTGGTGAGCGCCCATGGAGACGTAAGGGATCTGCTGCGTTTGGACGGAATCGAAGCGCTTGTTGGACGGATCGACAGACGTTTGAGTCTGGATACGGTAATGAAACGGGAAAAGGAGGAACAAGGAGAGGATCAAGTGGTGGGTCACTAGGCTTACAACACGAATCAGGCTGATCTCGACCTTATCCGCCGCATTCCTTTCACGTGCTGTTAGAAGAGAGAAAGATCGGAAACAGATCCCACTGTGTTGTAACCACTCTGCCCCCGCTATGGTAGGGAGAGAAACGCCTCTTGTGGAGTAACTGCTAACACCTGGCGAAGGATCACAAGGGTCAGCAAACCCTGCATCCAAACATCGGTAACGTAGTGCTCACCGCAGTCGAGTCATCCCCAACCGGATCGCCAAGACCAAGAACCTGGTGCCACAGATTTGTTGTGCCCTAATAACATGTTGAAACAAAAAAACTGTTACCAACGCACTGTAGAAGATGGGTACTAGGTTTCCTAAGGTCGGTGGCAGATTTGGGCCAACTTTGGCGGAACAGTCGCGCTGAAAGCAAACTTGCCTGTCCTTCCCGTGAGAAGGCTGACTCGGCCGCCCTCCAAGCCACGCAAAATGGCTCTGCCCCTTGTCTGAGTCACGTTTCGTGAATAACCTCAAGATGAGAAAGGTCGCAAGCCCCTGGAGAAGAAGGTTGCTGTACTCCGTTTAGAGGGATTCTCAAAAGTAATGTCGGTTTTGATTACGAGAAAAGATTGGAAGATTGTCATTGCGAGGGCGAAGCCCGAAGCAATCTCCAGCCGACAAAAAAATGAGATTGCTTCGTCGCTGCGCTCCTCGCAATGACATGATTGGACCACCGGCATACTGGCCAGAATTATGAGAATCAGACACAATTTTCGGGAACTACTCTAGCGCAATTTCGGGCCGAACCCGTGACCGATGCTGAACGAGGCGACGCTCAGCGTTAGTGCGATGAATTGAAAATAACATGAAGCCGGCCGCTGAAGGAAGCGAGATCATGATGGAATTTATCAATCATTTGTTGGCCGAAATGGGTATTGCTCCGCTGCTGGGAGCAGGCATTATTGGTGCGGCCACGGTGATCGGAGCCATTTTCATACGGTTTCTCGGCGACAAGATTGCATTGGCCGTGTCCCGGTGGTCCAAGCTGGGAATTCGGTTCCAATTCTTCGAGATCATCCAGCGACCTCTGTGGATCAGCGTGCTCCTGCTCGGGGTCCTGGCGGAAACCCACTGGCTTACGCTTCCTGAACGGGCGGACTTTCTCTTGTCGGGAGCGACCAAGACTGCCTTGGCAATAGCGTGGATGATCGTGCTCGGAAAAACCCTGGGGCTTATCAGCGCCAGACTGGGCGGATATTATCCTGGAGCTACGGAATTATTCCGACTCTCCGAAAATATAGGCATAGCAGCCATTGGTGTGGTGGGAGGGCTCATGATTCTGACCGTATGGCAGATCAACCTGACGCCTCTGCTCGCCTCGGCAGGACTTCTTGGCATCATAGTTGGTTTGGCGGCTAAAGATACCTTGGGCAACTTCTTCGGAGGCATAAGCGTTTTTCTCGATCGACCGTTTAAGCCCGGTGATTATATCGTGTTGAGATCCGGAGAGCGCGGCAAGGTGGTGGATATAGGTCTGAGGAGCACCAGAGTTGTCACCAGAGACGATGTCCTGATAACCATTCCCAATTCCGTGATAGTAAGTACCAAAATCATCAACGAGAGCGCTCCCAGCAGGAGAATAAGAGTCCGAGTGACGATATCGGTTGCCAACACGTCCGATGTGGACCAACTGGAAGATGTTCTACTGAAGGTGGCAAATGCCAACTCTCTGGTCCTGGCCGAACCAGAGCCTCATATAAGATTCCGGGCCTTCGGTGATGGCTCGCTAGAATACGAACTGTTGTGTTGGACCGCTCAGCCAAAAGACAAAGGCAGGCTCATACATCAATTGAATACTGCGGTGTTCAAGTCATTGAATGATGCAGGGATCGCGCTTCCATCGCCCCAGCGGGAAGTGTTCGTGCATCATA
This sequence comes from Desulfomonilaceae bacterium, assembly GCA_035319325.1. Lineage (GTDB taxonomy): Bacteria > Desulfobacterota > Desulfomonilia > Desulfomonilales > Desulfomonilaceae > DATHCX01. The sequence continues at coordinate 13,254 of DATHCX010000057.1, forward strand.
TATCCAGCGACACCAGTGAACAACCGCCTGCGTACTGAGTGATCGTTCGTTTCGTTTTACGGCAGTTCTCGAAAATTCGGCCGGATTCGTTCACAACTACTCGCACATTCCGCCCAACCAATCATGTCATTGCGAGGAGCAAAACGACGAAGCAATCTGCTCCGACAAAAATGTGCGACCTGATTCGAGAAAATCTGTACTATGCTATTTCCCTGAGGTGGCTGGCACGGTTCGTTGCTTCATTAGATCCATGTTTGCCGAGCGGATTATTCATTGTTTGACAGAGAACGTGTCTCAGCAATGCGTTTTCAAATACGTGAAATCGGGGGCACTCTTTACAAAGAGGGTTCCCCCAATCTTACTTTTTTGAAAGCGCATAGGTATCAGTCCGTTTCTGCCAGGGCTACCGCCGCCTGGATAAGAGCCAGATGGGTTAGGGCCTGAGGGAAATTCCCAAGCATCTCATTAGAATGTGTGTCGTATTCTTCGGAAAACAGGCCCAGATCGTTGCCGGTTGATAGAGCACGCTCAAAAATTTCGAGCGCCTTGTCCCGTCGGCCCTGGCGGGCCAGGCATTCGGTAAGCCAGAAGGAGCAGGGCAGAAAAACCCCCTCAGACCCCGGCAAACCGTCATCGCAGGGAGCGTAGCGGCGCAGCAGACCGCCTTCTTCAAGGTCCTCCCACACGGAGTCAGTAGTACGGATCATGCGTTCGTCATTGTAATGGACAAAATCAACTTCAGGAAGCAGCAACAGGGAGGCATCCATAATGGGATGACCAAATGCCTGCACAAAGACGCCTCGGTTTACGTCGTACCCTTTCGTTTCAATGGCAGTACGCACCTTGTCACGACTTTTTTTCCATTCACCCAAAGGCGCTTTGCGGCCAATGTCCTCAGCCAGCTTTATTCCTCGATCGAGCGCGGCCCAGCACATGACTTTGGAGTACACGAAATGACGGGGTTCACCCCTCAGCTCCCAGATGCTGCGATCCGGGCGCTGCCATAATTCATGAACAGCGCAAACCAGTTCAACGAGGAACTCCCAGTAGTCATCGTTAGGGGAGTGGCCTTGATTGTGCCATCGGTAAGCGAGGTCCAACAGTGCACCGTAGGTGTCTAGTTGACTCTGCTTCCATGCGTCGTTACCCACTCGCACGGGCTTGGCGCCACGATATCCCTCAAGTCTTACGATTTCGTTTTCAGGCAGCCAGCGTTCCCCTCCAAGCCCGAATACTATCTGGAGTTGGTCCGCGCTTCCGGCCGCGCTTCTTTCAATAAAGCGGCGAAACCCGTTGGCCTCCTTGACATAGCCAACTTCCGCCAAAGAGTTCACCGTGAAGCAGGAATCGCGAATCCACGAGAAGCGGTAGTCCCAGTTGCGGCATCCACCTTGATGTTCGGGTAACGAAGTAGTGGCCGCAGCGGCTATGGCTCCGGTGGGCGCATTGGTTAGACCTTTGAGGACCATGGCGGACCGTTTGGTTTGGTGACGATATCGCCCCGAGAACTTGCCCTTGTCGCACCAGACCTGCCACCACGAGACAGTTCCTTCCAAGCGGCGACTGAGTTCTTGTGTGTCCGGAATTTCGACCCGCCCTTCATCAATGTCCTCAGGCTTCCTGAACATGATAGATAGGTAGGCCTGTGATCCTTCGTCCGTGACGCACGTTCCGACAAGATTATGCCGATGTTTCAGTTCCAGATCGGTGTTCCCGGAGATGACCAGTCCGTGACTGCCGCCGATCGCGAGGAAATTTCCCTCAGAATCCATCCGAATCCATGGTTTGAGTGCTCCATAACCGAAACGGGGCTCAACATCGATCTTGAGTGCCACCGTTCCCTTTATCCCTTCGATAGACCGAAGAATCTGCTGATGCGGCTCATGTTCCCCCCCTGTGCGCATGGTGAAGCAGTCGAGGACGCGGGCTTCACCTTCCTCCGTCACAAAAGTAGTTTCCAGAATCATCGAGGAATCCAGATACCTGCGCGATGCTTCGTATTTCTCTATCGGGACGATCTGACAGTATCCCCCGTTGCTCCAGTCTAGAATGCGGCCGAAGCAACTTGGCGAATCCATTCTCGGCATGCAGCACCAATCAATCGATGCGCATTTCGACACTAATGCGCATGAGTGGCTGTCAGCAATAAATCCGTAATCGGCAATGGGTGGGTATGTGCTGGTACTCATGTGCAGGACGTGCCTAAACCTTTCTGCCGCCATCCAAGATGGCAGCCTTCTGTCAGCATCGGAAGAGGCAATTTTATCGGTAATTCGAACATCACGCCAGGATTTCTTTTTTCACCGCTTGAAGAAGAAAACGGTGCCACTCTTTCGCATCGGGTAGTCCTTACAACACGGATATGAAAAGCCCGGATGGCTGTGCCAGCATTCACCGGGCTCAAAAGTCTGCTCCATTTTGGAATATAAAGCTGGGTCTTATTGCAGGTTGTCTTAGATCAGGTGGCACATTTCTGTCGAAGCAATCTCTCTTGATCATGAACTCCGGCACCGAACTTACGAAAAGCAATAGTTGGGCACGGAAAGGCTACTTGATTTTTTCACCCGCCTGTCCCGGCGTTACTGTGACTCCCGATTGGCTCGGAACCTCTTTTTCACCCTTTCCCTGTCCCATCATCCCACGTTCCATGTGAGGGCGGTCCCTCTCCATCATCTGAGATGGGACAGGAGTTACTTTACCATGTTCTCGTTCAATTTGCTGCCGTTCCAATTGCTGCTTTGATTTGATGTCCGACTCTTGTTGCTTGACGGCACTTTCACCGGTCGTTACAGAGGGTTTAAGCTTCCGCTCCCTTTCCATGAGGGCTTTGTCCTTCACCTTCTCCTCTGGAGCTACCGTGCCTTCGGTAGCCGGAGCTCGCCACTCTCGATCTTTCTCTTTCACTCGTCCCTCAGTTTTTACTTTTTCTTCGTTGGTTCTAGTCTGGAAAAACGTGTTCACTTTGGCGTTAAAGTCCGAATGCAACAGGTCGGGAAACTTCTTCCTTGAAAAGCTCGGAGCTCTCACCAGAACGTCCGGTTCGACGTTCACGAAAATGGCCTCAGGGGTGCTCCTGGAGATGACCCTCCAGGGGATGGGATACCACATTGATCTCGCGCCAGGGAACTGTCCCGAAATGACCACAAACTGTGCACAACCGCTGTCGTTTAGGACTATATTTTCTACGGTCCCCAGCACAGCGCCCCGTTCGCTGCGAACCGGTCTACCGATCACCACTCCCGACGCGTGACTTGAAGCACTAATGCTGGCCTTCGCAAAAACTTGATTCGGAGAAAACATCCATGAAGCCACGAGGAACGTGATTGCCGTACCGATAATTATGGTTAACGAAGTTCTCATTTTACTATCTCCTCATACAATTTGCTCGATCCAGTTCGTTCACAGAGTATTGCGTTTGATCTTGTAACAATAACCGCCTGAATACTTTGTGATGGTCAGGTAATTTATAAATAAAGTTAGGTCCCGATGTCGCGGCTGTCAACCCCACAAAGTGGAGGCATGTTCTGGAGGTCGCATGGAATAAATGCGCGCGACGATGGCATAACTGCCTGCACGCGGGTGCATAGAAGGGCTTCCACCTTAGAGATCAATTTGAATACCAAGCTCGATCACCCGCTCCGCTGGAAGTCCGTAAAAGCTCGTCGGCCAAGCAGCATTTCGAGCCAAATACACGAACAATTTCTCACGCCAGATCGCCATAGCAGGATCATCCTGTGTCGGAACCAGTTGCTGGCCACCCACGTAGTAGGCCACGGCGTCAAGATCCAAGTCTAAACCGCGCCCGCTGGCTCGCCGTAACGCTTCCGGAACATTCGGGTCATCCATGAATCCGAAATGAACAATCATTTGATAGATGCCCTTGTCAAACTCCAACACCTCCAATCGATCCTTACCCTCCACCCGCGGGTCGTCCTCGATGACAACCGTGAGGAGGATCACGGTTTCATGCAGCACCTGGTTGAGCTTCAAGTGGTGCAGCAACATGGGCGGCGTTCCGTTAGGGTTCGCAGACATAAACACGGCCGTGCCGGGCACGCGAACGGGAGAATCGTCATCGATCCGTTCCACGAAGGAATCCAGAGACACTATGTTCTTGTTGAGTCGACGACTTACGATTTCACGTCCACGCTTCCAGGTAGACATGAGCACAAAAACTACCCCGCCCACGAGCAGGGCAACCCACCCTCCTTGGACGATCCTGAACATGTTCGCTCCAAAAAAGGCGAGGTCAACAACCAGGAATCCTGTGGTAACGAGAACCGCCGGCATCAGAGTCCATCCCCATACTTCGCGCGTTACTCGGAAGGCGAGAAGGGTCGTGATAACCATGGTGGTGGACACGGCCACCCCGTATGCTCCCGCCAGACCGCTTGATGTGCGAAAGCCTAATACCAGGGCTATCGTCCCAGCCATTAGCAACCAATTCATTGTCGGAACGTAGATCTGGCCAATCTTGGCGGCAGAAGTTTGTATTACGTGTAGCCGCGGAAACAAGCCCAGGAACGCAGCCTGACGGCTCAGGGAAAATACCCCTGAGATTACTGCTTGCGAAGCAATAACGGTAGCCATCGTCGCGAGCACCACAAGAGGATACAGCGCCCAGCCTGGGGCAAGTTGATAGAATGGGTGGGCCAATTGTTGGGGGTTTGAGAGCAGTATCGCCCCTTGACCGAAATAGTTGAGTACGAGAGCTGGCAGCACGACCGTGTACCAGGCAAGACGAATCGATTTTGCACTGAAATGCCCCATGTCCGCGTATAGCGCCTCGCCACCCGCGGCGACGAGGAAGACAGCGCCGAGGACCAGAAATCCGCGGAACCCATTGTTCAACAAAAAACCAATGGCGTGGTCCGGACTTGCAGCAGCTAGTACGTGAGGTTGGCTGACGATGCCCGATATGCCGAGGATTGCTTGCGTGCAAAACCATACAAGCATTACCGGTCCGAATACCGAACTGATTCCCGCGGTACCGCGTCTTTGAAATACGAACAGAAGGATCAAGATGACTACGGTGATCGGAACCACATAGGGGTCCAGGGTCTGTGTTGCCACCTTCAAGCCTTCTACTGCGCTGAGAACCGAGATGGCTGAGGTGATCATACTGTCGCCGTACAGCAGAGCCGCGCCGAATATGCCGAGAGAGACCAATAGGGAATAGCTTCTTCCCCGCCAAGATGAAAGCAGGGCCATAAGGGCCAAAATGCCTCCTTCCCCGCGGTTGTCCATGCGCATTACGTATATGATGTATTTTACCGAGATAATGATGAGGAGTGTCCACAAAATGAGCGAGAGCACACCGAGCACATTGTCGGGTGTAGGCTCAAGGGGGTGTTGCCCTCCAAAACACTCTCGCAGTGCGAACAGGGTATTCGTGCCAAGATCGCCGTAAACTACGCCTAGAGCGCCCAAGGATACTAAGATGAGGCTTTTCCCGGCTTGTTCTTCAGAAGGGGGTCCGCCTTCGCCCGAAAGCTTTTCGGGTTCCTCATCTACGACTTGTTCTCTGTGCTCTTCTGCCATTACCCACACACTTGAATCAGGCCGTGAGAAAACGTCGCTACTCAAACTGTTATCCGGGCTACGGTTCTTACCGGCCCAGGACCTGGCCAAATCCTCCTCGACGACCCTTACAGCAAACGCGGGAGCGCCCCTGTCGCCCGGAGATTCAGAGCACCACAAGGGACTCCTCAGTCAGCACCGTGCTGTTCCTTCCGTCTTATCGATTGTACCGTCACCTCTATATTGCTGCGCATTGGAAACGGTGCTTTCCGTCCGCAGTCAGCCAGGTTGTCCTCGCAGCGCAAGTAAGGCAGTCCGTCCGAAGCGAAGGAAACACCTGGCTGGTAGACGCGTTCCTCATGCGCAGCAGTGTAGCCCGGATGCTCCTGTTGCTATATCGGGCGCCTGCGCCCAAAGATTAGCGAGATCACGAACAAGATCAGAAAGATGAAAAAGATGACCTTGGCCATCTCAACCGCAACGCCGGCTATGCCGACAAAACCCAGCACTCCAGCAATTAGCGCAATAACCAAGAACGTAATAGCTAAACCCAACATAAGTATCACTCCCATTCTCAGTTAATTGAACCGGCGCTCTCCAATGTGAGACCTACTGCAATTGCCGTGATGTCTCGACAGCCTCCCGATCCCTCGATTCCTTGGGAGAAAGCGGGAAAAGTGGCCCGATCTGCCTTCATTTCCGCTGGCACCAAATGCCGATTCACCACCCGTCGACCATTTTTACACCGGTCCTTCCCAAGAACATGTACATCTATCAACTTCTGTGCAAATTCGAGATCCCAATTCTGCAGTCTTGCGTCCGAAAATGTGCTGTTAATTGAACTAGTTATCAAGCTTTATCAAACTCTCCTGCTCAGAGTCACCTCAATTCAATGAAGCATGGAAGCAGGAGAATACTTAATTCGAGTGTCAGACGAGCTCGTGGTCAACCGTTTACTAACCCGAGAACCCAGTTCCAACATGGAATTGTGAGCAGGTGCCTCTCTCACGATCTGCATACTTCCCCTCCTGGTGCACTCATACCGGTTCGCGATTCAGTCATGGGAGGGATCCCGTGCCTCTTGGCTGCCTCCACCCCGTTCCCCGTCTCTTCCCACTCTCGGAGAATCTCCAGCTTCTGTCTGCCGCGAATGTCTTCCTCTGCTATCGCTCCACCGGTATCAGTTGAACGCTCATCCATCTCCAAATGAGCTACCACGTATAATGGCGCTTGACCGGGTAGGCGATGGTGAAATAGAGTGTACACTGAAGAGAGCCCTGGCAATGCAGGAGCCGAAACATCCCTCTCTTCGGAGTCTTCATTGAAAAGCAAGTCAGTTTCACCGGAATACGATTTCTCTCCAACCTCAATAGTGGTAGCCGCAGGCGATCAAATCTCGCGCGACTTCGACGGAGAGGTTGCGATCCTCAATCTGAGTACCGGACTTTATTACGGTCTGAATTCCGGAGGAGCGAGCATATGGAATCTTCTGGCGGAACCTAAGACCGTGGGTCAGATACTTGATGCTCTCCTGAAGGAGTACGACGTCGAGCCGGAACAATGTCGAGACGATCTCCTGAGACTTCTTCGTAAACTCGCCGAGGCAGATTTAATTGAGGTAAGGAATGAGGGCGCTTAGGAGATTCCTGGCTCTGTCCCGGGACGATCGAATTCTTGTTGCACGTTCCGCTATGGTACTAATGGGCATCTGGCTGGGATTGCGACTGTTCTCTTTCAAGGCAGTGCTTGAAGCAGTAGACCGGCCTTCTCGCCGGATGTCGTATCCCAATCGGTGCTCTCGCCCCCGATTGGATCGGATCGTGTGGGCTGTCTTGGCTGTCAGCTGGTATTGGCCCCTGATGATGAATTGCCTTGCCCAGGCTCTGGCTGCCAAGGTAATGCTGAAACGAGAAGGTTACCGCACGCTCGTGAGGATCGGGGTGGCCACATCTGAAAGCGCTGGATTGAGTGCTCATGCCTGGTTGGAGTACAATGGCGAAGTCATCCTCGGCGGCGCGGGTTCAGAAGATTTTCACGCCTTGCCTTGTTTCCAGCGAGGCCCAAGTTGAGTGGTATCGTAGGAATATATTTCCGTGACGGTCGCCCGGGAGATACCTCATCAGTTCAGACAATGCTTGCAGTTCTCAAGCATCGGGGTCCGGACCGACATTCGACCTGGACAAGTGGATCGACAGGTCTCGGTCATCTGATGCTCTTTACCACACCCGAATCCCTCCACGAAGAACTCCCTTTTTGCTCGCACGGTTTGGCTATAACCGCAGACGCCCGAGTCGATAATCGAAAAGACCTCGTTTCGGCCCTTCGGCTTGAACCCTGCTCCGACAACCGGAACACCGATAGCCGACTCATATTGGCTGCGTACGAAAAATGGGGGGAACGTTGCTCTGAGAAAATCATAGGCGACTTTGTCTTTTGTGTGCGCGACGAATTGAGAGACATCGTCTTTTGTTCCAGGGACGGCTCCGGAGACAGACCCTTTTATTATTATCTCTGCACCAGTTTCTTTGCATTTGCTTCGGAGATCAAGGGACTCATGGCCCTGGAAGAAATTCCTCGCAGGCTCAACGAGACAATGGTGGCTGACTATCTGATCGGCATGTACGACGATCAGGAGATCACCTTCTATGACCGGATACGGCGCTTGCCTCCAGGCCATATCATTACTGTGGGAAAAGATTTTCACCGTATCAAAAGCTATTGGTCCCTCGATCCAACTCGGGAGATTCGTCTTGGCTCAGACCGGGAGTATGCCGAGGCGTTCCGCGATCTTTTCACTGAAGCTGTGCGATGCAGACTCCGCAGCGTCTACCCGGTATGTTCCGCCCTCAGCGGTGGGCTTGATTCTTCGTCCGTGACCTGTGTGGCCAGAAACCTGCTGAAAGAGACGGGAAAGGGTTCGCTCCCAACTCTGTCTATGATTTACGACAATGTTCCGGAGTGCGACGAGCGAGCCTACATAAATGCAGTCATCTCTCAGGGAGGTATTACGCCTCATTTTTTTCCTGGAGACACTGCGGGAACCCTTCCTTATATCGGCTGCGCGAAGTGGGACCATGACGACCCGTTCGATGCGCCGAACTCTCTGTTCGAAGCCCTGACATCCCTGGGACCGCTGTCGGACATTCGAGTAGGTCTCGACGGCATCGACGGCGACACCACCGTTTGTCATGGTTACGGTTATTTGGTCGAACTTGTGCGCCAGGGCAGATTGCCGACTCTGTCCCGGGAAATTGCCGCACTGGCAGACCGTCTTCAGTGTCCACGTCGGGGCTTGTGGTGGCGGAAAGCGATCAGGCCGCAAACCCCCGGCCGTGTGAGAAGCGTCTGGCGATGGCTTACCGACCGAGGAAAATTCCCGTGGCACCGGGAAGCTCTTATTCGGCGTGATTTCGCGGAGCGCATCGGTCTGAAGGAACGATTCCACGCTCTACAGGAGTATCGGCTTGAACCGTTGACGAGTTCCAGGCTTGATCACTTCTATTCTCTCACATGGGGCGGGGTGATTCAGCAGATGGAATCGTTGAACAAGTTTTCGTCGCGGTACTCCCTGGAGTTACGACACCCATTCCGTGACACCAGGCTGATGGAATTTTGCCTCGCCCTCCCTGCGGAACAGAAACTTTCTGGAGGATGGCCGCGACGTGTATTGCGCTTGGCAATGGCGGGAATCTTGCCGGAAGATATCCGATGGCGCACTGACAAGGTGGATTTCAGGCCGAGCTTTATTTACTGGGCGCAAGCATTGGACCGGGATTTGCTTAAACGAGCTATACTGGGCAACGCAGACACTCTCGCGGATTACGTGGACTGGAAATTGCTGAGAGACGCATATGACAAATTTGTCACAAATCCCATGGACGTGAACATGTCCGATTTCTGGTCAGTTGCCTCGCTGGGGTTGTGGTTGGCTCAATCCCGTCTCGGACCATGATCGAAGGCTCTGGCACACTTCGCTCTTTTCCCATGAAGGGTTGCGGGGTCAGAGATTTCATGTTATTGAATCAGATAGACGCTCACACTGCTTTAGGAAAAGAGGTCAAGATCCCTGTGACATCTCCCAGGAGTTGAATCCATGAAACCGGATGATAAGAGCCTTCCAGCTCAAGCATCGGTCGAGGAACAAACGAAGAAGAAGTATGTAACGCCGGAACTCATTGTGCATGGTTCTGTTGAAAAGATCACTGAGAACACAAGTCGCGGACCGAACAATGACGGGCAAACCATAGCTCCGAACCAGCGCTCCTGATAGAATTGCGAGATGTACTCCTATTTTGCCTATGGTATCGGCATCCACTGCGACATTGCATTGCCGGATCTCCCTCAAGCGGAAAGCGCGATGGATGCTGTGGTGAAGTACGGGAAAGTGGAACCGTTAGAGCCGCTAGCCAAAAGCTCCAAAATATGCATTCAATTCAAGGGCGACGAAGCCTATTTCTTTTACCACAAACTGGGAATGTGTCGCATTCGCCGCGGTCGCGAGATTATCGGGGAGCCATGTGAAGGCCTGGACGATACCGCGCTTGGGCTTCTTGCCCAGGGTCCTGGCATTTCTGTACTGCTCCACCAAAAAGGGTACGTGACTCTGCATGCAAGTTGTGTCGCAACGGACAGAGGCGCAGTGGCCTTCATGGGAATAAGCGGATCCGGCAAATCGGTTCTTGCGACTGCTTTGCATGCAGCGGGGTACGGTTTGGTCTCGGACGATGTTACGGTAATCAACCCCGATGGGGACGTGCCGATTGTCTACCCGGGTTACCCGCGGTGTCATCTCTTACCGGAGGCAGCTGAACATTTCGGGTATGATGGGACCAAAGAGGAATCTTCCATCATGCAGGATAAAATCACGTACGACGCTCGCCAGGGCTTTTCCATTGCGCCAGTCGCTCTTCGGTGCGTGTACGTGCTCGCTGAAGGTCCGGAAATGAGAATAGAGCCCATGAGTAGTCACCAAGCTCTCTTCGAGCTTGTTCGTCATTCGTACTGGATTCGATTCGTGCACGACTCCAGGCCGTCATCTTATTTCCTCCAGTGCGGAAAAATCTGTGAGAAGGTGCCTGTGCGTATTCTGTCCAGACCAAAGTCCATGAACATGATGCCGGAGTTGTTGACCCTCCTGGAAAGGGATTTTTCCGCTGAGCCACTAATCGTTGCTCACCGGCGGAGGAAAGCATGAAGATCTTACTGATTTCCAATCCGGTAATACGAGACGGCCGACCGAGTACGTACATTCCTTTGGGAATTCTTTCTCTGGCTACCATCCTTCGGAACGAGGGATTCGATGCCGAGATCTTCGACATAAATGCCGTGTCCGACGATCCCACGTATCCTGAGGCCCTCGAAGAAATCCTGGCACGGGCCCCCGATGTCATAGGGTTTTCTGCCTGGTGCAATATGTATTCCTATCTGGTGAGACTTGCCGAGCTCATTCGGAAAAGGAAACCCGAGGTCAAGATCATCTTCGGTGGGGTGCATGCTTCTTATACCGATATGGAGACCATCAGTGCCTTTCCGCAGATCGACATCGTAGTGCGAGGCGAATGCGATCACACGATAACGGACATTATGTCGTCCATCCATAATCCACATTCTCTGAGACAGATCTCGGGCCTCACGTTTCACGATGGAGACGAAGTAATCACGACACCGTACCGGGGCCCCGTGCGGGATCTCGATGATCTTCCCCTGCCTGACTACAATTTATTTCCTTCCATGAGATTCGTGGATTGCGTGGCCATAGATATTGGACGAGGGTGTCCATTTAATTGCGCGTACTGTGTTACCAACCGGATGTCGGAAAGGAAGTTTAGGCTGAGGTCCGTCGACAATGTCATGGCGATTGTCAGAAATCTGGTTGCAGAACATAAGAAAACTCGTTTGAGATTCGAGCACGACCTGTTGACATTGAATCGGCAATGGTTGCTTCACCTGTGCGATGAACTGGAAAGAGAGGAATTGGGTATCGAATGGAGTTGTTTTTCCAGGATAGATACCGTAGACGAAGAAATGCTCGACCGGATGGCTGCTGCCGGGTGCAAAGGCATATATTTCGGCATTGAATCGGGTTCGCCTCGCATGCAGGAAATACTCAACAAGAGACTCGATCTCACTAGAGCAGTTCCGGTGGTTCGACGGGCCTACGCAAACGGGATTGAGGTGGCAAGCGGCTTTATCACAGGCTTTCCACAAGAAACGCCGGAGGACATAGCCGACTCTATGCGGCTTATCATGGACTTGTATCTCGCAGGTGACCGAGAAATATCAATAATCGACTTATGGCTGCTCGTTCCCTTTCCAGGGAGCCCTCTTTTCGAGCAATATGGTCATACGCTTTCGCTCGACGAGCACCACTCGGATTTTGCATTGCACCCCAAAACTCCTATCGACCTCGACCTTATCCGACGGTATCCGAGAGTGTTTTCCACCCTCTACCACTATGCTACCGAACACGTGGATAGGACAACGTTCGTCCGGGTAATCTATCTGATGGTGAACCTGATTTGCATGCGTTACACAGCGTTCATGCTGGCGAGAGACGACCGTTTCCACTTCCCTGAGAAGCTTTTGGAACACCTGCCGTCACTGGAACTCCCTGCAGGGAATATTTATCATCATTCGGGTACTTGTTCGGCGTTGTCCGCAGTCTGTGACTTTATCAAGGAGGCTTTCAAACAGCGGGAGTTCGAGCACCACCCGATTCACGAACTCATGAAATTCGATCTGGTCTGGCACGATGTCTGGTCTTCCGAGGCACATGGCCTCCCGTATCGAATCGAGGAGTTCGACTATGACGTACTGGGATTCATCAAGGAAATAAAGTCGGACCGATTTCGCACGCTTCCGAAATCCCTCAGCAGAGATCCATGTGCCTTACTGTTCAGGAAAACCGGCGACATGACCGTAGACGTCATAAAAATGCCCGCTTTGTTTAAAGGAAAAACCGGATGGCATGTGCATAGTTAGCTTTGGCAGGAGAAGCTTGAAAGGCAATCTCATTCGGACTTCAGTCTCGGCACCGGATGACTCCTGTGTCAATGTCCACTCCAGGTCGGGAGGAATGTTAAATGGCAAGGCAATTCGCACAGTCCATAATCCTTGTTCTCATAATGTGCCTCCCTGCCGGATCAGCGGAAAGGGATATTTCCGGCACGTGGGAAGCTGAAGTAATGGGTTCGAAGGTCGTAGCCCACGTGAACCAGGATGGCAGCGCGATCTCGGGGGTTGCTTATATTTCTAATTCTTCCGGAGGAAAGGCCAGTTACCAATTTGTCGGGAACATTAATCAAGGCAACCTAAGCGGAACGCTCGCTGGAGGCCACTCTTTTTCGGCAAAGGTGTATTCGGACGGTCAGGTGGCGGGGGTCGTCCGTACCAAAGACGGTCATTATGTGCCTGTCAGCGCTACTCGCCGTTAGAGAATGTTGCGGCAAGAAAACAATTCGGGCTCGGAAATGAACCGTGGCTTCGGAGCAGCCAGGAAAGGACGAGAAACCGTACTTGCCGTCTCAACTGACTCTCGGGTTTGTGTGTATCTCACCAGCAGAGAGTATTCGTGTGTATTGTCACACAGGCCACTCTTGATGCGCAATGGCTCGTTTGTTGATCCTTTTGGGTTCCGTAGACCTTGGCGTTATCACGGGCCAAAATAATAGTCGCGTGTGGGACTCTCTCTGGGACCCCTATAAATAAATGAAAAAAAGTTCCTTCCTTCCCCTCCTACCCCCGGAGGACCGATTATGCCTCTGTCATAAATTTTGAGCACCACCAGTCCGTGGCGCTTCTCCCTGCATTGCTCGAAAAGGTCGAACAGCGCGCGTCCTGCGAAGCCTGACGCCGGATTTATCATCTGCCTGGATGTCTCGCATTGATGCGCCAAATCTTCCCAGGATCTGAGAGCGCATCGACCTTGAAACGGCAATTCCCGGCCTTGACCCGGTGGAGGGACCAGAACCGATTCTGCGCGGCTCTGCGAGGGATTGTTGGTGGCATATGCACAAAAATTTTTCAAAGGACAGGTGTCAATGAGGAAAGCAACAGCAAAGGCAAGGAAAGCCTCGTAATACGATGCGCTTTCAAAAAAGTAAGATTGGGTGGAACCTCTTTGAAAAAAGTGTCCCGCCCAAACCCCCTCCCAGAAACTTCTATCATGCGCCGGCATCTGCATTTCCTCAGCGGAAATGCAGATGCCGGCGAGTGCTAAAGGTTCTTGAGGTGGGGTTCGGGGAGGAACGTCTTACAAGAAGTTCCTCCCCGATTTCAGGCATTTGAAAACGCGTCGATATAAGAGAATCAACGAGTTGTGAGGGGGAGGGGGGCCTAGATCCGACCGTCGATAATCCAGCGGGACTAGTGAATCTCAGCTCAACCACGGCGTGATACGATTCCGCTTTCCGAATTGATTTCCGCACTGTTTATCCCTTAGTTATCCCAGAACAAAACAGGTCAGCCCAAAATAGGCTAACCTGGTGTTTTCTTTGGTGGGCCGTCGGGGGCTCGAACCCCAAACCTACTGATTAAGAGTCAGTTGCTCTACCAGTTGAGCTAACGGCCCATATGAATTGTTAAAATTACCCTGAAACCGGATGATTGTCAAGAAGTCTGTCCGCCTGAATCGGGCCGGAATTCTTCTTTCGAGTCGAGTTCTCGAACAATTCCCATCGCGATCGGCCGAAAAAACTCACCGACCCGATCCCTTCGGCACCGGGCAAAAAAGAGAACCGGGCGGGCAGGGTTGTTCTGCAGCGTCTGTCTTATTGAATGATTCAGGACCGGAATACTTCCGGATAACAGAAGCTGGTCATGTGCAGGAAGCAAGTGTCAAGAACAAGAACAAAGCTAAACAAAGCGATTTCATAAAAACCTCGAACCGGACACCTTGGCCCGGGGACTAGAGTGGCCTGGGCCGTTTGTGTTAAAAAAACCGGCTGAAAAAGCTGCGAATTCCCTTCCACGCGTCGGAAGCGGCGGGCGGACCGGCAGAACGGTCCGAACTGCAGTTGCATTTCTTGGACTGGTTTACTTTTCCTGCAGATCGCGCAGGACCGAGATACGGGATTTCCGCGCCGCCGGCCTTGGCGAGGTCTCGTACGGTTTTGTCCAGCTTGGCCGCGATCTCGTCTTCGCCCATCAGTATGGTTTCGCCGACCAGAATCAATGGGACGGAAAATCGCTTGCTGGAATGGATGGCTTGTAAATTCCGGAAGAGCGCATAATCGCTATCTTTTTCGACATCGAAGGTCTTCACCCGAACCGGGTAGCTGGCCTTTATCCCTTCAATCAAGTCCTTCACGCTATCACATCTGGGACAATCATGAGACGAGAAAAAAACCACCCACACCACTTTCTCGTCCTTTTTCTCTCCCGAGCTTCGTGTTTTTGCACCACTGGGACTCCACACCAGTGCGGCTACCGCCACTGCTACAAGAACCGGGACGATTCTGCTTTTCATTGCGCGATCAGCTTCATCTTGGACGGGATGGGATAGTGAAAATTAACGTTTCGATGCGTTCTGAAACCGCACGCTTCCCGCTGGATAAGGAGCCATCTCAGCGCGTCCTCCGCTTTGTCTACATACCTGTTATACTCACGAATGGAATCATTTATCTTCGACACGTCGGGTATCCTATCGCACGATCCATTGCCATGATAACATGCCAGAAGAGTGTTGACGCGGTCTTCTGCCGTATGAGCCTTTTCCAGCAATTCTTCGATTTTTGCACCCTGGCTCCCGAGTCCTTCGGCCATTTCTTTGACAATATCTATTTCCTGGGATCCCGATTCGCTGAACATTCCCATTACAGCCTCCTTCATAAGGGTGGTAACACACAGAAGCGAGGTTGACAAGGGGGGCCCGTCTTCTGCAAGGCTAACCGAAAAAAATAAGAATATTGGCAATAATAATAAAATAGTTGTCAATTGACTTGACTTTTTATATCTAACCTACTATGTATTAACCACTTTACGCTATCGGATCCTCGGAAATGACCGGGGCACCGTCTTAGACGAGCGAATCCCTTACCCCCCCAGTGAGGAGGTCCCCCATGTCTGGGAAGTATTCCGTTGCAGCCTTCGTTGTGCCGATACTGGCGGCTGTTCTTATTGCCTGCGTGGCTGTTGCTCCCGTAGATGCTTATCGAATTTGCACGTTCAAAGGAACGGTCCTTGACCACGGCTGGCGCAGCATGACCGTAAAATCAGGCACGCAGTGCGCCGAGGTCAATGTCGGCTGGCGGACGAAGTACCTTCCCAACCGGCGACCGTGCATCGGTGAGCGAGTAGCCGTGGATTTCATTCTGGAAGACGGCTACATGAAAGCCACCAAGGTTGTAAGCCTTTCGCCACTGCCTCCCTCGGTTCAATGTTATCCTCCGGCTCCACCAAGCACGGCAGTGTGCAGAACCGTCGGCGAAGAGGCTCCTGCAGCCGCCGAGCCTTGCCCGTCTCCCCGGGCTATTTGCTCCAACAAAGCACCCTCACATGTCGCGAATCCGAACTGGTCTCCCGGGAAACCCGTGGAAGGAGGTGCAAGGCCCCCGAAAATAACGGGCAAGAAGCCTTCTGAGCGCAAGGAGACCAAAGCGCCCGTAGCGAAGACCGCTCCCGAAGGGAAAGAAGAACCCAAAGAATCCATTCCTTCGGCTGAGGACAAGAAATTCAAGACTCTCAGCGGCGAAGTGGTGGCATCTTCGCCCAAGAGTCTGTCCATTCGAGTCATGGAAGAGGGCGAAGCTGCAGAAGTCATGAGCATCCGTGTGGGACTCAAGACCAAGTTTATACCGTTTCGGCGACCTGCTGTCGGTGAAAAGGTGAAAGTGGAGTACAGGCAGGAAAACGGGGACAAGTTCGGTTACACCGTGCAAGTCGTGCAGTAGCGTCTGGTAAACCAAAGATAGAGCAGCACACACGGGGAAATCCTTGCCGAGGATTTCCCCGCACTCGTTTCAGACATCCGTTTCCCACTGAAATCCGCGTTTCAGCAGTGACCATCCCCCTGCCGAATCGCTCACGATCAAAAAACACAGTGCGAAACCCTATGCTTTTTCATCTTCTCCCATGAGTCCGAGATCGCGCTGGACCTTCTTCAGAAACGATTGGTAGAGCGATTCCAGTTCACCGGCATCATCCGACGCCGCTTGTTCGAATCCCACAAGGAAATAATAGATGGCCCGGTCGAAGAAAAGCGTGGTGCGATTGTTGAGAGCCACGATGGACCGGACGTCGAAAGGTTGGCCCGCAAAATTACTCTCTTGAAAAAATAGCCATATGTGGCGCTTGAGAAGTATCAGCACTCTAACCATTTCGGAAAAACTCAGATCATTCTCACAACACGTGATTCCCAGCTGCACGTACCGATCGGCTATGGTTTCAACAGTGGTTCTCCGGTCTATATTGGTTGCAAATTCAGAGAGGATGCTGTCCGCAAGGTCCTGGAGCATCGCCTTGCCAAGCCGATAATGCGCAAGAATTTCCCGTTTGTGGAACGTGTCTTCCAAAAACGCTTCTTTGATCTGCTCGTGGAATCGTTGTATGAATTTTGCGAATTCCAATTCGAAGGTCCTGGTTTCCATATTGGCCTCCTGAAGGGAACGGTCCGGGGGTCCGAAGGGAATTGCAGACTAGCCTCATGCAAGAAGTTCAACACCAGGGGAGAGAGTAGCCCCCGGGTATCTCGTTGTCAATTCCGTCCTGGCTCGCTCAGGTGAAAAAGTCGACAGTTCCGGCGCAAAGGGAAGGGCTGCGGAAGCAAGAAATCTCCGAAGTTCGCGGCGAACCGTGTGCCGTGACACTGTACTTGCAAGCGCATCGGGCTTGCTATGGGCCGGGTTCGTCCCAGTCGAAAGGAACGGTTTTTCCGAAATCAGGAACACCGAGCTCGTGAGAATCCAGGTCCTGTACGAACACGTTTTCCAAACCCATGTCCCAGGCGAGATCGACCACGCGGTCGTATTCTGCGAGGGTAATTTTCCGGTCAAGCGGTGGAAATTGGGGCCCCTTGTAAAGCGGACCATACTGCGCCATGAGAGAAATCGTGACTGATCGAGGCAGGTTTTTACGAATCCAGACGAGCGTTTCGTCAGTACCCGACACGTTTGCCGGAAGTATCAAGTGCCTCAGGATAAGTCCCCTTATTGCCCTTCCATTGAGATCGACGACAAGATTTCCCACTTGACCGTGCATCGTGAGGACGGCCCGCCGAGCAGTTTCAACATACCCCTCCGCGTCAGAGTACTGTGACGCATACCGGTCAGCGGCGTATTTGAGGTCGGGCAGGTACACGTCCACTATTCCGTCGAGAAGATCCAGCGTCTCAGATGCCTCGTACCCGTTGGTGTTGTAAACGAGAGGAAGGTCCAAGCCGCGTTCCATTGCGAGGGAGAGCGCTTCGAGTAGTCCGGGCAAATGATGAGTGGGGGAGACGGGTTCTATGTTGGAACATCCCCTGTCTTTGAGATCCAGCATCCGCATGGAGAGTTCGTCCGGCGTGATGGCCCTTCCCAAGGACCCTTGGCTGATCTGGTGGTTCTGACAGTAAACGCATCGCAGATTGCACCGTGTGAAAAACACGGTTCCGGCTCCCCCCGTCGTGGTGAGAGGGGGTTCTTCACCGAAGTGCGGGAGCACTGCGGCCACTGAAGGCTGCGATCCTGCTCCGCAGTAACCGCGTTCCCCCGCGACCCGGTCTACTCCGCACGCGCGCGGGCACAGTCTGCATGGCGAGGAAAGCTTCTTCGCTTTTTCTGCCCGTTCACGAATTTCTTTGAAATCTAACGACGGCATGGCACAAGCTGAATCGGTCGCCCGCGATACGAACGATGACCTGGATCGAAATCTCCGCCCATTCTATCGTCAATTCGCACGAAAACAAGAGCATCGGCAACGAGCGTGCCCGGAAGTGCGCAACGTGATTGACTTCCGGACGGGATCGGGTAATTCTCCTGGAGGAATTAAAGTATTCAATCATATGAGGATGATTCCATGAGAATGTCGAAGCTCCTGGTGCCCACCTTGAAAGAAGATCCCGCTGATGCGGAAGTAATAAGCCACAAGCTCATGCTTCGGGCTGGCATGATACGAAAATTGACCGCAGGCATATATTCATATCTGCCGCTCGGCTCCCGGTCCCTGAGGAAAATGGAGCAAATAGTGCGAGAGGAAATGAACGCGGCCGGCGCGCAAGAGGTCTTTCTGCCCATGGTGCAGCCCGCGGAATTGTGGGAGGAATCGGGTAGATGGGATGTGTATGGAAGCGAATTGCTGCGTTTCAAGGACCGTCACGGGCGGGAGTGTTGCCTCGGCCCCACGCATGAAGAAGTAATCACGGACCTTGTCCGCAGGGACGTACGGTCGTACCGGCATTTGCCGTTGAATCTGTACCAGATACAGACGAAGTTTCGCGATGAGATACGCCCCAGATTCGGACTCATGCGGGGTAGAGAATTCATGATGAAGGATGGCTACTCCTTCGATGCCACTGAAGAAGGCGCCGAACAGTCGTATGCGGCGATGTGGGATGCGTACCGGAAGGTCTTTGCCCGGTGCGGCCTGAAGTTTCGAGCAGTGGAAGCTGACTCCGGGCCCATCGGAGGCAGTTTTTCGCACGAGTTCATGGTATTGGCGGATACGGGAGAAGATACGGTGGTGTCGTGCGACACCTGCGATTACGCCGCGAACATGGAAAAAGCGGAGATCAGGCCGGCATCCGGAAATGTTCCCGAGACAGCGGGAACGCCGAAAAAGGTTGCCACCCCGGGAGCGAGTTCCATCGAGGATGTGTCCAGATTTCTAAACGTACCGCCCCACGCGCTCATAAAAACGCTCATATTGAAGACCGATACCGGGCCTGTGGCTGTACTCGTCAGGGGTGACCACGATCTGAACGAGGTGAAGGTGAAGAATTTTGTCAACGCAGGAGAAATAGAACTCGCTGACGAACGCACGATAGAAGCGGTCACGGGCGGGCCGCTGGGATTCTCTGGACCCGTAGGATTGGGCAAGGTGAAAATTTTGGCGGATTACGCAATCAGATCCATGGGTTCAGCCGTAGTGGGGGCTAACGAGAGGGATGCGCATCTCGTGGAGGTGAGCCCTGCGAGAGACTTCACAGTTGACCATTACAGCGATTTCCGGTCTGCAGCGGAAGGCGATCCTTGCCCCCGCTGTGAAGGCACGCTCCACCTTTCTCGGGGGATAGAAGTTGGACACGTGTTCAAGCTGGGCATCAAGTACTCCGAGGCAATGAATGCCCGGTTTCTGGACGCGGACGGTAAAGAGCGTCCAATGATTATGGGATGCTACGGAATCGGAGTGAGCAGGACCGTTGCAGCCGCGATTGAACAAAATCACGACCAGGATGGCATCATTTTTCCGCCTCCCCTGGCTCCTTTTCGCGTCGTCGTGACTCCGGTGGGCGCTAAGAACGCCGAAGTAGACGAAACAGCGGAAAAAATTTACCGCGACTTGTGGGATGGCGGCATCGATGCGCTCCTGGACGACAGGGACGAGCGTCCTGGAGTCAAATTCAAGGATGCAGACCTGATAGGCATACCCTTCAGGATCACCGTGGGCAAGAAGGCCCTTGCCGAAGGAAAGGCGGAGTTGCGGAACAGGCGCACAAAAGAGACCGTCCTGGTGGAGCTTTCGTCGATACTGGAGGCTGTGAAAACCGGTTTGGAGAACTGGGATTCCGAAGCATCGTAACCGGCGGGACGGGGCATGGCGCAGACCGCAGCTTCGGGTGCCGCGTCTGGAAAACCCGGCACCCCATCGGGAATCTGCCTGACCTTGAACGGTATAATAACGCGCTCCGGGCAAAGGGTGCGATGAAAGGCGATTCAACCGGTTTGAACATCACTGCCCGTAATAGTACTGATACGGGTTCCCTGAAAACCCGGGCTGCGGAGGTCCCGAATTGCGATATCCGCCGTATCCGTACCAGTAGTTTGCATACGGGTCCTGGTATCCGTACTGGTTCCCGTAATAGTTGGGAGGAGGAGCCGTCGAATTCCACTGATTCGGGTAGTGCTGCATGGGAGCCGACCATTTTACCGGATCCTGAGCCAGACAACTGGAACAGAAGAGATTTCCCGACACTATCGCCAGAAACGCCAGAAACACTGCGGTCAACGTTCTCATGTAATCTCCTTTGTTGCTTCGAAGATACTCTCTCGCGGGCTTCGGATTCAACAACAAAGAGTGCCGCTGCCAAGCCGTAAGGATAGAGTTGCAAACACGACAATGACCTTAGGTTAACAACCTTGTATTATCGCATACCTGGTCCGGTAAAACATCTCATGCCACTGTGCCTTCAAATATAGTGGTTCTCGAAAATTGTGTCGGATTTTCTCATAATGCTGGCCCGCATGCCGGTGGTCCAATCATGTCATTGCGAGGAGCGGAGCGACGAAGCAATCCCGGTTTCGGTCAATTGGAGATTGCTTCGGGCTTTGCCCTCGCAATGACAATCTTTCAATCTTTTCGCGTAATCAAAAGGACCATTACTTTTGAGAATCCCTATTAGGGACTTGGGCGCGACACTCTTTACAAAGGGCCCCAATCTTGCTTGGCTGAAAGCGCATCGGTCTCAGGCTCGATAATGCTCCAAAACGTTAACAATGCTCAACAGGGTTTGGTTTACGGGGGTGGGGATGCCGTGACGCTTGCCCAACTCTACCACCTTTCCGGCAAAAACCTCGACCTCGGTCTTGCGGCCTGCCTCAATATCCTGCAACATCGAAGTCTTGCCTTCGGCAGATAGGGTTTTCAGTACGGCATACCATCCATCGAGATCCTGCTCCCCTAGGCTCACCCCAATGCGTTGTGCCAGCACGATGACTTCACGCATCAGCGATTCCATCAGTGCCTGCGCGTCCGGCGAAGATTGAAAGACTCCGTATGGCGCGCGTATCACTGCAGAGGCCTGGTTCACCCCCACGTTGACCATGAACTTCCACCACAGCACGCGCATCATGTCGGTGGGCGTTTCATACGCGACTCCCGCCCGTTCAAATGCTTCCTGCACGCGGCGGACTCGTTCGCTCGGATGGGAATTGTCAGCCTCACCAAACAGGACTTTCCCGGGATTGGTGTAGGTGACTGAGTTTCCGTCTCGAACCGCGTCTATTCCGACGGCAACTGCATAGAGCACCTTGTCCATGCCATATGCGGAACCAAGATGGTCTTCGCTATCAAGCCCATTCATTACGGAGATGAGCGTAGTCTCGTCGCCGACCACGTTTTTCAAATCATCGATCGCTTCCGGAAGGTTGTGGTTCTTCAGAGCGACGATGATGAGATCCGCGGGCCGTGACGCCGCATCAGGGTGAACGACCGGAATTGAATAGTGTTTCCCATTGACCAGAAAACCTTCTGCTCGCAGTCGATCATAGCGTGGGTCCCGCACTACAATTACGGTGGAGAATGCGGGCGCATCGAAAAACCTCGAGGCGTAGGCAGCCCCCATCGCTCCTGCTCCAAGGACAGCCACGTTCTTGATTTCCTTCACTGACTCCTCCAGTCCGATTGACGTATCTCAGGTGGTTGGTGCGTTCAACTATTTCTTAAACATACGCCGTCACCAGGTTTGGGTCAATCGTGGAGCGGCTCCTCACCTGAAGTCGGTCCAGAAAGGGCCGGGTCGGTCGAAATGCGCAAAGGACATGAACGAGCCTTCTTCTCGCGTGAAAGGAGATTCTGGTTTGGTGTCCAGCAAATAGCTTTCGAATCACCGACTTGGTCGGCACGCGAATCAGTGTCATTGCGAGGAGCGACGCGACGAAGCAATCTCGATGTACAAGGGCAGAGATTGCTTCGCTTCGCTCGCAATGACAGCCATCTTCCACCCGTGACCGAACAAATGGATACGCACCGGTTTCGTAGAAGCTTGACCTGATGCCTCCTCGAAAGTACAGTGCGCTGGTGTCAATCGCGTATCGTCCCCGTCAGTTTCAAACAGGGGATAAGAACCCCGAATCATCGACGATGAGGCATCCCATGAAAAAAGCATTTCTTTTGGCTTTCTGCCTGTCTCTTGGAATTGCACAAATAGCTGTGGGAGCCGAGATCAAAGACTCGGAATCCGCTGCACACGGATCGGACTCGTCCACCTACAGAATCCTGGACACCTACTCCTTTCCGGGCTTTAGAGTAATCCAGTTCAAACTGCCCGTTCTCTCCGTATACTCGTACCTTCTGATCAGTGACGGGGAAGCTCTGCTGGTGGATCCGGTCCGGGACATTTCGTTTTATCTGGAAACTGCCAGGAAAGAAGGTGTAAGAATCACCGGGGCTTATCTGACACATTCCCATGCGGATTTCGTAGCGGGGCACACGGAAATCAAGAGGGCTCTGGACGTACCGATTTACCAGAGCCACAACTCCGGCGCCAAGTACACCATCGAGGCAGTGGATGAGAAGTCCGTCGTTAAAATCGGAAAAGCCACACTGAAATTCATGGATACGCCCGGACACACGCCCGACGGGCAATGCTGCGCTGTCTACTCCGGCGACAACCCGGACAAACCGGAACTTCTTTTCACGGGCGACGTGCTCTTCGTAGGGAGCGTGGGCAGGCCGGATCTTATGGAGGGAACCGTCCCCGCGGCCTGGCTGGCATCTGCGATGTATCATTCATGGTCCGACAAGCTCTCCAAGCTCCCGGACAATGTGATGATTTTTCCCGCCCACGGAGCAGGATCCCTGTGTGGCGCCCGCCTCAGTGACGAACCAAAATCGACTATCGGTCAGGAAAAGGCATCCAATCCGTATCTCAAGGCAAGAAGCGAAGGGGAGTTTGTCGCGCTCGTTCTCCAAGGCCTTCCCGACGCGCCGCAATACTTTCAATATAATGCAAAGATGAACCGGGAGGGACCGCCGCCTGTCGATTGGGACGCTCCCATGCCTGCCGAGATCAAGGCGTCTGCTGACCTGACAGACCCGGAAAAATATTACCTGGTGGACATCAGAGACTCCGGGGCCTATGCGCAGGGTCATATTCCCAATTCCGTCAATATAGCCGCACGAGGGAGACTCGAAAACTGGGTGGGCACCATGGTGCCGTGGGGATCCAGAATGATTCTGGTGGGCGATGCGGACTTGCTGAAAGAAGCCCGTTATCGACTCCATCGAGTAGGTTACGGCGGCGACGTTTTGACGCTGGATTCATGGAAGCACGAAGAACTTCCTGTCAAGGTGGGGAATCCCATCTCACCGCGGGACCTGTATGCGCTTATGCAGAAGGGAGAGGCCCCGCTCGTGATTGATGTCCGCCTCCCCGCGGAGTGGATGGCATTGCGCATAGGTACGGTCCTGAATTTGCCCCTGGCTCGTCTGGCAGAGCTCTCCTCAAAGCTTGATCCGGATCAGCCCGTGGTGCTCGTGTGTAGCTCGGCGTATCGATCCAGTATGGCCACGGGCATACTCGAACGCAAGGGCATCAACAAGGCCCGGAACCTTGAAGGAGGCAGCGGGGCTTGGATTGAGGAAGGTCTTCCGGTGTACGAAGGTGAGAAGACCCCCTAGGCTGGATAGTACCAGGCAAGGCGGTACCCGGGGATCACCGGCTGAAAAACTAAAGGACCAAAATAGAGAAACTCCTGGTGCAAGCGTCTCGGGCTCATCCTGGAGACCGTGCAGTTCGCTAATGGACATAGCGAATCACCTGCTGATTTCTACCACTACGATCTATTTTTACTACAGGCTCGAGTCAAGCATTCCATAACATCCTCGTCCACCACCTCCAGCGAATTTCAGGGACTATAGGGATTCTCAAGAGTACTGTCGGTTTTGATTGCTCGAAAAGATTGGAAGATTGTCATTGCGAGGGCAAAGCCCGAAGCAATCTCCAACCGA
>DATHCX010000058.1:0-10548 GCA_035319325.1 Desulfomonilaceae bacterium
AACCCCCGTGACAGGCCGAGAGATATGCGCATTCTATGCAGTCCGAATTCTCGATGAGTTTTACGGGACGCTCTCCGAACATGCGGCGTTGCGGACTGTTCATGATCGCTTGCAGATCACGGTCCCGGAAGATGTTCCCGAAGCGAAACCGCGGATAACTGGTCACCCAGCAATCACACTGGGACACGTTGCCCTCGGGATCGATACAGAAAAAATCTCTGCTGCAATCACCGCGCATGCCACACAGCAGTCCTCCGGAATCCCCGGTCTTGAAGTAGTCGAGCAGCCCGTCGAAAGGCGAGATTCCTATCCCGCTGTCATAGCCGTCCTCAATCCATATGTCGATGAGGTCCAAGGAAAACCGGATGTAATCTTCGCAATTCAATGCGAACTGGATCTCGGAGGATTGTGATGGGCCACCAGGAAAAGGGGTGTTCAACTGGAAACCGTTCAATCCGACTTTGTTCGTGTAATAGGAATAGAACGGTTGTGCCCCTATTCTGAAGGATTCTTCGTTGGGTAGCGAAATGACGCCTATGTGTATGCCATGAGCCCTGGCTTCCCGGTACCGTCTCAGCCAAAGATCGTTGTAATCCGCAGGAGAACCCCCTGGAGTCTTTCTGTACAGATTCGGGAAGTCCAGCGATGATCCCACTTCATTGGAAAACATTTCACGGATCACTCTATTCCATCTCTTGCCATACCCGATCAAGTTTGTCTGAAGCTCATTGAACACTCTCTTATTGTTGCGGTGCGCCAAACTCCGAATCACGTCCAAAGCCCGCATGAACCAATCCGGCTCCATGGTCAAAATTTCGCCGCCCTGCCAGTAAATTCTGAGCTCAGGGATTTCGGTCACGTTCATATAGTCCATTATTTTTGCAAGGATTATCCCGAAGTCATCCAGAGACATTGTGGCCGAGGATTTTTCTTCAAAGCAATACTCGCACGCGGCATTGCATTTCAGCGTAGGAAGGAAGATCAGTGAAAATCCTCTCATGTGGGGGATTCCGTCTCTGACTCGGCGTATGCCGCGTAGTCCTTTCGTAATTCTGCGGCTGCATTCTCAATGACTGAAAATACCTCGAGAACGTGATCACACCTGTACGTCTCGTCAGGCAGTTTGAAGTATCCTGCGCAACAAGAAAAAAATCTGCATGCGCTGCATTCGTTTTGTCCGGATATCAACTTCGTTCTCAGGTGATTCACAAAATTCGGAGCCGCGTCGGATTCGAGGGACACGGGAAGTCGTCTCGACAGCGCTATTTCGCCGGAATCGCGAACAAATAAGAATTCGGCGGGGTCCTCTTCCTGGATTTTCCACAGAGTTGTCGCGTTCCCCGAATAAAGCGACATGAGGATTCCATGGAAGAACTCGATGGGCTGAGACACTGTAGTGTGATGCAGATAGTTATCCAAGAGAGCGAGCAGTTCATCCGTAATGTAGCGATCAGGGTGGGTCACGTCCAATTTCACGGGCAGACCAAGTGACATGGCAAGCCGAACGGTTTTCGTGAATCCCGGCACAGCAGTTGCCGTCACCCGTACCGGGTGCGTCCTGAAAAGCTCTGTACGCCTATACAGAAGTGCAAATTCCTGCGGATCGTCCACCACGAGATCGATGCAAACGGGGGCTTCGACCCGCTGGAGGGCTTCCGTGTCCCGGTCCGGCGACAAGAGTTGCACAAAGCGCACGTTCTCCGGCGGGAAATCCCTCAATGCCTCCGCGAGCTCGCCAGGTTGGTCCGATCTGAGCACCACATGCTCGGTTCGGAAATCATGCAGCAAAGTCGTAGGTATGTTGTAGCAAACGGGCATGACAAACGGCTCACCAGTTTAGGATTGCGCCAATTGGGCTTGTTGTTTCGGCTGTCCGGTTGTACGGTAATTCGGCCGCATTTTTTGATGACACAATGGACCAAGAGGTGGTGTTGCCTGGGTTCCGCCCGGGGCGTTCAGGGATACGGTTCCTTTCACCCCGGGCGCGAATCAGGCTTGTTTCACGACCGTCCCCTGTTCGGTGCGGCCGATTCAACGGACATGGATTAATATTTCATCATTTCGCCGTCGCCACCGAAGTAGTTGGACCATCCGCCATTATACCATCCGCTATTGTACCATCCTCCGTTATGCCATTTGTTGCGCCATCCACCATTGTACCATTTGTTGCGCCACCCACCGTTATGCCACCCACCGTTGTGCCATCCGCCGTTATGCCACCCTCCGTTGTGCCATCCGCCGTTATGCCACCCGCCGTTATGCCACCCGCCTTGTTTGGATTCAGCATCTTTCGACAGGACCAGCTCTCCCAACAACGCTGCTCCGATTACTATTTTCGACCATTTCCCGAGACCGGAGAAGAATTCTCTTCGGGTTTCTTTTTGTTCAGTTTCCTCAGTCTCAGTCGGGTTTTCCATTTTCTCCTCGGGATCGTAATCCATGACCTGCCTCCTTCCTCTTCTTGTCATACCGGCAACCTTGACTCCTGTGGACTCATACTCAGTCCCACGACAATTTGTCGTCGGCTGACGGGCCGGCACCGGCCGTCTGGGGTGCTTCCGCCGAAATTTCCTTGGCTTTCTTTTCGACGATTTGGTCCTTCAGCTTTTCACGTTCCTCAACACGTTTTTTGAGATCAGCGGCTTCCTTCTCCAAATCAGCAGCGTGATTTCGCATACTTTTTTGTCTGAATTCAAAAATATCTCCAACGAGTTTTTTTATCTCAGACTCGTTCACTGGTTTCTGGACCAAAGCGAGCTGAATTTCCACTTCTTTTGCTTTTTCTGCCAGAAAATTCTTTTCCTGATCCTCGTTTTGAAATTCAGCGTCAGCTATCTCCTCCTGCAGATTCTCCAGGAAACCGAGAATCTGGCTGTTGACCGCAAAGTCGCATTTCAGCACTATGGGTCTGAGTTTGCCGGGCAAATCAGCGGATAGGACGGCCACAAAATTCATCATTTCGGCTATTTGCTCGCCGGGGAACACGGGTGAACACGCAGCGTAGTCATCTCCTTTCTGATCCGTGCCGGCAGCCTGTTCGACAGGTTGTGGTTGGGCTGCTTTTGCAGGAACCTGAGACTTGGCTTTCTCCTGAGCGCCGGGCTGTTGTTTCGATGGTGAAGCGGGTTGTTGCGCGTGTGCAGTCATCGCCGTCACACAGAAGAAGCACAGTGCTGCAAGGGCCACCACACACACTATTGCACGCCCACCGCTTCCGTTTGTGCCGTACTTCATGTTGTCCTCCTTGTTCATTAAGCGGCTGCCTTGCGGAGCTCGTTTCCACTTTTCGCGCCCACAAAGCCGTATAGTCTGCTATCTGAGCCGGTTATTCCCAAATGTACCCCTTTATTCTTACTGGGCCTGACGACCGGGCAACACTTGCCGGGGTACCTCCTGTAATTGTCTACCGGGGGGAGGTGTCGGCCCGGCAGGCTGAGTGGGTTCAAGCATCTGTTTCGGAATTTCCTTCTTATGCTTGGGCTCGGGCTGTTGGCGTTGTATTCTTTCCCCACCCGATACGCACTTTCCCTGCCGACACGACATGCCCGGTCCGCAATCGGCATCGGATCTGCATCCTTGTTTTTCTTTCATGATAGTGGGTTCAGCCACGCACGTGCATGTTTCACGATCGAGTCTTTGGCCTTGAGGGCATTTCCGTTTGCATTCGGGCCCTGGTTCACAGGTGCACGTTTCGCGATTCAACCGTTGCCCGGCCGGACAGTGTCTCCGGCACCTTGGCTCGCATTCGCAGGTCTTGTAGTTGAGCCATTCGTTCGGCGGGCACGTCTTGTTGCATTTCGATTCGCACGTGCAGGTTCTCGGATCCAGCTTTTGGCCCGGAGGACACGTTCTGTGGCATGGCTCTTTCACGCAGCGGCAGCGTTCGACGTCCAACCACTGGCCCTGCGGACACTCCCGGATATCGCAACGTCTTTCGCATCTGCAGGTCTTGGGGTTAAACCAATAACCGGGGGGGCAGGATTCGGTACGAGAACACCGAGTCCGGCACTGGCACGTTTCACGATCCAACCATTCCCCCGGCCCACACGTGATCGGAACGCATCGACCGCCTCGGCAATGTTCGCATCGGCGGCAATGATTGTCGTACCTGCACCGTGACACACATCCGCAGGAGTTCGGGTCGTAAGGTCTCCATCTCGGGCAGGGCTGGCAGTTGTCGCCTACCATCTCCTCGCCCGGCGGGCATGGACAGCCGGATACGGGAGGCCCCTCGACGTATGGGGGTTCTTGTTGGTCGGGTCTGCATGTGGGAACGTCCTCCGGCAACGTGTTGGGAATCGTGGTCCTTTTTATCAGTTGCAGCAACACGTCCGGCGAAACTCCGGTTACCGGTGAGGGCTCCTTATTCCGTTCAACAGTGACTTTTTGGCATGATCTGACGACACGCTCCTGGGTGAATTCTTCGGAGATGCTCCTCACCTTCACAGCGCCCCAGATTCCGTAGACGACGGTAACGTTCTCATTCACCACTTCCACCACGAAATCGGCCGGTCTTTCGGAAGGCAGTACTTCAATTGATGCCGTGGGCGTGGCAATTGAAAACGAAGAAGGGGGATTCGTTTGAGACAAATTCTTTATGTATCGGACAATCCCTTGGCCCTGGCCTCCGGAAAAAACGGACGACGGGCCTTGCCGATCGAAACGCATGAACTCCAGCGAGGAGTTTTCACCCAGGGAACAGTGGGCTTCATCCGCTGAACCCCGAGGCCCTGAACTCAATACGCACCAGGCTTTCGAGTTCCGATCGGTGCCTACGGTATCTTCAAGGAGAATTGGTGTGTTTTGCGTAACCGGTTGAAACCGGGACTCCCCTGCGTGTCTCAATACAACGGTGCCCTGAATTTGCCGAATCTCCCCGATTTGGTTGCCCCGGGGCTGGCTCGGCTGGCGAGTAGCCTGATTCTCAGCCCACACAAATGAAAAATACGAGCCGCTAACGAGGATAATCCCGAATAAAAAAGCAACAACCCGAACGAGCTTCCCGTGCTTCATTTCGTTGTTCCTCCGGAACGAATGGTAGTCGAGGTGCAAGTATCACAAAACTTTAGACTTTTATTCGGAACAGCAGCCGTCTTGCGATCCGAATCCAAGCTTACGCCTCCGTGCAGTGAGTCTGTGAAAATAACCGGAAAAGCAAGGTGCGCGGCTCTTGTGTCTTGTCAGTTCACGTCTGCCGCATTACCAATTTTCAGGTGCTGTATGCCACTTCGCGTTCAAACGCATAATCAGGCTCACACTGGGCCGACAGCAACGCCGTCGCAAAACAACGGTAGCAGTCCCGCGGGATGCCGCCCTGTCATTTGTATCAAAGCGAATTGGTATGATTCCACCGTTGCAAAACATACAGATTTGCTCTCTATCGTCACAATTGGGCCTCGCGTTTCATCAAATGCTACGACAAATTGTCGTGGCCCGGTCACATTATTTGTATGTTAGGCGGCTGTTGTCCCGCGTGTCAAGCAGTTCTGTTCTGCAGTGGTAATCATTCAGTCTCACGGGGGAACCATTGTTTCCATGTCATTGCGAGGAGTGAAACGACGAAGCAATCTCGATAGTTAAGTGCAGAGATTGCTTCGCTGCGCTCGCAATGACAGACGTTCCCCCATCCGTAACCGAATAAATACCTGTAATGCAGCGTGTGTTGTTTCCACACCAATTACGGCCGCGCACAGTGACAACGCGTGGGGCGCAGGACTTGCTACGACTCCTGTTCTCGCGTCACATCTCTTTCGAAGATGCGATACAGCGCCGGCAGCACGAGCAAGGTCAAAGCCGTGCTGGAGACGAGTCCACCGATGACCACCGTGGCGAGGGGGCGCTGCACTTCAGCTCCAGTGCCTGTGGAAATTGCCATGGGCACGAAACCCAGCGAAGCCACGAGAGCAGTCAGGAGAACAGGGCGCAATCGGTTCAGAGAGCCTTTGAAAATGGCCTGACCCACGGGCTCCCCCTTCTTGCGAAGCTCATTGATGAAGCTCACCATCACGAGACTGTTGAGCACCGCTACTCCGGACAAAGCAATGAATCCCACTGCAGCCGATATGGAAAAAGGCATTCCCCGCAGCCACAGCGACACGATGCCGCCCGTCAAGGCCAGCGGAACGCCGCTGAAGACCAGGAGTGCATGTCTGACCGAATTGAGCGCACTGAACAGCAAGAGAAAGATGAGAAAAAGGCAAACCGGCACAATGAGGCTCAGGCGCTGCCGTGCTGCCAGGAGGTTCTCGAACTGCCCGCCCCACACCAGCCACTGGCCGGGCGGAAGTTTCACCTTTTGATCGACCACTTTCTGAGCTTCCGTCACAAACGAGCCGAGATCGCGTCCTCGGACGTTTGCCTGGACCACGACCCGCCGTTTGCCGTTTTCCCTGCTGATCTGGTTCAAGCCTTCGTTCACTTCGATGGAAGCAATTTCCCGCAGAGGAATAAAAGATCTCCCTTCGGGCTCCTTGTTCGGTTTCCAGTGGGACACGGTAGAAGCGACATGTCTGGCTTCCTCCTGGACGGGAAGAAGCACGGGCAGGTTTTCCATCACGGCAATGTTGTTGCGCAGATGTTCCGGTAAACGCACCAGAATATCGTATCTTCGGTCTCCCTCGAAAACGAGGCCGGCTTCTCTTCCTCCCACAGCGATGGCAACCGCTTCCTGGACGTCTGAAACGGCCAAGCCGTAACGGGAGATGGCAACCCTGTCAATTTTTACGTCCATGACGGGTAAACCGGTAGTTTGTTCCACCGCAACGTCCGCCGCGCCCCGAATCTTTCGGATAGCGGCAGCGACGGACTCCGCGGTTTGCCTCATCAATTCGAATCTGTCGCCGTACACTTTGATCGCGACGTCGCTGGAAACACCCGCAATGATGCAATTAGTCCGCATCTGTATAGGTTGTCCGAATTCGTAATTATTTCCGGGTAGCCTTTCCAGCGCAGATTCCATGGAGGCAACCAGCTCACTTTTCGCGAGCTTGGGATTCGGCCATTGGTCCTGGGGCTTCAATATGATGAACGTATCGGATGTGCAGGGGGGCATCGGATCAGACGCTACCTCCGCAGTTCCGGTCTTCGACAGCACGCAAGCGACTTGGGGAAACTGCTTTAGAGTCCTCTCGATCTGGAATTGCATTTCGGTGGACTGGGTCAGACTCGTGCTCGGAATACGCATGGCTTGGATTGCGAGGTCTTTTTCATCGAGGGTGGGCACGAATTCCTGCCCCAAGCGGGTAGAAAGCAACAACGATGCAACGAACACCAAAAAAGCCCCGATCACGACAGCATGGCTTTTCTCAAGTGCAGTCGCGAGACACGGCTCGTACACGCGTTCCGCAAGGGCAATCACGGGGTTTTTCTTTTCGGCAACCTTACTCCTGATCAATATGGCCACCAGCGCGGGAACAAACGTGACGGACAAAATGAATGCCGCTATGAGAGCGAATATCACCGTCATTGCCATAGGGTGAAACATTTTGCCTTCCACCCCGGTGAGAGCGAGAACCGGAAAGTACACCATTATGATGATGGCTTGCCCGAAAACCGAGGGTTTGATCACTTCCGCAGCCGAACGAGTAACCTCGTCCAGACGTTCGGATGATGTGAGGCCGCGGCCGAGTTGCGATTGCCTTTCTGCCAGACGCCGGAGGCAGTTTTCAACGATGATGATCGCTCCGTCCACTATGAGTCCGAAATCTATTGCTCCCAGGCTCATGAGAGTCCCACTGATTTTCCAGTGTACCATGCCGGTTGCGGCTATGAGCATGGATAGCGGTATTGCGAGTGTCGCGATGAACGCCGCGCGAAAGTTTCCCAGCAACACGAATAACACGATAATCACGAGCGCTGCGCCTTCCACGAGATTCCATTTCACCGTCTCGATGGTGGCGTCCACCAGTTTGGTTCTGTTGAGGATGGGATTGATTCGGATGTCTGGAGGAAGCGTCCTGGCGATCTCTTTGATCTTGGCGTCAACAGCAGCGGCGACTGTCCTGCTGTTGGAACCGATGAGCATGAGAGCAGTCCCCGCGACAACTTCGGACCCGTTGGCGCTAGCGCTGCCAGTCCGCAGTTCCTTCCCTATTGCCACCTCCGCCACATCATGGACGTGCACAGGGGTGCCCCCTCGGGTGGTTATGACAATTCTGGCGATCTGATCCTCGTTGGCTATTCGTCCCTCGGACCGCACCACGTATGTTTCGCCCCTGTCCTCGACATATCCGCCGCCAGCGCTCAGATTATTACGTTTGATGGCCTCCACGAGATCCTGGAAAGTCAAACCGTACGAAAACAACTTCATGGGCTCCACTTGGACGTGATATTTCTTCACGTAACCGCCGATGGTGTCCACGTCAGCCAGCCCTTCCAGATTCTTGAGCTGCGGTCGGATGATCCAGTCCTGAACCGTCCTGAGATAGGCAGCTTTCTCGAGGTCAGTGGTGAGCCGCTGTCCCTCAGGGGTAAGGTAAGACCCGTCCGCCTGAAACCCGGGGGAACCGTTCTCGGCCGGCTGTGGTTTTTCCGGGGTGGCAAAATCAACTGTCCAGACGTAAACCTCTCCAAGCCCTGTACTGATGGGCCCCATTTTCGGTTCAGCGCCCATGGGGATGTTCCTGCGAGCTTCCACGAGCCGTTCATTCACCTGCTGCCGGGCAAAGTAGATATTCACGTCATCCCGGAACACTGCAGTGACCTGAGAAAACTCGTTCCTCGAAAGCGATCGCGTATACGTCAACCCCGCAATACCGGCCAGAGCGTTCTCCACGGGATAGGTCACTTGTTTTTCCATCTCGAGAGGGGAGAACCCGGCCAGTTCGGTGTTGATCTGGACCTGGTTGGGTGTGATATCAGGAACCGCGTCAATGGGAAGGCGCTGCAGCGAATGAACACCGAGTGCGGCTAAAGCCATGCCTGCCAGGAGAATAAAATAGCGGTGCTCAATGGAAAATCTCAGAATTCGTTCAAGCATTGTGAGCCCTTTATTGCAGTTCTCGAAAATTCTGTCGGATTCGTTCATGACTCTCGCCCGCATTCGCACGATCCAATCATGTCATTGCGAGGAGTGGAACGACGAAGCAATCTCTGTTTTGGCCGGTTGGAGATTGCTTCGGGCTTCGCCCTCGCAATGACAGTCTTCGCATCCTTTGGCGTAATCAAAACCGACATTACTTTTGAGAATCCCTTTGTGAGATGTATGATCGATTCACAGGCAAGGTTAACCTCGTTTCAACCGTTCGAACGCGTGCAACATGTCTCCCCAAAACGAAATTCACGTCGCGGGGCGTGCACGGAGCACGACACCTGAAAGCTTGAGCGCGTGAGCGGCCCACAAAGCGCAAGGCTCTCATTTTTGTCGAACAGGTAATACGCATTCCCAATACGATTTATGAGATTGCAGGGCTGGGGGCTCTCTTGAGCGAAGTGATGAGACGGCTCTGCGTCGTCCGCAGCGAAGGAGTGCCCCCAGCCTGTGCCCAGAATCGAGTTACCTGTAAAAAAGCGAATCCGTATAAGAGGTTTCCCAGCCGGTTCCTCTTGGAAAATTTAGTGATCGTGGTGTGCCGCTTTGCCTTTTTCAAGGTGGGCCTTGAACACGAACGAACCATTGGACGCGTATCGTTCCCCGGGAGCCAGGCCAGCCAAGATTTCGACATGAGAAGCATTCGAACGGCCGGTTTTCGCAGCCCGCGCCTCGAATCCCTTATCCGTTGCAACGAAAACAGTGCTCTGACCTTCGATGGTCTGTATTGCCGCTTTTGGAATCATCAGGGGAATGTCGGCGCTTTCGACAGTAACCGCTGCCGTGACGAACAATCCTGGTCGGAGTTTTTCTTCCGGGTTCGGCAGAACGACTCTGGCTATGGCAGCCCGGGTCTTTTCCCCTGCAACCGGTTCGACATAAGCAATAACACCCTGACAATCGGGATGGCCCGATATCCCTGAAATAGTTACCCTCTGCCCTTCCTGTACGAACGGTAGATCTTTCTGATATACGCTGAGATTTACCCACACCGTGCTCAGGTCCGCCATAATGAAAGCGTCCGCATCCTCTTTGAGCATTTCGCCCAGGGTGATATGCTTACTAATGACCACTCCGTCAAAAGGCGCAACAATTTCGTATCGGGTGAGCGAAGTTCGAGGCTTCCCCGGGAGCTGATTCACGTACTCCTCCGAGAAGCCCATCGCGTGGAGTTTGTGTGCCGAGGACTGCATTTCAACCAGTGCCTCGATGAGCGCGGTCTTCACTTCCAGATACTGCTTCTCCGCAATCGCTTCTTTTTTCCACAGACTCTCATAACGGTCGAAATTCGACTGAGCCAGCTCCAATCGCTGGACTGCGGCGAGATATTTTGCTTTGGCTTCAGCCAATTCGCGGCTGTCAATGACCGCCATCACTTCGCCTTCCTTGACGAAATCCCGCAGATTCTTTTTCACTTCCCTCACGACGCCTGAAAGGCGAGGCACGATGTGAGCCATTCGGTCGGCGTTGACCGCGATCTCGCCGGGAAGCGAGAGGCAGACGTTCAAGTTGCCTGCACC
>DATHCX010000059.1:0-4346 GCA_035319325.1 Desulfomonilaceae bacterium
GCTGAGTTTTTTCCCAATCGTGTACGTCTCTCGTGACCGAGAGAATATGAGGCTCTCCATTAAGGTCCATAATGCGTGCCGACAGAAGTCCGGTGCGAACCCCGCCGTCTTTCCGGCAAAATTGGGCTTCAAGGTTATTCACATGTCCGAGCGCCCTTAATCCGGCTACCAAGCGGTCTCTATCGGTCGGGTCATTCCAGATGTTGATCGCCAAAGAGGAATTTCCGATCACTTCCTCTCTCGTGAATCCGGAGAGTTCGGTAAAACCGTCGTTCACGTCCACATACAGTCCGTCACTGAGGCGATTGATACTTACCGCATCAGGGCTGGTTTGGAAAGCGGTCCTGAACCGTTCCTCGCTTTCCTCCAAGGCTTTCTCCGCCATCTTGCGGTCTGTGATATCACGTACTATGGCCAATATAACCTTCGTTTCCCCGTACTCAATGGGGCCCAGTCGTATTTCGACGGGGAAGGTTGTTCCGTCTTTGCGCTTGTGTCTTGCCTCAAAGGTTGCAGGAAGATTCGCCCAGTATTTGGTGCTGTCCCCTCTGTGCACTATATCGGGATCGATGTCGCCCACGGACATGGAAAGCAGCTCGTCACGTGTATAACTCAATGACGTAGAGGCCTGCTGATTGATATCCAGAAATTTTCCGCCGAAATCATGGACGAAGATGGCATCGGCCGCCTGATCTATCAGGCTTCGAAAGCGCTCTTCGCTCTCCCTCACCCGTTTGTCCGCTGCGTGTTTATAGAGGGCCGTGTCTATGGTGCTTCGCAATTCCGAGAGAGAAATTGGCTTCCCCAAGTACCCGTAAGGCTGAGTTTTTTTGGCTCTCTCCAGAACATCCCTTTCGGAGTACCCGGTCAGATAAATAACAGGAATGTCAAGATTCGCACGGATCCTGTCAGCAGCTTCCATGCCGTCAATGTGACCCCGCAATTTGATGTCCATCAGAATCAAGTCAGGCCTCAACTCTTGTGCCAGTCTTACAGCTTCTGCTCCGGTGGAGGCCTTGTCTTCTACTACATACCCAATATTCTTGAGGGATATTCCCATATCTTCAGCCAGTATGGCCTCGTCTTCCACGATCAGGATTCTTGGGCCAGTCGTTTCTCGGCCGTCGTCCTTCATTTCACTATCCTCAAAAAATCTTAGGTGGAACAAGATACTATCGAAAACCTGCGGGTAAAGCCTCCCCCACAGCTAAACATACTAGAGTCGAGAACCTGAGTCAAAAAACTTCCGACTGCCCTGGCCTGTTCTATATTGCTGCGCATTGAAAATGGTGCTTTCCATCCGCAGTCAGCCAGGTTGTCCTCGCAGCGCAAGCAAGGCAGGCCGTCCGCAGCGAAGGGGACACCCGGCTGGTAGACGCATTCGTCATGCGAAGCACGATACAAAGGGTGCCACAGGAGAATTGGCGCGCTTTTCTGAATCGTGTTCTTCGGGCATCGAGAGCTCGGGGGGACGAGAAAGGTGGACTGTCATCATATCAACGAACAATTCACATGATGTGCAGAACTCGTTCGCTGCGGAACCATTAGGAAACCTCTTCACAGGAATTTCTTGCGATGGTCCGAATCAAACGCGGCTGAAAAGCATCTTGATTACATGTGAGGTGAATCGAATGAGGAGAACTGATACCAATGCGCGTGTAGCCGGGAGGCTATCATGAATGGTTCAAACGTTATTGCGCTGGCTGTCACGGCATGTGTATTGCTATGCACCCCAGGCGACGGTTACAGCGACAGTCCGCTGGTGTGGGGAGAAAACGTGGGCCTTGTGACAGCCTACGTTGATAAAATTGACACTGAGATGGGCTTGTCTGTGCACGCGGCTCCGTCAACGGACAGCCCGATCGTGGCGTACCTTCAATCAGGAACAAAACTTCTCGGATACAACGAATTTAAGAACGGCTGGGTAAGATTGAAAAATCCAGTGGACGGCGGGTGGATCGGCCTCGTTTTTCTCAAACCAAACACGTCGGAAGCCATAGTGACTCGGATAGATAACCCTCAATTGTGCCTGGAGGTCAAGGATGGACCGGGAGCGTCGTACAAAAAAGTGAGTTGCGCTGAAATTGGTGAGACACTCAAATCCACGGGTGTGATGACTTCTGACAATTGGATTCAGCTTGCGGACCGCAAAGGTTGGGTCGATGGAGCTTCCGTTCAAGTCGTTCCGGAGCCGCCGGTGAGTAAAGTCGCTTCGACCCCTCCACAGGCGGATGCAGCGGAATCGGTTCAGACGCAGATTCCAGAGACAAACACGGTTTGGCTTACAGAGGATGCCGCTGTCCCCCGAAGCGATCTCGTGTCCAAGGACATTGCGATTGGATCGGCCAAGCCGGGAGCAAGCTCTCCGGAATCCGTTCCTCAACAGAGCATGACAGAACCGGGAGCGGAAAAACGTTCCGTAGAAGTGTGCAATGGGGGATGGTGTGTGGATTACGAGAATGCACAGATGAAACATGACGGGCTTCCCGTATCTGGCGCCGAATGTCTGAAAAACACCATCTGCGCGGGTATCGTGAGTCAACACCATGTTGCCAAAGCGACTCTGGACGGGACTATGGCTTTCGGGAATTTTGAACTATCAGCGTCAGGGGTGATCTCGGATTCGGGTACAGGCAAGGAAGTCGCTAAATGCGGCAAGGCGGGAGGCATCGACCACACCTGCGTTGCGAACTTCTTACGCAAGGCCTTTGCAAGTGTAACTGAGGACAAGCATTCGGTTTCTGAGAAAATCGAGACCCCTAAAGAACAGATCAAAAGGACATCAGAAAAGACGGAAGCCAAGAAGCCGCAATCGTCGGTGTCGTCCTATCGGTCGAAATCCAAGGCTCCAGAGAGTGAGATGAGCACAAGCTCTTTCAGTGGCAATGAGGAAATGAATAAGCTGCAACAAAGGAACATAAAAGACTCGTGGGATGACGCCACAAGGATGGGCTTCTGATGTCCGTCAAGACTGTGTTCCCCCAGTGTGCTTCAGAGGCACTTATTCTTGACGGCAACAATTTGTACACCGATACACGAGAAGGAAAAAATCGGCGGCACACCGTAAAGAATACAGAAACCCCGATCAGTGACTCGAAGATGGACTAGTGCCCATTTCTTGAACAAAAATGTCCGAGAATCACTTTGGAGCATGCCAGACGTCGGGCATCTTCCTATTCGAGCGGTCTTTGACTATATTTTTTCCAAGAGATCCTGAATTAAGAGGCTTAGCCGCTGTCGAAATTCCTCTACTGTAATCATGCCGTTCTTCAGGGCTACTCGGAGAACGTGCCGTTCAAGGTCAATTCGTCTTTTATCCTCCGATGCAAGATGCGCTAATTCATAGATCCTGTCTAAACAATCGGTACGCCTGAAAAGAACTTCTCCTTGGGTAAGCTTAAGGACTGTGGTGTCGATGAATTCATCGACTTGGTGGCTTGCAGCGTACAACTGTGCCAAGTCACGGTCTGACATCTTGTGTTTGGTCTTTATTTCTTCGTGGCTCAATCCAACCTCAATGTCCTTTATGACTGATCGAATGTTAACAACCATTTTCATGCCCTTGAGATCCGAAATCCGAAGTAATGAAGTCGACGCTTTTCTTGCAAGCTTTCTCGCTGCTTTCTGGAGAAACGGGAGGCTTCAACTAGTGTTGTGTCCCGCAAATAGCTTTCAAACCACCGACTTGGTCGGGACGCGAATCAGTGTCATTGCGAGGAGCGACGCGACGAAGCAATCTCTAGCCCTTATTCTGCAACTACGCGAGATTGCTTCGCTTCGCTCGCAATGACAAAACCGGCTTCCCTTGCTCGATGAAAACTTCGGGAGAGGCTCAGATGGCCGGTTACGTAAGTTACTTGTGGGACAGCACACTAGCATTCAAAAGACTCCGGACCAATTGTTGTATTTGCTTCTTGAATTCATCCGCTGCAATGGTTCCTTTCTTAAAAGCTTCTATAAGATGTGCCCGTTTACATTCAATTTTTCTTCTTTCATCGTCTCCGATGGAACGTGAATCGTATATTCGTTGAAAAAGGGGATCACTGGGATAAAGAAAGGCTTCTTTTCGCGTGCACTCAGCTATTTCGTCTTCAACAACCGTTTGGACACTTAATTTCAAGGCATGAACTCGTGCCAAATCACCATCTGAGATGCCGTGCTTGGCTCTGATCTCATTGTCCGTCAGGCCGGCTTCGATGTCAGCCAGTACTGATCTCGTATCGAGATCCATGGCTCGATTGCTCCTGAATTCCGATAAAATTACTGTTTGTAAACTGAGTATAACGGGGGGGGGGGGTTGTCAAGGATGTGCGGCTTCCAAAGGAAGGGCAACAAGCACTGACAAA
>DATHCX010000060.1:0-26969 GCA_035319325.1 Desulfomonilaceae bacterium
TGGGCTATGACGACTCTCTGGACGTGGTTGGAGTCCATGGCGTGGGTGGAGCCTGGGGAGCTATTGCAACGGGCCTGTTTGCTTCAAAGGCTATCAACGCAACCGGGAACGACGGCCTGTTCTTCGGAAACGCGGCTCAACTGGGTACTCAGGTGGTTGCGGTACTGGCCACGATCATCTACTCCTTCGTCGCAACTCTCATTATTCTCTATATCGTCAAAGCAATCGTAGGCTTGCGGGTGACTGAAGAAGAAGAAGTGGTGGGAGTCGACACCTCTGCTCACGGAGAGACCGGATACAATCTGTAAAACTACGGCTCGGGCGTTCCGGGAGGTCACGACGGTTGCAGTCGTGTAATCCGGAAAGAATCGCCGATGTGCCAAAAGGGGATAAGAATGAAAAAAGTCGAAGTAATCATCAAGCCGTTCAAACTCGATGACGTGAAAGAGGCGCTCAGTTCGGTAGGCGTGCAGGGAATGACCGTATCCGAAGTACGCGGGTTCGGTCGACAGAAGGGACACAAGGAAATTTATCGGGGAGCCGAATATCTGGTCGACTTCCTGCCCAAGATCAAGATCGAAATGGTGGTTCGAGCCGAAATGGTCGATCAGGTGATTGAAAAGGTAGTATCCGCGGCTCGCACGGGAACTATCGGCGACGGCAAGATATTCGTCCTGCCCGTGGATATGTCGGTGCGCATCAGGACCGGCGAAAGAGATGGTGATGCCCTGTAGAGGGTTTGAAGCACTCGGTTACTCGTTGCGCTGCCACTGACGTTGAAGGGCGTGTCCGGGACAGGAGGGCACGCCTGTTGCTTCCGCGAACAACTTTGCCTAAAGGGATTCTCAAGAGTAATGTCGGGTTTGATTACGCGAAGAGCTTGGAAGATTGTCATTGCGAGGGCAAAGCCCGAAGCAATCTCCAACGGACCAATACTGAGATTGCTTCGTCGTTCCACTCCTCGCAATGACATGATTGGCTGGCCGGAACCTGGGAGAAAGTCATGAACTAATCCGACACAATTTTCGAGAACCGCTACAAACACTCTGTGAACCTGAAGGCGGTGAAGGCCAGCGGAATGAGCTACCAAAATGTAACTTATTCACACAAAAACCTACGCAAGAGTAGTTGTTTTGGATGGCGTTCAGGAAATGCCTGAGGCCTGCGCAACGATCATTGTTACTTTTCAAGAGCTTACTGATGGCTGCTCAAAGCGAACGTCTTTGGCACGCGGATTGCTTCGTCTGCCGAAAACGTAAGCTTACCGTTTTGTGATCGGGACCGGATCCACAACTAACGGATATCCCGTGTCTTTTACTGCCAATAACGGAGGAGTAGCCTAATGAATGGTGCTGATACGGCGTTCGTCATGATCTGCTCGGCACTGGTGCTTGTGATGACGCCCGGTCTGGCGATTTTTTACGGAGGTCTGACGCATTCCAAGAATGTTTTATCCACCATGATGCACAGCTTTTTTCTCATGGGGCTGGCATCGGTTATCTGGCTGGTCTACGGATACAGCTTGTCCTTTGGGCCGGATGTCGGGGGTGTAATAGGTAATCTGAGCTATTTCATGGGAAACGGAGTGGGCGCGGCGGTGAAGGAGGGGCTCACGATTCCTCATTCCGTGTTCATGATGTTTCAGGCGATGTTCGTCATTATTACACCTGCCCTCATATCGGGTGCTTTTGCCGAACGCATGAAATTCAGCTCGTTTGTTGTATTCATGGTAGCATGGATCACCTTGGTGTACGCGCCGGTGTGCCACTGGGTCTGGGGTGACGGGTGGCTCGCCAAGATCGGATGCCTCGATTTTGCGGGCGGTTTAGTGGTTCACTTGAACTGCGGTGTTGCCGCTCTGGTGTCCGCCCTGGTCGTGGGCAAGCGGAAAGGATACGGGGCACGGGCTTTCATTCCTCACAATTTGACATTAACGTTGCTCGGCGTTGGTCTCTTGTGGTTCGGTTGGTTCGGTTTTAATGCGGGCAGCAGGCTCGCGGCCGACGGGGTTGCAGCGAACGCATTCATGGTGACTCACATGGCAGCCGCAATGGGTGCGCTCACCTGGGTATTCGCAGAATGGATTCTCAGGGAAAAACCCACGACCCTCGGACTGGCCTCAGGCGCTGTTGCGGGTTTGGGGTCAATAACTCCGGCTTCGGGATATGTCGGTCCGGGTGCTGCTCTGATCATTGGCGGAGTGGCTGGAGTGATCTGTTACATGGCAGTGCTTTCGAAAGAACGATTGGGCTATGACGATTCACTGGACGTGGTCGGCATTCATGGTGTAGGAGGTGTATGGGGTACGTTGGCGACAGGGCTTTTCGCCTCGAAGCTGATAAACGATTCGGGAAATGATGGATTGTTTTACGGCAACCCATCGCTGCTGTGGACTCAGTTCATCGGTGTCGCGGCTACAATTGCGTACTGCTTGATAGTCACCCTCGTGATACTCTACATCATCAAAGCGGTGATGGGGCTCCGCGTAACTGAAGAGGAAGAGAACGCCGGAGTAGATACGTCGGCTCACGGTGAAGTGGGGTACAATTTCTAGTTTTCGGGGTGCGGACCGGTTCGCACGAATCCTGGAGCAACGGGTGAACTATTCTTCAGATAGGATGTGGCAGGGGGTACGATGAAGAAAATAGAAGTTATCATAAAACCGTTCAAGCTCGATGA
Organism: Desulfomonilaceae bacterium; assembly: GCA_035319325.1. Classification (GTDB taxonomy): domain Bacteria; phylum Desulfobacterota; class Desulfomonilia; order Desulfomonilales; family Desulfomonilaceae; genus DATHCX01. The sequence goes on from DATHCX010000060.1 coordinate 2,680, forward strand.
CGTGAAAGAGGCTCTCGGTTCCGTGGGAGTTCAGGGAATGACGGTCACGGAGGTCAAGGGCTTCGGCCGTCAAAAAGGGCACAAGGAGATTTACCGGGGAGCGGAATATCTGGTTGATTTTCTGCCCAAGATCAAGATCGAGATGGTCGTGCGCACTGAGCTGGTGGATCAGGTGATCGAAAAAGTCATATCAGCGGCCCGCACGGGCAGTATCGGCGACGGTAAGATCTTCGTGATGCCGGTGGAGACCGTGGTGAGGATCAGGACCGGCGAGCGGGACGAAGACGCTCTGTAATCAAAACGTTAACACGCGGGTGTGCCGTTGCTGGGCAGCCCGATAAAAAATGTACGGGTTTTCTCCGGATTTCCGGCAGGTTCGATGTGCGCCCGTTTGGGGACGACCGTACACACCTCATGACAAAAGGAGTTAGCATGGATCCAAAACAGGTATTAGAGTTCGCCAAGAAAAACAAGGCAGACATGGTGGATCTCAAGTTCATGGATTTCCCCGGTATGTGGCAACACTTCAGCGTGCCGCTTCATGAGCTGGAAGAGGACTCTTTTGAGTCGGGATTCGGATTCGACGGATCGTCCATTCGCGGTTGGCAGCCCATACACGCTTCCGACATGCTGGTTATTCCGGATCCTGCGACTGCGGTGATGGACCCGTTCATGGAACATCCTACTGTTTCCCTCATCTGCAATATCGTGGACCCGGTGACAAAAGAGCGCTATTCCCGTGACCCGAGAAACATCGCCCAGAAGGCCGAAGCGTATCTGAAGTATACCAAAGTCGGCGATACCGCTTATTTCGGGCCCGAGGCAGAATTTTTCATGTTCGACGACGTCCGTTACGCGTACGGCCCGAATGCCGCGTTTCACCATGTGGATTCGGTGGAGGGCGCCTGGAATACGGGAAGAGTCGAGAACCCGAACCTCGGCTACAAACCGCGTCACAAGGAAGGCTATTTCCCCGTGTCCCCCAGCGATTCACAACAGGACATCAGGACGGAAATGGTCCTCGTTCTGGAGAGTCTGGGTATCACCATCGAGGCGCAGCATCACGAAGTGGCCACGGCCGGACAGGGTGAGATCGATATGAAGTTCTCCCCGCTGGTAAAGATGGGCGATCAGCTGATGTGGTTCAAGTACGTGCTCAAGAATGTGGCGAAAAGACATTGCAAGACCGTCACCTTCATGCCCAAGCCGCTGTTCGAAGACAACGGATCCGGCATGCATACTCACATCAGCATCTGGAAAGAAGGGGTTCCCCTGTTTGCGGGCGACAAGTACGCCGGACTGTCCCAGGACGCACTGTGGGCTCTGGGCGGCATACTGAAACATGCTCCGGCCCTGTGCGGAATCTGCAATCCCACCACGAATTCGTACAAGAGACTGGTGCCCGGCTTCGAAGCGCCGGTGAATCTGGCCTATTCGTCGAGGAACCGATCTGCGGCATGCCGCATCCCCATGTACAGCCCCTCTCCCAAGGCCAAGAGGATCGAGTACAGGACTCCTGATCCGTCCTGCAACGGTTATCTTGCCTTCAGTGCCATCCTCATGGCAGCTCTGGACGGCATCGAGAACAAGATGGATCCCGGCGAGCCCCTGGACAAGGACATCTACGCGCTCTCTCCGGAAGAGCTCAAAGGTGTGCCTTCCACTCCGGGAAGCCTCGGAGAAGCCTTGAAGGCCCTGGAAGCCGATCACGAGTTCCTGCTGAAAGGCGATGTATTCACTCAGGACGCGATCGACATGTGGATCGAATACAAGACCGACGCGGAGCTCAACCCGATACGCATGAGACCTCATCCCTATGAGTTCGCACTATATTTTGACTGCTAACCTTCTCGATGCGCGGTTGGGTTGCCATCCCGGGAGTGACCGATTGTAGGCTGAAAGAGACCGGGCTCGTGCTAGAATGAATATGCCGCCGGACCCGATACATCGGGCAATGACAACCGGGCGGCATATTCTTTTTTCAATCCGAATCGCTGCGAGGTTTCTCATGACCTTTTTGAGAATAGCGCAGGCACAGATAAATTCCGTGGTAGGCGATTTTAGCGCAAATTGCCGGAAAATAGCCGCATGGATAGAAAAGGCGAAGTCTGCCCAAGCTGACGTGGTTTTGTTTCCGGAACTTGCCCTCAGCGGATATCCTCCCGAGGATCTCCTCCTGAAACATGGCTTTGTCGAGGATAATCACCGATTTCTTGAATATATAGTGGGATGCTGCAGGGGGCTCACCGCGCTGGTGGGTTTTGCCCACGGCCAGGACGGGAAAGTGTACAACGCTGCCGCGCTCATATCCGATGCGCAGTTGAAAGCGGTCTATCACAAGATAGAGTTGCCCAACTACGGTGTCTTTGACGAAAAGCGCTACTTTCAGCAGGGGAGCGGCTGCCTCATCTTCGACATGGAAGGCGTCCGTTTTTCCGTCACAATTTGTGAAGACATCTGGATCCAAGATTCCGTCACCTGTTTGTGCGCCTCGAACAACGACGCGGACGTGGTCCTCAACATTTCGTCGTCCCCCTATTTCGTCAGCAAATTGGCCTTACGCCGGAAAATAGTCGCCACGTTTGCTGCCTCGACGAACTGCACGGTTTTCTATAACAATCTTGTGGGGGGCCAGGACGAACTTGTCTTCGACGGCGGCAGTATGGTGGTGAATGCCAGAGGGGAGCTTGTAGCAAGCGCCAAACGTTTCGAAGAGGACCTTCTCCTCACGGACATTGAAACCGGTGAAAAGGCAACACCCCGGCGGGAATGGAACCTGAGTGTCCCGGTAATAACCTTGCAATCAAGCTATACGGACCGGAACTATAGTCCGTCCGGCATCGCGGCCGAGTTGGGGAGGATCGAGGAAGTCTACCAAGCCCTGTTGCTGGGTACCCGGGACTACGTGCGGAAGAACGGTTTTAAGAGGGTGGTGATAGGGCTCAGCGGCGGCATTGATTCTGCCTTGACCGCGGCCCTGGCCGTGGATGCATTGGGAAAGGAACAGGTTGTAGCGGTGACCATGCCTTCTCAGTACACCTCGGACGAGACCTTTTCCGACGCTGAACTGGTCGCACGAAACCTCGATCTGGAACTCATCAAGTTGCCCGTACACGATATTCTCCAGGCATATCTCTCGACTCTCAAGGAGCCTCTGAGCAAGGGGGAACCCGGGGTCGAAGGAGAAAACCTGCAGGCCCGCATAAGAGGAAACCTTCTCATGGCGCTGTCCAACCGGTTTGGATGGCTCGTGCTGACAACGGGAAACAAGAGCGAAACGGCCGTGGGGTATTGTACTCTTTACGGGGATATGGCCGGAGGCTTTGCGGTTATCAAGGATGTTCCCAAAACGCTCGTATATGAACTTGCGGAGTATGCGAACAGGAAGGCAGGCAAAGAAATTATTCCGGCCAGCGTGATTGCGAGAGCGCCTTCCGCGGAACTCAGACCGGACCAGAAGGATGAAGATTCGCTGCCCCCCTACCCCGTCTTGGATCCCATACTGCAGGCATACGTGGAAGAAGATAAGGCGCCGAATGAAATCATAGGCTTTGACCCCCAACTGGTCTGGGACATTGTGCGCATGGTGGATCGAAACGAATACAAGAGGAGGCAAGCGCCGCCCGGAGTCAAGATTACCCCCAAGGCGTTCGGCAAAGACAGGCGCCTTCCCATCACAAACAAATACTTGACCTGCACGGACGGAGATTCAGGAACATGAGAATGGCAGTCATTATGCACGTACAATCCGAGGGGCCCGGATCATTGGGCACTTTCTTCGAATCTCTCCCCACGGAGATCCGCACTGTCCGACTATATGACGGCGAAGCTCTGCCGGACCCGGCCGAACTGGACGCGGTGGTTTCCTTGGGCGGGCCCATGAACGTGTATGAGGAAGAAAGATATCCTTTTCTCAGGGATGAAACCGCCTTCCTGGCCACAGCCATCCGGCACGATATCCCCGTGCTCGGCATCTGCCTGGGGGCTCAAATGATAGCCAAGGCCGCCGGAGCCCGAGTAACGAAATCTCCCAGGAAAGAGGTGGGTTGGGGCGAGGTTTCCCTGACCGAAACGGGGAAAAACGATCTCCTGTTTCAAGGGCTTCCGGAAACCCTCGACGTCCTGCAATGGCACGAGGACATGTTCCTTATCCCCAACGGAGCTTCCCTGCTGGCTTCGTCCAGCGATTGTCCGCATCAGGCTTTCAGGTACAGAAACGCGTTCGGGCTGCAGTTTCATCTGGAGGTCACCGGCGAAATACTGGCCGAGTGGTTCTCGGACTCGCCGGAGCTCGGAACAATACTGGATCGATATAACCACCTGGAACCGGTGCTGTCGCAAAGAGCTCAGCGAATGTACAAGAATTTTCTCGAGCTTATTCGGAATCGCGGATAGTCTCCCGATCGCAATGGTTCATATCAGTCATTCGGGGGAAGAGCCAAACCCCTGTCATTGCGCGCGGAATGAAACGACCAAGCAATCTCAGTGTTGGTCAGTTGGAGATTGCTTCGGGCTTTGTCGTCGCAATGACAATCTTTCAATCTTTCAGCGTAATCAAAACCCGCATTACTTTCGAGAATCCCTCTAGAAGCGAAAATCGACACGTATCTTGAAAATGCGTTTCGCGGGAAACTCGAGGATCCGTACCCCCGTCGTTTCCATGAGTTCCTTGATGATTCGTTCTTTTTCGGCGGTCGATGATGCAATCAGCGTGAACCATACGTTATAGGCGTTCTTTCGTTCGTAATTATGAGTAACGCCCGTGCACTCATTCACTTTTTCGACAAACAAAGAAAATTTCTCGGACGGTACCTGCGCCGCCAACAATGTGCTCACGTACCCTATCTTCCTGGAGTTGATCGATGCTCCCAGTCGCCGAATGATTCCCTCTTTTCTGAGGCGGCCGATTCGTTCGAAAACCTCTTTTTCGTCCATGCCGAGGCGGGACCCGATGACCTCATACGGGTGGGATTGCACGGGAAAGTCGGCCTGGATTTCGTTAAGAATTTCTCGATCGCGAGCATCCATGGTTTGTGTTCCTTTTCTGCGCAGGACAGGACGGTCTGCGGCCTATGATGACGAGATGAATATCCGTCGCCATCTCTCGGGGTTTTCTATAGCCATTCCGCACCCGGTCACCACGGTCGCGAGGGGATCGTCGGCGATGAAAGCCGGAACGCCGGTCATGCGATAAATCAACCTGTCCAGGCCCGACAGCAATGCTCCTCCTCCCGTGAGCACCAGGCCCCGCTCTTTTACGTCGGAGAGCAAGGCGGGAGGGGCATTCTCCAGGGCTCTCCGGATCGTGTCCAGAATAGCGTCAACCGGCTCTTCAAGCGCCTCGCTGATATGAGCCGATGTCAATTCTACGGTACGCGGTCCACCCCGGCCAAGTTCCTTGCCGGTCACCATCATCCCCAGGTCAGGAGACTCCTCCGCTGAGGCGCAGCCGATGCGAATCTTGATTTCCTCAGCCTGTGCCAGAGTAATCTCCAAATGCATGTTCCGCTGCAGATATCTCAGAATGGCTTCATCCATCTCATCCCCCGCGACGCGAATGGATTCGCAGTACGAGGTGGCACACAGAGAAATGATGGCCACTTCCGTAGTCCCGCCTCCAATATCCACCACCATGTTTCCCAGCGGCCTTTCCACATCGAGACCGGCTCCCACTGCGGCTGCCATGGGTTCTTCGATGAGGTGGATGTGCCGTGCCCCGGCTTCATACGCGGAGTCCTTCACTGCACGTTTTTCCACCTGAGTGATGCCGGAGGGGACTCCTATCACCAGGAGCGGGTTCAGCCAAAACCTGGGCTTGAACACCATGCCCAGAAAACCCTTTATCATCGCCATTGCAGCGTCGAAATCCGCTATGACACCATCCTTGAGCGGCCTTTCCGCACGTATATGGGGCGGCGTTCGGCCGAGGAAGTCCCTGGCTTGCCGTCCCAGGGCTATGGTCTGGTTGGTGGTGATGTCGATAGCAATGACCGACGGCTCATTGACGATAATGCCTTTGCCCTTCAGGTAAATCAGAGTGTTGGCCGTCCCAAGATCCATGGCCAGCTCTATTGTGAAATTCTTGCCCGCAGATCTGAAGAATTCCCTTATCTTACCCAAGAGCCTCATGCGCGACTACCCGTTGGTTTTCTCAGTATGGCCGGGAACTGCCCCGGAATTGAGGGAGCAAGAAAATTCCCCATTCGGCCGTATCCATTCAGTGACGGGTGGGAAAAGGCTGTCATTGCGAGCGCAGCGAAGCAATCTCGGCCTTTAAGTATCCAGATTGCTTCGTCGTTTCACTCCTCGCAATGACACAGGCCAGGCTGTTCCCCCGAGTAACTGAATGATCACGTTCGGACTTCATGGTTTCTCGATCTCCAAAGTGATGTTCACCTGCATGGGCTCAATAGCCTCTATTTTGAGTCCGTCCGGTTTAACAACCACGGGACTTGCGAGCTTGCCCTTGGCAAGGAGCTCTGATACCGCCACCGTATCCGTGGTCACGGACGTCACTTTTTTCAACTCCGCCTGGAGACCTCGCAGCCTTACTTCCGCAGGGGTTACCACCACCTTGGTTTTTTCGGGAAGCTCGCCCGATAGGGTCGGCACGACCGTGGTCTTCTTCGTGGACGCAGCCTCCACATTCAAGTGCAAATCCGAAGGCCTGATCTGGGAAATGGTAATACCGGGGGGAACCTGGAGGTTCTTGGCGTTCATTCTGAAATAATTGAGCCCCGGCACCACGTTGCTCAAATCCACTACCGCCCTCACGGAACCCGGCTTCAGGTTGGCAAGGCCCGACTCGGATCCGCGTATTCTCACATCTATGCGATCCATCCACTTGCCCGTTATTTCCATCGCGGCGGGCAGGTTGGTGTATTGAATGGGAACGGTCATCCCCAGTTCCGATCTCTGAGGCCCGACAATCACGAACCAGAGGAAAATAGCCGTGACAACCGATAGCAGTTTCAAACGCCAGTTTGCCGTGAACATGTTGAGCGTGCCCGTCGGAGCTCCCGTAGAACTGACCGTGCCCACCAATCCTCGTTCGAGGGCCTGGCGAAAATCCCCCTTCTTCTTGTACGTAGTGATTTCTTTTCCTTCCACCAGGGAGACTTCGCCTCGTTCTTCGGAAACCACTGCACATAAGGCATCGGACCGCTCCGTCAGACCAAGGGCCGCCCTGTGGCGCGTCCCGTATCGGGAACTCAGATCTTCGTCGCGGGACAACGGCAAAATGCAGCTTGCCGCCTTGATTCTGTCCCTGTGTATCAGGGCGGCGCCATCGTGCAAAGGAGAATTCTTTTGAAAGATCATCACCAGTGTTTCAGCGGAAACCATGCCGTCCAGAAGCTTGCCTTTCAGTACAAGATTGTCGAGCCGGTCCATCCGCTGAAACGTGATGAGAGCGCCTATCCTGAGTCGCGCCAGTTCCGACGCGGCCTTGACGATTTCATCCACCATGCTCGGGTTGGCGTCATTGATCTGGCGTCCGCTCAAGTAGCGAATAGGAGAGGCTTTCTCCAACATCTCCCGTATTTCGGGCTGAAACACGATGACCAGAACAACAATGATAGCTGCCCATAGATATTGGAAAAGCACGGAAGTCAAGGTCAGGCCCATTTCCAGGGCAGCGAAGTAGAACAGGCCGATACCCAGGAGTGTGGCCAAAATCTGAAACGCACGCGTGCCTTGAATCCAGGAAAGCACGAAATACATCAAACAACCAATTATCCCGATATCGATAAGATTGACGGCACTGATTGAATAGAGCAAATCACTGACAGTTTGCATGCAGGTCTCTTTAGGTGAATCCGATGGTAGAACCGCGCCATCTGCGTAACAGCAGGGATATTATGAAAATCACATTTTGGGAGCTTTTGCAAGGCCGGTTCGCTCCAGGCAGGTTGAAATCATTGAGTAAGCCGCTTATTTACCGAGTGTAATAATCGCCGTCAGCGTGGAGCAAATCCGGATCTGGCGGCGCAGGCCGCCGGACAGCCTAGCCTGTGAGAACCGCGAACCCACAGAGAAGCACGATTCCCGCGAAAATTCCCGGGCACCAACCAATCCCTTATTTCTGTGGATAACTTGAAAACAGCCCTGTGGATAACTTCCCGAAGCGAGGAAAATATGGCACTTCCTGTCGGCGTGCACCATGGGGCAGCTGTGGAAATAACCAATGAAATCAACTAACAGCTAACTACTCAGAATTTCAAGAGCCGCTCGCTTGGCCCGCTCTGAACGTCCTCGCAGTTATAAACATCTGTTGATAAACTACTTTTGTTCGCCCGAAATCTCGAGGTCGGCAGCAGGTGGGATAAACGAAACGATCCGAACTCAGGAAAATTTGTCCTGCTGATGAATCCCTTCAGCTACGGATAGAAAAAGGATGTCATTGCGAGGGCAGCGAAGCAATCTCTGCCTTTAACCATCGAGATTGCTTCGTCGTTTCACTCCTCGCAATGACAGAGGTTGGACACTTCCCTCGAGTAACTGAACGATTACCTGGTGATCGGTGTTTGTAGTTGACGTGAAATGCCTCACTATGATTCTTAGTACATATGGCTTATGTTGTTATTTTTCCGAATCACGGCTGGTTCGAGTTGGGCTCGCAAGTCGCAGGAAAGTGCAATTGCGAGTTCACAGTTCTTGACCCCCCGGAATTCTGCAAAGGAATTGTTCCGCCTTCCCTTGTGGTGAGCGGCGGTGCAGGAGAACTTCCGGATGAGCTTCGTGCCAGCCGCATTCCCATCAGCGGAATCATACCGCACCACATGATCCGCAGGGACGTGCCCGAAGCTGGGCCGCCTGACCAATCCTGGAAAGAGGCGTTCGGCGATCTGGCCGTCTCGATCGTCCGACCGAGCATTACCGATCCTCTCAAGTTGCGGGTTGAGATTATCCCGTCCCGGAGTCTCGAGACTCTCATTCCTATAATCGCACGATTCATCCGGGGGGGAGCTTTCGTCCCCGACGTGCCGATCCTGGCTTTTGAGGAGGAGCACAGGCTGATTGCTCTGTCCCGCGAAAGCATCGTTTTTTCTCGAGTGGATGATCTGCTGGACATGTGGATCATCCTGCGGTGCACGGTAGATCTGGTAATCACGGCATGGAACAGGAGGTTTTCTCTCAAACCTGATACTGCCGCGAGGCAAGGGATCGGTGCAATGGAGATTTTCAAGCGCTTGCCAGCCACAAATTGCGGGAGGTGCGGGAATCAGAGCTGCATGGAATTCGCCACGGGACTCATGACCGGCCGATGCAGCGTCCAAGACTGCGGGCCTCTTGTGGAAGGCGATCCCCGGTACATGCAATCTCTCCTGTGGCTGATGGGAGCCATCGGATTGGACAGGGACACTCCCGTAGCTCCGGAGAAGGATTTAGAAACTCCGGAACAAGGATACAATCAATCGTGAACTGTCGCGGAGTGGTGATCTTCTTCCCGGTGCTTTGATGTCTGGTGGGGTTATGGATACCGAATCAGGAGCAGCAAATCTTTCCAACAGGATGAGAAGGTTTCTGGGAACCGCAGCGGTGTTGTGTGCCGGTCTTGCTTGTGTTTTCGCATGGCGAGCCTACTTCACCGAACACGTGAACCTGATACCGGATGAATGCAGCTACTGGGCGTGGTCCAGGCGCCTGGACTGGTCTTATTTCGATAACTCCGGACTGGTGGCTTACCTCATTCGGATGTCCACGGAACTCTTCGGGAAAAATACCCCCTATTCGGTGCGGTTCCCGTTTCTGGTTCTCTCCGGGCTCACTACGTATTTTCTCTACAAAGCCAGCTTCGTTCTGTTCGGCAATCGCTTTCGAGCGCTGCTTGCAGCGGTACTGTTCAATATCACACCCATATCCCTGCTCGGCGGTTCTGCAGCAATCCATGACAACGCCCTGGTATTTTTCTGGACCCTCGGGGTGTGGGCCTCAGCCGGTTTCCTGAAGTCCGGAGACCCGCGGTGGTTTTATGTCATGGGAATCGCCGCGGGGCTCGCGATCCAGAGCAAGTACACGGGTGTGCTCATGCTGGGATGTCTTTTTGTCTTCCTTATCTGGACTAAACGCGAGTTGCTCTTGCGCAAAGAGCCCTGGTTGGGCGCGCTTATCGCCGCGGTCTTCGTTGTTCCCATCGTCTGGTGGAATATGCGTCATGACTGGGCGTCCGTTTATCATATCTTTTTTATCGGTTCCGGAGCAACGTCCACCGGCAAGAAGATCGCTGACGGCCTGGGATATCATGCCGCACAGTTCCTTCTGGTGTCGCCGCTATTCTACCTTGCCCTGATTGCCGCTTCGGCATCCTCGGTTCGCAGGAACATCTTCAAACCTGCGACTGAAGAGGCTCTTCTTCTCAGCTTCGGTCTGCCGCTCGGGCTTTTCGGAATCATGGCTTTCAAGGGACACGTGGAGGCGAACTGGGCGGTAATGGGCTACATTTCAACGGGAATTTTGGCGGTTGAAGTCATCGGCCGTGCGAACACGGAGAATGGGCCAGGGTTCCGGCGGCTGTTTCAGGGGGGATTTCTGAAATGGGCCACCGTGCTGGCAGTGGTTCCTGTATTACTGGTGATAGCTCATGCCTGGATAGGGCTGATTCCCGCGTCTCTCGAAAAAAAGCTGGGTAAGGATGACCGCATTATATGGGAAACACGGGGGTGGAGAGGCCTCGGAAGCCATATTGCGGCCATAAAATCCCCTGAGGACGTGCTTGCTGCGGACACCTATCAATTATGTGCACTGCTGGAATTCAACGTGCCCGGAAATCCTCAGGTCCGCTATCTTGCTCCCTGGAGACGTCCGACCCAGTTCGATGTCTGGGAGCCGTCCTTCGACAATATGAAAGGTCGAAACATCCTCTTTGTTTCGGGAACGCCTCTGAATCCCTCTTCTGCAGCTCTGACCACGATTTACGAGAACTTCGCGAGAGTCGAACCTCTTCCGGATTACCAGATCATGTATCACGGAGTTCCCATTCGAAGCGTGCATGTCTATCGCTGTTACACATTCGATCCGTTCTCTCCGCGGAGACTGGGCCCGCGGTCTCTGTTCTACAGAGAATAAGGCTTCTCAGGCGCTTGCGCAAAAGACTCGAAAACGCGCCGGGCTGTTGGACATCGCTTGTGAAGTGTTTGCCCAATCGAGTCTAGTCCGCAGGACTGAGCATGAAAGAGCCATCCGGCTGTGGTTCGAGCTTCAGGCCATACAGCCGCAGGTTTTCGCTAAGCGGCCTTCCGAAAAAGAAGCTCATTGTTTCCGGATCCAGCTCGAATTTTTCTGCGACAAATTCACGCACATAATGATCGTACCCGAGCAAATCGACTATTTCCTGCACGGTTTGGCCTCTAGTTGCAGCAAGGCGGGCCATGGCCCTGCTGAATTCCGAGTAGGAACACCGCTCTTCATGCTGGGTGACAATCTCCCAGAATGAGCCGGTTTCCTCAAGGAGGTTCTTTCGACTGAGCCACTCTCTCCCCGCGATCGCGCCTGCATTGTCCGCGTTCCAACATTCCTGGAATTTACACTGTGCAGGGCGGGATTCGTAGATAGAGCAGCTTTTGTCGCCGGTTTCGAAGAAGATGCAGGTTTTCGTTTCAGGCTTCTCTCGGATCTTGATCATTTCCCCGGCCGCGGGCTCCACCTTTTCAGTTCTACCTGAATACGCGGGTTCTCCTTCGCGAATCGTCATGACATGCACGGGCCGAAGGATATTCCTGGTGAAAAGCTCTATATCTTCACGGTGCAACGTGGGACTACCTTTGGTGCAGCACGTTCCGCACCGTATGCAGTGCGGTCGGGTGGCATAGGCTGCTGCCAGCAATCGCTGCCTGATTTGGGTCCATACTTCTTCTTCGCTTCTCTCGTCGTTGTCGTGCGGTGCGAGCGCTTGCAAGTCCGCCAGAACACCGGTCACCAGAGCGTGCGGATCCGCACTGGAGCCCACCTCCCGGAGTATCGAGCGGGCTTCTTCCTTCAAAGCGGTAAAGAAAAAATCTACCTCGGCCTTGTTGTGTTCCATCTGTTCCTTCCAAAGTCTCATTCAGCGCAAGCTATCATAATAGCCGAAGAACACTGTTCGGGAAAGCGATTCTCCTCGTGCGGCTCGCGCTTCCTCCAGCCAGGAATGCTCCTGGCAAAGATTCTCATACATAAGGATTCTCAAGAGTAGTGTCCGTTTTGACTACGCGAAAGGATTCGAAGCCAGTCATTGCGAGGGCGAAGCCCGAAGCAATCTCCAATTTTCCAAGACAGAGATTGCTTCGTCGTTCCACTCCTCGCAATGACATGATTGGCTGGCCGGAACCTGGGAGAAAGTCATGAACGAAACCGAAAGAATTTTCGAGAACTGCCAGATTCAGTCTGCTTTTGTTCTCAACGCGTCGACCTTGGGTACTCGCACCCGCGCTCGGCTGGAGAATCTCTGTGTGGCGTGACGTGACCGCACGATGTTGACCGCTCCCGTGTTCCGTGGCACCATCACTGAGCGCCCCATCCGGACCGGTCCGGACGGACACGCCAGAGGTGAATCATGAAGGTGAACTTTTTCAGGCTCTCTGAGATGAGCTCCTCCCAACGCCGTGATCTGTGCCGCAGAGGCGGAGTGGACCTGGGACAGCTGATTCCGGTTGTAATGCCCATCCTGGAAGCCGTACGCTCCAACGGGGACGAGGCGGTCCGCGCATTCACGAAACGGTTCGACGGTGCGGATATGACCCCTGTATCCTTCAGGGTCACCACGAGCGAAATGGAGCGCGCTGTTGCAGGACTTGCACCTGAACTACGGGAAGCCATGGAAGTTTCTATCCGCAACATCAGAGCATTCCACGAGCGTCAAGCGGAACTCTCGCACTGGGAAATGAACATCAGCCCGGGAATCGTTGCAGGTGAAAAGGTAGTGCCTATTGCGTCCGTAGGTTTGTACGTCCCGCGGGGGAAAGGATCGTTCCCTTCCATGATGATGATGTCCGGAGTGCCGGCAATGGTAGCAGGGGTCGAACGAGTCGTGGTGGTGAGCCCACCCGATTCCCACGGCAAAGCGGATCCTGCGACCATCGCGGCGGCCCGGATGATAGGCATCGAAGAAATGTATCAGGTGGGCGGAGTGCAGGCTGTGGCAGCCCTGGCATTCGGCACGGAGTCGATCCCGAGGGTGGATAAGATCGTTGGGCCGGGCTCGGGATACGTACTGGCAGCCAAACAGCTGCTCGCTTCCGAAATCGATACCGGGCTTCCTGCGGGCCCCAGCGAAGCCGTGGTGCTCACTGATGATTCAGTGGAACCAGCTCTTGCGGTCACGGATTTGCTGATAGAAGCGGAACACGGCCCGGATTCGGCCGCTTATCTGGTCACCGCAGACGAACATTTCGCGGCCAAAGCGCTCGAACTGATTCCGCTCTTCGTTGCGGAGCTTCCTCTGGAACGGAGGTCTTTCTGCGAATCAGTGTTCGGGTCTACAGGCGGGGTGGTCGTTGCTCGGGACATGTCAGACGCCCTGGAGTTCGTCAACGAATTTGCTCCGGAACACTTGCAGCTTCTCACCCGTAATCCCCGGGACATTCTGGAACAGGTCAGATACGCGGGCGAGGTGCTGCTTGGACCATTCACTCCCGGCACATTGGCCAACTATTCCATCGGACCCAATGCCATACTGCCCACCTCCGGGTTTGCCCGCACCGCATCTGCTCTGTCCGTGCGTGACTTTACCAGGCGGATGTCTTATTCAGTCGTCAATGAGTCCGGATTCGCCAGTCTGGCCCCTAAGACGCTGGTCCTTGCGGAATATGAGGGATTTGCCGCACACGCACGGGCGCTCAACTATCGAAGAGGCGGAAAAACGAACCCGCAAAAATCATGATACATTCGTCGTATGCGCAAGCCTCCAGACCTTTGGAATCACGGAGAAAACCATGTCGGGATTGACTCACTTTGACGAGAAGGGACAGGCGATCATGGTGGACGTCAGTGAAAAAGACGTCACCGTACGAGAGGCTGTTGCTCGAGGAGAGGTCCGCATGCAGCCGGAGACTCTTGCCATCATTCTCGGAGGTCGCGCAAAGAAAGGCGATGTCTTAGGCGTGGCCCGCCTTGCAGGCATTATGGCAGCGAAGAAGACCCCGGACCTCATTCCTCTCGCGCACCCGCTCCCGGTGTCTTCAGTACAAGTGGACTTCTTTCCCGATACAGAACACTCGCTGATCGAAATCGAAGCCAGGGTGAAAGTCACGGCACGGACCGGAGTCGAAATGGAAGCACTCACCGCAGTGGCATGTGCCTGCCTCACCATATACGATATGTGCAAAGCTGCGGATAGAAGCATGGTCCTGTCTGAAATACGACTTGTGGAGAAGAGCGGCGGCCGGTCCGGTCATTTCAAGGCCTGACTGAGCGGACCGTGAAGCTTCATAGCACAGGGAATACACGGAGTCTGTCCATGCAAACCGGAAAACCCACGGACGTGACGGAACTCTCGCGAGAAGGGCTGCTCGAAATGGTTTCCCTTCTCCTGGGGGACGTGCTGGTCCATTACGGAATGTGGTTCACCGAAACCGTCAAACACATGGGTGTAAGGACGGCTCTCGAAAGGGAAAAGGAAGTTCTGAAACAATACTACCCTCTTGCAGCAAACAGGCTGGCACCGCATTTCGGGATCGAAATGACCGACGGCCTGCCCACTGCGCTTGCTTCGAAATCACGGGAAGAATTGTTGCTCCTCATCGCTGACATTGCCAAGACGTGGCTTACGGGTGACGGCCTCTGGTTTCAGGCCCTGGAAGCGAAATTCGATATGAACCGGGCCAAAGTAGTCAATGACGTGTGCTGGTCGCATTTTGCACACATGGAGGCTTTCAAAATAAAACAATTTCTGGAACTGGGCGATTCCGGCGGTCTGCATGCTCTGGAACAAGCACTCAGTTTACGCATTTATTCCACGATAAACGCATATTCCACCAGTTGGGACCTTGACGGAAGCCTGCTGTTCAAAATGACGGAGTGCCGCGTTCAGTCCGCACGCAGGCGAAAAGATATGGAAGACTACCCGTGCAAGTCAGCAGGAATTATTGAACATACCGAATTTGCCACAGAAATTGATTCCCGGATCTCAACCGAATGCGTCTGGTGCCCGCCCGATCGAGTACCGGATCAAGAATTCTGCACCTGGCGATTTCGGATGAACTGACTGGTATGCTTTCCCATAAATTATCTATAGGGATTCTCAATAGTACCGTCGATTTTGATTACGCGAAAAGATTCGAAGACTGTCATTGCGAGGGCGAAGCCCGAAGCAATCTCGTCCACCAAAGCGAGATTGCTTCGTCACTACGCTCCTCGCAATGATCTCGTTCAACAGTGTACATGCAAGGGAAGGCTCATCAATCAGACAATGCTTTCGAGAAATCCTATACATAACCGGCCATCATAGCCTCTCCCGAAGATATCATCGTGCAGGGGAGCCGGGCTTTGTCATTGCGAGCGCAGCGAAGCAATCGCATCAGTCTTGCCAGGAATTCCTTTATCTCGAGTTTTCATGCCTGCTCGTGATTGCCCCACCATCAGCCGCTAGTGAGTGCATTTTCCGGTTCCGCATCCCGTGTTCGATTGTGCGCTGCGGTCCCGGGCAGCCTGTGCCTTATCGGGTTGTCCCATTCCTTCATAGAACTCTGCGAGATTTTCCCATCCTGTTGCAGCATACGGATGGCCGGGTCCGAAGTTTTTTTCCATGATGTGCTGGCTGCGCAGCAGCAGTTGCTCGGCTTCGTCGAACCTGCCGAGCCCCGCCAGGGTGGACGCCAGATTGTGCAACGAAGCGGCGACGTGTGGATGAAACGGGCCGAAGTTTTTTTCCGCGATGCCCAGAGCCCTTCTGTAGAGCGGCTCGGCATCCGCATGGCGGTTTTGAGAATCGTACATGCCCGCAATATTATTGAGTGTGGTCCCCACTTCAAGATGATCCGGCCCCAGACTCTTTTCCTGGATTGAAAGGGCGCGTTCGTACAGCAGCTTGGCAGCGGGGAGCCTTCCCGAAGCCCTGTGTGCCGCGGCAAGATTGTTGAGCGACACTGCGATGTCAGGATGGTCGCGACCGAGAGATTTCTCGAGAATGGCTATCGCTCTCTTGAAGAGACCTTCGGCTTCCGAGAATCGACCCTGTTCGAAATAGGCTCCTGCCAGGTTGTTGAGCGAGGTGGCGACGTCAGGATGATCTTTCCCCAGCGCCTTTTCTCGAATTTCCAACGCGCGTTGCCACAAGGGTTCCGCTTCTGCGTATTTCACCTGGGCTCTGTACATTTCTGCCAGATTGTTGAGGGATCTCGCAACCCTGGCATCGCCGGGTCCGAAGGCCTCCTCCGCTTTTTGCAGAGCGAGCCGCGCTGTATCGAGAGCCTCGGAATACTTTCCGCTCTGGAAAAGGTCCACGGCTTTCCTGTTCAGTTCTTCCCACATGATGTCAACTCCTCTGGATACAGTCGGGCTTGCCCTGTCCCTCACCGTATGCAGCGCGGGCGAGCCCCTGTGAGAATAGGTATGCATGGAGCTGTTCCGTGTCAACGTGAAACGGAAGTACGGAGTATCCATTCGGTCACGGATGGCAAAAGGCTGTCATTGCGGGCGCAGGGAAGCAATCTCCGGCCTTAGTATTGCTTTTCGTAAGTTCGGTTCCGGATTTCATGACCAAGGGAGATTGCTTCGTCGCTGTGCTCCTCGCAATGACAGGTCTGAGCAGTGTCATTGCGAGCGAAGCGAAGCAATCTGCTCCGACAAAAATGTGCGACCTGAATTAAGAAAACCTGTACTTAGGTATCGAAATTGCTTCGTCGTTTCGCTCCTCGCGGCGACAGGGGCCAGGCACTCCCCCCCCCCGTGTAACTGAATGATGACGCACGGCACGGGGGGCCGGTTCTAAGCCAGTCTATTCAAGAGGTTATTTCTCCCAAACGGGACCGGCGACCGCGACGGCCACCCGGCGCTACCGGGGATCGACAATCCCATTAGCTCACAATATGCACTCATAATAACGAGTTACCACCGAGCACCAAAAACATTTCGGGCAACCGTATTTTTTTCTTGCATTATATTCCCGGGAGTGAAAGAAAATAATGTAGATATAGCATTGAATCTTTTTGTGGAACCACCGGTGCTCAGGGACGGAAGGGTGTTTCTGCTGACGCATATTTATCCAACGATCGTTGGAAACTAACGTTCTAAATAAATGGTGAGGCATCTTCCAAACGCTTCTGCTATTCCTGTCAAGGAGGAGTAATCTTATGGCCAACCTTCTCGTTGATGAGCGCGATCTCAAATTCGTGCTTTACGAACAGCTCAACATCGAAGAATTGTGCGCGTCGGAACCGTTCACCGAATTCTCCAGGGAAATGTTCGACATGGTGCTCGATGCAGCACAAAAACTTGCTGAGAAAGAGCTGGCACCGACCAACCGTGACGGCGACAACCAGGGCGTCACCTATGAAAACGGCGTGGTCAGGGTCCCGGAATCTTTCCACAATGCGTATCGCCTCTTTTGCGAGGGTGGATGGGCAGCTCTCCCCATAGCCCAGGACCACGGTGGCCAGGGCTTCCCCAGCTCGATGTACGCCGCATCTGTGGAACTTTTCGGAGCAGCCAACCAGGCGTTCATGATGTACCCGGGGCTCACCATCGGAGCGGCACGCCTCCTGGAGATCTACGGGACCGAGGAGCAGCAACGCACGTACATGGACAACATGTACGCCGGTGAATGGTGCGGCACCATGTGCTTGACCGAGCCCCAGGCTGGAAGCGATGTGGGAGCCCTGCGGACTCGGGCCGTGAAAAGACCCGACGGCTCCTATTCCATTTCCGGCAACAAGATCTTCATTTCCGCGGGAGAGCACGATCTTACGGATAACATCATCCACATGGTGCTGGCGCGCATCGACGGAGCTCCTGCGGGCACGAAGGGCATCAGCATTTTCATCGTCCCGAAGAAACGGATCGAAAACGGCGAATTCGTGGACAATGACGTATTCTGCATGGCCACCGAAAAGAAACTGGGCATTCACGCATCGTCAACGTGCGCTTTGAATTTCGGCGAAAAGGATAACTGCATCGGATATCTCCTGGGCGGAGAGAACCAGGGGATGAAGATCATGTTCAACATGATGAATGAGGCCCGGCTGGCCGTCGGCATGCAGGGTTTGTGTCAGGCCAGCGCCTCGTACATGCACGCGCTGCGTTACGCGAAGGAACGGTTTCAGGGTCCCGAAATCACGACCATGAAAGATCCCAATGCCGTAAAAGTTCCTATCATTCAGCATCCCGACGTCCGCCGCATGCTCATGTGGATGAAGAGCGTCACAGAAGGAATACGGGCACTGCTGTATTACGCCCATTACTGCGAAGACAGGATGCACATTGCCAAGGCTCCGGAAGAAAAGGACAAGTATCAGGGTTTCCTTGACATCTTGATTCCCATCTGCAAGGCGTGGAGTTCCGATATGGGTTTCAGAGTCACGGAACTCGCGGTCCAGACTCTCGGCGGATACGGCTACTGCAGAGAATATCCGGTGGAACAATGCCTTCGTGATGCCAAGATCACTTCCATATACGAAGGAACCAACGGGATTCAGGCCTTGGATCTGGTGGGCCGCAAACTGAGCGTTCGTCAGGGCGCTCTGTTCAAGAGCATCGTAACTGAAACCGGGGATCTGCTCAAAATCGCCAAGAAGAACTACCGGCTCAAGGACATCGTGGAGCCTTTTGACGAGGCCCGTAAACAGCTCATCGAGGTGACCCGGTATTTTGGGCTGAAAAGTATTACCGAAGATTTCATGACCCCCATTCTCTATGCAACTCCGTATCTGGAACTCTTCGGGGACGTGGCCGTGGGATTCATGCTCCTGTGGCAGGCCGTGATTGCGGACCGTCGTCTCAATGAACTCTATGAGGACGCGAAGGCGGACACCCCCGAAAAGAAGGCCGATCTTCTCAACGCAAACAGGAGCGCTGCATTCTACAGGGGCAAAGTCGCGTCGGCTCAATTCTTCGCGAATTCGATACTTTCCCTTGCAAAGGGCAAGGCCCGGGCTATCATGAGCGGTGAGCGGTCGGCCATCGATCTTCCGGAAGAATCATTCGCATTATTCTAATCCGAACTGGAGTTCAAGCATGAAAGCAAGAAAAGTAGTTTTGGTCGATGCCGTGCGAACGGCTTTCGGGCGAGCGGGAGAAAAGGGGATCTTCTGGAATACCAGGGCTGACGACATGGTGGTCAAGGTCATTCGGGAACTGTTGAGGCGTAATCCAAAGGTCCCGCATGAACTCATCGGAGAGAACGCGTGGGGCGTTTTCTGCCAGGAAAAAGACCAGGGACTGACCCTGGGTCGGACCTCGGTTATTCTTGCAGGTCTCCCGAATACCTGCGCGGGATATTCCATAGACCGCATGTGTGCAGGCGGCATGAGCGCGATCACCACCGCTGCCTCGGAAATCGCACTGGGCGCGTGCGATGTGGCGATTGCGGGTGGAGTCGAGCACATGGGGCACCACCCCATGGGAGCAACGGCAGATCCCAATCCCCGTTTTGTCGCCGACAGGCTGGTCGATAACAGCGCATTGTCCATGGGAGAGACAGCGGAAAACCTTCACGACATGTTTCCTCACATCACCAAGGACATGACGGATGAATATTCCCTGGGTTGCCAGGAGAAGGCGGACCGAGCCATCAAGTCGGGAAAAATCGGTGAAATGATCGTTCCCATGACGGTTTACACGAAAGACGGCTGGACGGTGGCGGACAAAGACGAGCAGCCCCGCCCGGGAACAACCTTGGACGGGCTGGCAAAGCTCCGAACGCCTTTTCGGGTCATGGGAAGGGTCACGGCGGGTAATTCGTCCGGTCTCAACGACGGGGCTGCCGGCGCCATATTGATGGCGAAGGACACCGCTGAAGAACTGGGTATCGAGCCGAAGATGGAGATGAAAGCGTTTGCGTATGCCGGGGTTCAGCCGGAGATCATGGGTATCGGGCCCATCCCGGCCACCCACAAGGCACTCAAAGTCGCGGGTCTGACCATGGACGATATCGGCCTGGTGGAGTTGAACGAGGCTTTTGCAGTGCAGGCCATCGCTTTCATGCAGGAATTCGGTCTTCAGTATCCGGATGATCCCCGGCTGAACGTATACGGCGGGGCAATAGCGTTCGGGCATCCTCTCGCGTCATCCGGCGTACGGCTCGCCTGTCATCTCATGCACGCGTTTGCAGAGCGGCCTGAGGTCAAGTACGGACTCACGACAATGTGCGTCGGCCTCGGCCAGGGAGGAACCGTGATTTGGAAAAACCTCCAGCGGAATGGGAAATCCAAGGAAGAAAAAGAAGACGAGCCTAAAGAGAAAGAAAAAAAGAAAAAAAAGGATTAATACTTGGGGTCGCCGGTCATCCCCCGGCGAAGCAGGAACGGCCGAATCCGTCTGGCCACTCGAAACGGCACCTTGCTTGAACGAAAGGAATCGTCATGGCTGAAGCACCGACATTGTTTCGCATAACATACTACAATTCCCGTGTGGGTAAGATCGCCATCGTCACTATGGACAATGGGGAAGATTTCAAGAAACCGAACACATTTGGCGAGAAGGCACTGGCTTCTCTTCAACAGGCTGCCGACGCGATCGAGGCGGATAAAGACATCAAAGGCGTGATGCTGTGCGGCAAGCATTACATCTTCGCCGCTGGTGCCGACCTCATGCAAGTGCCGTTCATAAACACCTTTGAGCAAGGCCGCCAGATCGGAGCCGAAGGACATGCTGCAATGAAGCGGATTAAGAATCTTTCCGTTCCCACTCTTGCGGCAATAAACGGAGCTGCTCTTGGAGGAGGATTCGAGATCTCGCTGTACTGTGATTTCCGCACAGTCTCTAAAGCCGTTACGGCTATTGCGTTCCCGGAATGTTTTCTGGGTCTGATTCCCGGTTGGGGTGGCTGCAGCCTGACGCCCCGGCTTATCGGACCCGAAAAGGCTCTCGAACTGATCGTGTACAATCCGCTGAACCAGAACCGGATGATCAACGGCACCAAAGCGTTTGAGATGGGATTAGCGGACCGGCTTTTCGATTCCGTGGAGTTCTTCGACGAATCGCTGCTGTTCCTTGAAGGGATCATCGATGGTTCCGTAAAGGTGGAACGACCCGCACCGGATACCTCAAAATTGAAATCCGCTGTGGACGCAGCCAGGAATTTCGTGGACATGCGGGTTCACGGTGCCGCTCCTGCTCCGTACAGGGCCATCGAGCTGGTGGAGTCCGCGTGCGACATGAACAAGAGCCTCGACGAATGTTTTGCAGGCGAGGACAAGGCTCTGGGAGATCTCATCAAGAGCCGTCAGTGCAAGGCGGGCGTGTACAGCTTCGATCTGGTTCAGCGCCGGGCCAAGAAGCCCGTGGGCGTGCCCAAAGACGTAAGACCCCGTGCCATCAATAAGATCGGCATAGTAGGTGCCGGGCTGATGGCTTCGCAATTGGCGGTGTTGTTCTTGAGACGGTATGGGGTTCCTGTGGTGATGAAGGATATCAAGCAGGAATTCCTGGACAAGGGGCTTGGGTACGTGAAGGGGGAATTTGCTTCCCAGGTGTCCAAAGGCAAGATGACTCAGGCCAAAGCAGACCACCTGTTCCACATTCTCATTGGAACTCTGGACTGGAACGATTTTGCGGACTGCGATTTCGTCATCGAAGCGGTTTTCGAAGAGATGGGCATCAAGCAGGAAGTATTCGCGCAGGCCGAGGCTGTGGTGTCTCCCACTTGCGTGCTCGCCACGAACACTTCGAGTCTCTCCCTTACGGAAATGGCATCCAAGTTGAAGAACCCGGAACGCGTGGTGGGGTTCCACTTCTTCAATCCTGTCGCGATTCTCCCGCTTCTCGAGATCATCAAGGGAGAGAAAACCGATGACGTGACGCTGGCAACTGCGTTCGACTGCGCAAAGAAGCTCAGGAAAAACGCTATCCTGGTGAAGGACTCTCCGGCATTCCTGGTGAACAGACTGCTCACGAAGCTCCTGAGCGACTGTTTTGAAATCGTGGATGAGGGCGCTGATTTCACCCAGGTGGATGACGCAGCATTGATGCTTGGGCTGCCCATGGCTCCGTTTGAGCTTCTCACGCTGGTGGGCCCGGCGGTGGGGTTTCACGTGGGAGAGACATTACACAAGGCGTGGCCGGATCGCTTCCCCATCAACGAGCACTTCAGGCAATTGGTTGAGGCGAAAATGCCTGCCGTCTACCAAGGCTTTGGCCCCGGCAAACAGGTGCTTCCGAAAGTGAAGGAAATCTGGGCCAACAAGGGCGACAAGGAATTCCTGAAAGAAGAGATACTGGACAGGCTCCTGACCAACATGACCACGGAAATCGACCTGATTCTCAAGGAAAAAGTCGTACCGGATCCCAAGGATATCGACACTGCCATGATTCTCGGCGCTGGCTGGCCTTTCTTCAACGGCGGCATAACGCTGTATCTGGACATGGTGGGCTATACCCCCAAGGTCCTGCAAAAGGTATTTTTCTCCATCTAGCCTAAACACGGACTAACCGCCTTCAGGGGGCGCGCTATACCGTGCCCCCTACCCCCGCAATTATAGGGATTCTCAAAAGTAAAGTCGGTTTTGATTACGAGAAAAGATTGGAAGATTGTCATTGCGAGGGCAAAGCCCGAAGCAATCTCCAGCCGACAAAAAACTGAGATTGCTTCGTCGCTCCGCTCCTCGCAATGACATGATTGGTCCGGCATATTGGCCAGAATTATGAGAATCCGACACATTCTTCGGGAACTACTGTAACGACGAAGCAATCTCGATGTTTCAAGGCAGAGATTGCTCCGCTGCGCTCGCAATTGTACGCCTCTTCTCCGCCCGTAGTTGAATGGATACCAAGCGAACCGATGCGCTTTCAACAAAGTGAGATTCTGATGAAGGGAATTGGCGGGGAGGTATAAGAAGAAACACCTCCCCGAAAAGAACTAAGCTTCGGCGGTTTTACCGGATTCGTCTTCCGAGCCTTTTTTCGCTGCGGCCGCGGCTTTTTTCGCTGCCTGATCGGCTTTTATCTGTTCCACAGCGTTGGCCTGGCGCTCCGGATCGGCATACCGGAATATGAACTGGCGGTTACACGCCCACACGCCCGCTTTTGCGCAGTCTTCATCGCATTTTTCGTAATCGATCTCAATGCGGTCGTTCACCATGTTCACCACATCCTTGGCTTTCCTGGTGCACGCCATGCAATGGACACATCCTGCGCTGCACACGTTTGTCACGGCCTTGCCCGAATCTTTGTTGCTGCAGGGCACATAGCAGGTCGCGTCCTTGGGCAGGAGCTGCAGAACCTGCTTCGGGCAGGTCTTCACGCAAACGCCGCATCCGGTGCATGCTTCCGGATCAATCACGGGCATGTTGTCTTTCATGTGGATGGCATGGAAGGGACACGCGATCTCGCAGTCGCCGTAGCCGACGCAGGCGAAATTGCAGTCATAGGGTCCGCCGTACGCGATGCTTGCGGCCTGACACGTATCGACTCCGATATAGGAGTGCTTTTTCTTGACGTCCCCGTCGTTCCTGGCGCACCGGAGGAAGGAAATCACACTGCTGGCAGCTCCGGCCGCTTTTCCGGTAATAGCGGCAACCTTGTTCGCAACATCCTGTTTTCCCGGAGCACATTTTCCCGGCGGGCAGGCTGCATCTCTCACAACCGCTTCTGCATACGATTCACAGCCGGCGAACCCGCACGCGCCGCAGTTTGCGCCGGGAAGGCATGCGCGGACCGCTTCTATTTTGGGATCCACCTGGACCGCGAACCGCTTGGCCGCATAGGCCAGCGCGATTCCGCAGACACTGCCGAAGACAGCAAAGAACACTATTCCATACATGGCTATGGACCAGACATTTTCCATATTGTTGCACCTCAAAGAACCGCGGATGTTACCGCAGCGGACTTTTTTTTACCGTGGGGATGTGACCCGGATCACGGGACCACATATCATAATAAACCTTTGAGAGCCCCGGATCAATATCCGGCCGCCGGGAATCGCTCATCTAAAAGATCACGAGTCCTGAGAAACCCAGAAACGCAAGAGCGAACAAACCCGTCACGATGAACGCTATGGGCAATCCTCTGAAAGTGGCCGGAACCCGTGCGAGTTCGAGCTTCTCTCTCACGGAGGCCATCAGGAACAGAGCTATGGCGAATCCGACGCCTGCGCCCAGTCCAAGCGTGAGACTTGCAAAGAAACCATTCCCACTGTCTGCGTTGATGAGGGGCACGGCGAG
>DATHCX010000061.1:0-15378 GCA_035319325.1 Desulfomonilaceae bacterium
CCGGAGCCGGCACCAGTGAGGGATCGCGCCAAGCCAGGAACATGAGTCCGAGCATGAAGATGAAAACCGACAAAATCCCTGGCAATATCCCCGCTATCAGGCAGGCGCCCACCGAGGTTTCGGTAATGGTTCCATAAAAAACCAGGATAATGCTGGGAGGGATAAGGATCCCCAGGGTTCCGCCGGCGGCCACAGTACCGGTTGAAATCTTTTTGTCATAACCCAATTCGTTCATTTCCGGGATGGCCACTCGTCCGATGGTAGCCGCTGTAGCCACACTCGAGCCACAGGCCGCGGCGAAGCACCCGCATCCCAGGATAGTGGCCAGCCCCAAACCTGCCGGGAAACGAGAGAGCCATTTCCTTCCGACCTGGTAGGCGTCTCGGCTCAAGCCTGCGCTGAAGGCAAGATGGCCCATCAGAATGAACATGGGTACAACGACCAGGGTGAATTCGGCCGTATGCACATAGGGCATCGTCTTCAACTGCGCAATAGCAAAACCGAATCCTTCGGTGATGGTCAGACCGATCAATCCGGCGCTCAGAAGGGTTGCGTATATTGGCAAGCCGAGAAAGACCATCAAGAATATCCAGCCTATGCTGATGATGACCGCTATGTAGGGCTCTACCATGGATTTCCTCGCTTTACAGCATTTCGCTATGAGTCTGTAACCCTCTTCAAGAAAAGGAGGTATCGGTTATGGCTTGCTCCCCTATAACCGCTCGCTGCTTATCGAATTCATTCGGTTTCGGACAAAGCGAATCCTGATACGTTATCGTTATTGATGTTAAGAATGACTCTTAGACGATTTCCTGAATTGCCCTCACATCCGGAAGATCCAGAGGAACACGCCCCCGGAGCCGGTCAATATCGACCCAGATGTCGATCAGAATCTGCCCGATGAAGGCAATGGTCCCGATAGGGATAAGCATTCGGGCCCAATAGATCGGAAGACGTATATCGCCGACCCGATATTCCAATATCGAGACCGACCAGATTCCTTCCTCCAAGGTCTTCCAGGCGAGGAGCGCCAGCAAAACGACTTGGAAGCCCAAAGACAGGATGTCCAGCATTACGACTTTTCTGGGGTTCATTCGACTGAGAGCGATGGTTACCCGTATATGTCTACGATTTGCCTGTGTACAGGAAATGCCCAGAAAGACCATCACCACCATCAAGCATTCGCTCAATTGCATGACTCCGCCGATGGGCCACCCGGTGGCCAACCTCTTGGTCACGTCGGCCGCCATGCTCACTCCCATCAGGACGATTGACGTGAGGGCAATGAACCGCAATGGGCTGATAATCTTTTGGTAGGTCTCATTGACCTCAGCCGATCTCGTTTCCGTTTCATTCATCATGCCTTCTTCCTTCAGCGGGTCTCTAGCATGGCGAGGCCCAAAATTTCGTGGTGAAGGCCCTCCATGTGAAGAGCCTTCCCGGTTGCCCCCTTATTTGTCCCCATATTTTTGCTGGTAATAGGCGTGGGGAAAAACGAATTTGCTCGGACCGGATTGCGCCAGTAATTCCTCGGCCCTTTGTTGGAATTTCCGCGCATCCTTAAAACCCAATTTTTCCATTTCCTGGATCCACCGGTCCACCTCCATGGGCTGGACGAGATTACGGGCCTTTTCGACCTCTGCGTCGTCCCATTTCAGGAATTTACCCCCCCTTTTGACCATTTGATCGACACAGTCGTTTTCGAATGCTTGAAGGATTTCAACCCATTTGCCGTCGACCAACTCCTTTTTCATGTCGATGAATAGTTGCTTGACGTCGGGAGGGAGAGAATCCCACAGCTTCTTATTCATCACCACGGCAGAGGGCCCGCAAACACCATAACCGCCGTCAACGACATAGGGAACAACCGTGTCCATGTGAGAGGACAGAGAAAAGCCCACAGGCACCATTAGCACGCCATCCACCACTCCTCGTTCCAGGGAGGTATAGATTTCCGGGGCGGCAATGGGCATAGGCACGGCGCCGACGGATTTGAGAGCATCTGCAGCCACCCCATAAGACCGTATACGTAGCCCTTTGATGGAGTCCACAGTCAAATAAGGCTTCTTGAAATTGAAAAAGGCCGAACTCCAGTTCGTAAACCATAAGACGTGAAGATTATCTTTTTCGAACTCTTTCTGCCATTCCGGGAATTCGTCGTACAGCTTATTCATCATCCTCATGTGAATCTCGGGATCGCTGGCGCCCTTCTTCCAGGACCATTCCACCCCTCTACTGATCGGCGTTTGAGGCATGTAATAGCCGAAGTTGATGAAGGTGATTTCGGAAAGGCCGTCACGGCAGGCCGCCCAGTGCTCTCCGGTCTTGTGCAGGGCCCCCATCCAGTAATACTTGACATTAATCCGACCGTTGCTCCTCTTGGATATTTCATCCAGAGCCCACCTGTCGACAATTGCCGGCTCACATCTTTCCACGTTGTAGAAATCATACCTCATTCGATAGGTCTTCTCTTGAGCCTCACAGGTCTCCGGGCAGACCGAAAAGATCGACATGATGAAGCTCGAAAAGATCACGAGATTGACCAAAATTCCCTTGGCATAGTGTGTCTTCCTCATCTCCACCTCCCATGAAATTCGATCAAGAGTTGCTGCACTCTGGTATAGCCATCGGTCTTAATCCTCGGAAACGTCGTCTCCGTTTTTCGTTATCCACCGTACGTGGGGCATAGGTAGGGACAACCGGAAAAAATGCGCAACAATGCTATCGCCGCTTACCAGGGCCAGAGGCGATAACCCAACTTGAGCAAATAAGAAGTGGCCTCGCCCGTATGGAACACCTCGCATCCAAGCTCTTCCATCTTCTTCGTGATTCCGTAACGTTCACTGCAGGCTTTGCACGCCCAGACCCTACCGTCCTTCCCGCCAAGGGCCTGGATTTCCTTAAGCAGCTTGACCTGCTCGCTGTCCGTCGGCAGGCCGGAGAGTGTCTTCTCGGCAGGGCCCCAGATCACGACTTTCACATTGTCCATCCACTTGTTCTTGATGGCTCTCGATGCATAGAGGAGACCGAAATAAATCATCTCCGGATCGCCGTTTTGAATGAGCACCACCACGTTGCCGCTGCCCTTTGGACTGTATTCCGATCCAATATCGGCCATTGCCACCAGAGGACTGATTGCAAAAGTAGCAGCCAAAACCAAAATCACCGCCAGGTTCGATTTTGTCATTACCTGCACCTCCGTGAGTAATCAGCGAATTCTCGCTTGAAAATAAATCTCAGTAGCTGCCGACTGCCGGTCCTACCTACCCCCGCGCACCCCAATATTCGACAAAACCCTTCTTGGTACAGCTTTTTTGAATCAGGTCGCACATTTTTGTCGGAGCAGATTGCTTCGCTTCGCTCGCAATGACACTGTCCGGGCCTGTCATTGCGAGGAGCCCAGCGACGAAGCAATCTCTCTTGGTCATGAAATCCGGCACCGAACTTACGAAAAGCAATACTCAGTTCTTGTTCCGTGCGGCGATTCCAAGAAGCGCCAAGCAGCGCCTATCCCACCACCGTTACCTCGCCGTTCTCGATAGAGACGGCCTGGCCGGTTTTGATATACCGGAAAAAATCCTCGCCAAGCGAATCAAGAATCGGAATGTTTATAGCCAGTGCAGACTCGCAAAGGATGGGATCTGCTTCCCGGCAAAGAATGGCCGCGGGTGCGTTTCCCTTCTTCTCTGCTTCATACGCGACAAAAGGGGCAATGGTGCCTCCCTTTCCCGTGGGACAAACGAGTATTTTTCCGGCGATGGTTTTCCCAAACAGGGGATGATTGGGAATGGTGATATTGCCCGTAGTGGGATCAAAATCTCCGATAAAGGAAAAGGGCACATCCAAGACCACCGCCAGTCCTGCTGCCTTTCCTTCATTGACAATCCTGCCCTTGGTCTTCATTGTTTTCCTCTACGCCAACTCCGGGCGGGGCGAATTGCCCTCTCGCCACTCATGGTTTGTCCGTTTTCCTTGACGAACGGTCGGCACTTTCCACCTTCGTTCAGCCGGAAACTGCATCGATGCACTCGGACATCTCCATGACTGCCACCTTCACCCGCCCCTTGGTAAGTCTTGAGATATAGTGCGCTGCCTTGAACGAATTGGTTGCCAGGGTCCTCACATCGTCAGGTATGGGAGAATCCGGGATGGTCGCCATGCAGGAACTGGAGATGACTCCTCCGGCATCTTCGATAATCCGGCTGTACCCCATAGTTTGCGCCAGGTAGTAGGTCTGGTACGGTGAACCGATCCACATCCTCTTGCCTCGGCGTAGCTTCTTCCCGGTTAGTTTGGAGGCGATGTTTCGGATCTCTTGTATGGTACAGTGAGGACAGCCCAAGATGCACATGTCCACGGCCTCTTGGCGGCCAAGTGCGTGGAGCGCCCTGGTTTCCTCGATCGCACTCTTATCTACCCTGATGACCTCGGCAGGTTTTTGATTTCCAAAGGCCTGCTCCAGAGTGGGCGCCTCCGGCGTCGATCCCACAACATGACAAATGCTGACCGATCCCGAAGCAGGCAGCGGTGCCATGAGGGCCAGGAGGCGGGAGATGTTCAGGTCGCGTGGCAGGCCGTTTATTACTACGTTTCGCTGTTGGGCTCTCGACCCGACATAATAGCCGATGGCGCCGAGCTCCGTGTACGTGATCCCGCGCGTATCCACTCCTTCCAGTTCCACCAGGACCTGTCCATGCCGGTTTTCATCCAAAAAGAGCCCTCTGTAGGGTGCCTTTCCCGTGATTGCCGCAGCCAGGTTGAGGACCGCGCCGTCTCTATTCGTCCGCGCGCCCAAAAGAGAGTTGACGAAAAGTTGAGCGCACGAGCCGATCCAGGATATGAAATCGCCTCTTCGCGGCAAGTTGCCCACGAGCATCGGCAGGCAGGTGTAGGTTTCATAGAATCCCAACCTCCGATAGACATCGAGCCTTTGCGTCATGACGGGAATTTCCTTCGACGCGTATGATTCCGAAATCCCCATCTTCTGCCACAGGTGAGGATCAAAGGCCGACATCAGGGCGTGCAGGGTCGTGAAGGTGCCCGTTTGCCCGACCCCTTCGGTCATTTCCAAGAGAAGGTCGGGCGGCTCTCTCGGTATGGTGTGAGCGCTGGATATGGGAACCATTTTTTCAGCACCCATGGCCTCGCCGAACTTGATAAGGATGTTCATGCATTTTTCAAGGCCGGGGC
This sequence comes from Desulfomonilaceae bacterium, assembly GCA_035319325.1. GTDB lineage: Bacteria > Desulfobacterota > Desulfomonilia > Desulfomonilales > Desulfomonilaceae > DATHCX01. The sequence goes on from DATHCX010000061.1 coordinate 5,191, forward strand.
CGTGTTTTCCACAGGCCATCTCTTCTTCGTCTCTTGAAAGAATCATGCTAATCTCGCTTTTGAAATCGACGCATTCACGTGCCCTGGCCCGGCAGAGGCTTGCCTTCCTTGTCGAGGACCTTGTAGTCATCTTTCACGTTGTGGATGTGAACCCAGTCCCCCGGTTTGATATCCTGCGTCGCGCTTCCGATGGGATGTCCGTACTTGACTATGTTCTCGCCGGACCTGATCTCCGCGATCGCTATTTTGTGGCCGAACGGAACATCCTGGTGGCATGTATAGATGAATTCGTTCCCTTTGGACCTTGACTTTACCTTTTCTCCTGCGACGACATCGGCTAGAGCTATCGCCACATTGTCTTCGTCGTGAATGATTTTCGCGACCTTCATCTCAGTTCCTCCAGTTCAGATAACGGGTCCGTTGATGAGAATCTCCATGGTTCCATCGAAATTGAGGATTTCCGCCCGGGTCATTTTCCCGTTGGCCACGTCGATTGCATACTCGTAAAGCCGTTGGCCCGCGGCGGAGACAGATTCGGTTTCCTCTATTATGGAGGCGACATCGACATCGATGTGTTCTCTCATCGTTACGTTGGTCTTCGCGTTGCCACACACTTTTACCGTTGGAAGAAGCGGGTTGCCGTTGGGGGCTCCTCTTCCGGTTGTGAAAAGATGGACAATAGCGCCGCCTGCCGCCAGTCCGACAAGGTTTTCAAAACCGTGGCCGGGAATATCCATGATGTGCCTTCCGGGACCTTGAGGAATTTCGCCGTACTGTACGCTGCTCTCAATGGGGACGTCCGCACCCTTGGCGTTTGCTCCCAAGGCCTTTTCCACCAGGGTGGTCAATCCTCCGGCTACGTTGCCCACGGTCATTTGTGACCCTCTGACGTCCGCACCCATAGCCACTCCTCGAAGGTAGAGGTCGCGAACAAACTCGACTATCCTCTCCCCGTGCTCCTCGTTTGCGCAGAGTTTCTTGAGAGCGTACTCTCCTCCCATGATGTCGCAAATTTCGCCCTGGATGAACTTGCCGCCCTTGTCGGTCATGATCCGACAAACTTCGCCCACAACGAGGTTTGACGAAAGCCCCGAGGTCGTGTCCGAGGAGCCGCATTTGGTCCCAAAGCACAGCGTGTCGAGCCCAGCCTCCTCCCTTCGTATGGCGCTCGCTTCAAGCACCATTTCAGCGGCGATCTTGGCTCCCTTGTTTATGGAGTCCAACATCCCGCCGGTTTGATGAACCACGACCAGATCGACCGGCTTGCCCGACTCCCTGATACCTTCCAGCACCTTCTCCGAGACAACCATCTCGCATCCCAGGCTCACGAGCAATACACCTGCCACATTGGGGTTCCTGCCAAGATTGATGAGGGTCCTCGTGACCTGCTCAGTATCCCCGGGCGGATGGAGACAACCCTGATGGTGCGGGAGTGCCTTTGTTCCCCTGATGAGTTTTTCGATGTGCGAGCACACAGCATTGACACAGCCGGTAGTGGGCATAATGACGACATGATTTCTCGCCCCCACCTTGCCGTCAGGCCTCGGATAACCGTAGAACTTCATCTCATTTCTCCTGTCTAAAAGCCGGTTTGTTGGGTGGAATTGAAAAGGCCGCCTTCCGTTTTAAGGAGGTTTTGGCGAATCTTGCCCTTGAGCACTTCCGCAGCGAATCTGAGATGATTCAACAGGGACTTTTTTGCCGGATCATAGTCGCCCGTTCTAACGAGGTTCAGTATTTCCCGATGATCCTGAATCGATTGATCCACCGATCCAGGCAAGAACAAGTACATGACCTGATAACGTGTCAGGTTCAGGGATATGGTTTTATAGAAATGAATTATTCGGGAATTACCGGTCAGTTCCACCAGTTTGCTGTGAAACCCGGCAAAAACCTGGTGGAAATGGAGCACTTCATCAGGATTCTCAACGGAAGGGAGGGACAAGTTGACCGCTTCTTCAAAGGCGGACTCTACGTGAGTCAAGTCTAAACCATCAATGGTTTTAAGAAGATCAAAGGAATACGTTTCAATCATTTCGCGCGTTTGAAACAATCCTGTCAGATCTTCGATTGATACATCAGTAACGTAGGTCCCTTTTCTGGGAACGCTTACGAGCAGATGTTCATTTTCGAGGATGCGAAAAGCCTCGCGAATGGGAGGCCTGCTGACCCCGAGACTCGTAGCAAGATCGTTTTCGTTGATTTTTTGATTGGCGCTCAATTTCCCCGTGATGATCTGTGTCCTCAAATAATCGACGACTGTGACCGAAACGGATTTGATTTCAACAAGCATAGGAAAGCCTCATTTCGACTTCGGACCTTGCGTGACCGGGAAACGGTCTCGTCTACAGAAGTCAGTCTATTATCTTCGGTCTTCTGTCTACAATCTACATACGGTCGAAACAACATGTCAATCACAAAATCTTCTTCCCCAAAAAAATCTCCGCCACCCGTATGGAGAAACGGAGAGAATACCTGCGGAATCAATGGTGCCTTTTTACTGTATATAGGGATTCCCGAAAGTAGTGTCGGTTTTGATTACGCGAAAAGATTTGAAAACTGAGCCCGAAGCAATCTCCAATTAACCAAAACAGAGATTGCTTCGTCGTTCCACTCCTCGCAATGACATGATCGGATCGTTCGAATGTGGGCGAGAGTCATGAACGAATCCGACAGAACTTTCGCGAACTGCTATAGACACAAATGTTCTTGCGACGGATTGGTGAATGAGCTGGAAAGTCACTCGCAGTGCCTCGGCGATTTCTGATACGCATCCGCTATCAAGCGCATAAGATTGCGGAGATTCCTTTGTAAAGAGTATCCCGCCCAACGAGAAAGGGCTTCCGTCAGCAGTATTCATGAACCGGCTCAACCGGTCACTCCTGTTCATGTTTTAACACTATGGAGCGTTTGGCAGCTCCGGTTGTAATCCAGTCTTCCTTGGAAAAACGTATCGGTTCCAGGATCAGGGTTCTCGTTTCAGTCGCGTGTGCAATTGCAGGCACGCGCTTCAGAGTGCCGAGAATCCCTTCCTGTCCGGGTTGCTTCGCATGGGAGCCTGTATGGATTGCTACTTCGAGCCGATCCATATCATGCCCTCTGGTCAGCAATGCAAGGTAGTTGACAATTCCGGGAAGCGCGAAAAGGACTTCGTCGAGATCGGCTATTCCCAGCCAATCGCCTGAGCGAAGCCGGATCATTTCATTGACTTTTCCTCGAACCTTGCCCAGCCGCTTCAACACCGTTCCGCACGGGCATGGATCGGGAAGGAATCCGGACAGATCACCCGTTCGATAACGGATGAGAGGCATCGCTTCGCGGGTCAATGTAGTGAAGACGATTTCCCCCTGTTGTCCTTCAGGAAGTGGTCGGGCAGAAGCCGGATCGACTATTTCAAACAGCAGGTCTGCTTCACGCACGTGGTACCCCGCAGATGCCTCGCAGTCGACAGATCCCCCAAAACCCATTTCCGTGGTTCCGTAATGGCTGAAAACCCTGCACCCCCACATACGTTGCAGCTCGTTGACCACCGCGGATGGCACATAGTCTGCACTGAGCAGGACACTTGAGATACGGCCCGCAGGTATGGCATCTGCGTTTTCGTGTCTCGCCAACGCGAGGATCTGGGTGGGAATGCCCACCAGACAATCAATTTCCTTGTCAACGATCTCGCGAATGGCCATCGCCGGATCGTGAACAATGCCGTGCACAAAGCCTTGGACAGCGCTACGCCCAAGCCCCTTGGCCAGAAGATCCCCTACGCTGCCGGGTCTGTCGCCCGGCATGAGGATAAGAACTCTCTGCCCTGGATGCACAACAGTCGTCATGCCGTGGTGAAAGAAGTCAATGGTGCGTTCAAGGTCATGTCCCGTGAAATAGATCCGTCTCAGCGTTTCCGGTCTGTCCGGGAGCTGCAAGCTGACAACGCGTTCAACCTCGCTTTGAGACACGCAAAGGAACCTGTTGCCGCTGATCTGCAGATCCTCAACCGTGGTCAACGGAAATGCGGAGAGGTCGGCCACATCGTGCAGGTCCTTGCTGGACATTCCTCGAAGGTGTTCCCGATAAAAAGGGCTCCTATCGCGAGCATGATCAATCAGCGTCTTGAGCTTGTCCAGTTGATATCGGCGAATGTCTTCCGGGGTCAATTCGTGTCCGGGACGGCCGAAAATTCTTTGCGAAATCCACGTTTCCAATGGGGTTTTCCGCATATGTCGCTACTTCCCTCTATAGAGCGAACGGCCCGCGGCGCCCGTCAAATTGTAAGCGCAAAAGGGCACGAGCCTACCGTCCTGCAAGACCACGTGGATGCAGCAGTCCTTCAGTCGTTCCAGATCCAGGTTCCAAGCGTCCTGAAACGCCATTGCCGATACGGTCAGCCTGTGGGTGCGAGACCGTTCCAGGAGCACGTCCCACTGTCCCATGGGTATGTCGCCTTGTGTGGACGAAGGAAGAGCGTTCCCGGCGGACCACTGCTCAGCCACACAGTGTCGAGTTCGTGCCGCCCCGTCTTCGGCCTTTTCGCTTGCACAGGAACACGGCTCCTCACTACGAATCGTCAATGACTTCACGTGCCCGTCGGGCATTGCCACGAAGCTCCCGTGAAACGAGCAAAGGGCGTTCTCGCATCCCGGGGGTGAGAAATTCTCGATCCGGATCATCCCCTTGGTATGGAGCTCGATGGCACGCATGACATCCGGTAACGTGAGCCGGTCTCCCTCGGCCGGCATTTCCGGATACCTGCCGGCGTAGGTGACGGGCTGGAAGTGTACCCCTCTAACTGTCGGGAGGTTCTCCAACGCAAAGGACAGAATAACTCCCACGTTGTGAAGATTCACACCCGGGACCAGGGTCGGCACGAGCACGACTCCCAGGTCCATTTCCCGACAATTACGGATAACCTGAACTTTGCGATCGAAAAAATCCCCGCCCCTCAGTTCCCTATACACGCTGTTCTCAGTGCCGTCGAATTGCAGGAATACCGACGAGAGTCCGGCAGTTTTGAGCCGCTCGAGATATTGGAGATCCGATGCGATCCGCAGTCCATTGGTGTTGAGTTGGATGAAGTCAAAGCCCATGGAGCGCCCCAGGGTCACTATTTCAGGCAGATCTTCGCGAAGGGTAGGCTCGCCACCGGAAAGCTGCACATTGGATACGTATCCGTTGGCCAGCAAGGATTCGTAGGATGCACCGATCTCTGACATGTCGGGATCTCGAAGGCTGGTAGCACCTGAATCAGCAAAGCAAACTGTACATCTGAGGTTGCACCGCGAAGTGACCTCAATCAAGGCAGTGCATGTCTGTTGCCGATGATCCGAGCACAGACCGCAGTCAAAAGGGCAACCGTTTCTCACTTCGCTCCGGGCATGCGGGGACAGAAAGGGGATTTTGGGGCGCGACCAGGTCTCGTAGGGTGGATCTCCCCGCCAGAGAAGAGTCTGAAAGTCTCCATGCCTTTGGCACGTTTTCCTCATGAAAACGCAGTCTTGCTGAGTTATGAGCTTTGCCGGCACTCTGGCAAAGCACGCGGGACAAATACTCTGCGTCTCGGCAATAGTGACGGGGCTCTCGTGGGTCATTACCTTGCCCGGGAATGATCGAATCCGTTTGCCAGAAGTAGGGACTTAACTTTTTGGTATGTTCGTGTGACGATACCCGGACAACGAATCGACTGGTTCGCCGGATCGTCGTTGAGAATCTCGCGACAATGGATACCGCCGTAGCACTCGGAAAACTCAAGGGTGAACCATTCCACCAGCTCGTTTATCATGAGGTTGAGCCTTGGATGATCTTCTTCCTCGGGAGTTCCTCGGCCCGCGTACAGGGCAATCAAGCATGCTCCCCCTGTTAATGCGCCGCACGTGTCGCCGCAGAACCCCACCCCTCCCGCAAGGCCGGACATGGCCCGGATCAGGTCGGGATCAGACTTCCCCTGCGCTTCGAGCCCCAGAAAAAGCAGTATCTGACTGCAATGAAAACCCTGGCCTGCTAGTTCCAACATGCGGAGCAATTCATCCATGGTGCTCGCTTCATCAACAGAGCTCATTTTCCTGACTCTTTCCGTGTGGTTCGGGCAAACTGCCCGTCTTCAGGCCCACGAACAGAAAATAGCCCGGCCGGGCTTCACGCACGGCGTGGTGAACCAAACCGGGATCCAGGCTGCACTTTTCTGCCTCGGTCCAGAACTGGTCGAGAGATCCATACGTCCACATGATCCGAGCAGCGAAGTCCCGGAGCAGGTTTGAATGATCCTCGAAGCATACGATTCCAAAGCCGGTGGCAAGGCATTCCCGGATAAACTGATCCCTATCGAGAGTGCCTTTCAGGCACGAGCGCACCGGCAGGTGTCTCAATCCGCCGATAGCATCCTGATTGCGGGCGTAGAGATCGGTCACGATGATTCTGCCGTGCGGACCGAGAACACGGTGGCATTCCTTGAGGACCCGGTCGCGGTCCAACACAAGCGAAAGGGCGCACTCCAAGAGGACAGCGTCAAAAGATGCATCTGCAAAAGGGAGCGATTCCGCGTCGCCCCTGAGCAGCGGAAGAGCAGCGTTCTTAGTCTTACCCCGGGACACCAGCCGGGAGGATGAATCGACTCCCACCGCCTGGATCGCATGCTCACGGATGAGGTACCCCACAGTCACCCCGGTTCCGCATCCGACATCCAACGCAGTAGCACCAGGGGCCAATCGAGAGAGAACAAGCGCGCGGTGAGTCAACACGAGTCCTCCGGGACGTATGCCGGAGGAAGCGAGGGGTTCGTCTGAGAGTTGCTCGAACAGAGTATGAAGGCTCTCGGTACTCATTATCACTTGTCTTCGAGAAGCTGTTCAATCTGGGCCATTTTGCCGAGAGCAAGCTGCTCGGGAATGAATACGATCCCGCAACACGGACATCGCGGTAACTCTACCGGATACTTGGTTCCCATGTACACCACTTCCACGGTTCCGGATTCCAGAGGCACGCCGCACTTGCCGCACGTCCAATCCGCAGCTTCGCGTATGTCAACTCGATGGCTCACTGCTTCAGTTCCTCCAGAAGTTCCATTCGGTGGCTGTAAGTGTTGTGGATGGTGAAGCCGACTTCGGCAGCCGAGTACTCCACCCAGTACGTGACAGTCCCGGGCTTGTAATGGGCCAGGAAGTGGCCCGTTTGCTTCTGCACGAGCTTGGTCCCCGTGCTTTCCGCCCACTGGATGACCTGCTGCACGTCTTCAACCAGGATCATGCGTTGTGCCATCAAATCTCGAACCTTGTCCGAAATATGCAACGCAATCCGTTGATGAGCCTCTTGTTCCACGCCTGTCTCACTCCAAAGCTCCCCGAGAAGAGAATTCTTCAAACGAACACGATTCTCGCGCCTCTGGGAGTAGTCCGGGGCATTCATTGGCGCACCGCGGGTGATACTCTCGCCTAGGATCAGGTCGAGCAGATGCCATGTCGGCTTTCCCCCCGATCGAAAATGATCGCAACACACCGCACAATATGCGAGCAGGTCCGTTGTCGCCTCGCCGATGCGCCTGTCGACAACCTTATCGGCCAGTCCGCGATTGGCGAAATACATGAGCCCCCCGAAACCGCAACACTCTGTCTTGTCGCGGCTGAGGGGCAACTCGGCGATTTCGAGCCCCAAGACCCTCACAATGTTTCTCACGCTTTGTTGGATACCAGTCTCGTGCCTGCTCGTGCATGGATCGTGGATGGCCAGTACCGTTTGCCCGAGCGCAGTGTCGGTCTGAGGTAATCCCTTTCGGTCGAAGATCTCCCACAACGAAACCAGGCGGGCTTCAGGAAAGTGAGCTTTGAAGACCGCGTAACAAGACGAGCAAGCCAGGATGAGGTGAGGACTTCCCATGTTCAACCATTGAGTGCGGAAGTCGTCCAAGACGTGAGTAAAGTCCTCCGACCGTCCAGCCCAATCAGCAGGCGCACCGCAACAGCGGAGCATGAGCCCCACGCCCCCTTGAAGCCGGACTCGTAGATATTCATACGTCTTTTTCACCTGTTCAGGGGATGAGCCGGAGAGCTGGCACCCTGGAAAGAAGAGATAGGCGCTCGAAGCCATGCCGGGCTGGTGGCGAGCAAGAGCTGCCTTGCCGCTGTTGCTGAAAGACATGTCGCGCAGAGCGAACTCGTGTGCGGACGGAGGCATTTTACCTTGACCGACCATAGTGTAGCGGGCGGCCTTGCAGACCTCCCCCATGTGCAGGCTCTCAGGACAGACTTCCTTGCACAGCCCGCACAGGCTGCACGAGTTGATAAACTTGTTCCCGTGGCGTTGTCCCATGACAATGGAGAGGTTGTTGTAGATCTGTCGAACGTATTTTTTCGGGTACCCTTTGAACTGGTCAAGATATTCGCAGATCTTCACACATTCCATGCACTCGCACTGGAGGCACCGTGCAGCCTCCACACACGCTTCATTCAAGGAATAACCCCGAGCAGGGTCAGACATGAGGGTCCGCGGCAAAGGCACAACTCCCTCTATGCTGGTGAACAGCCGCGTGTCATAGGCCCCTTCATTCTCGCGGGAAGCTGTAAGAGAAACCTTCTGAAGGAATCTGTCTATGGAAATGGCTGCCCGGCGCCCATGAGAAATGGAGGTGATTGGAGAATGATGCTCCAGAGCATACACTGCACTTCCGCCGGTGAATACGCCGTACAGACCGGTCTCAAAGGTTACTCCTGCAACATCGCCGACGCCTGCCGCTCCGATTTCGACACCCAGGTTTGGTCTCGACGCTCTCCCGGTTGCCACGAAAACCGCATGGTGCTCTTGTTGCAGATCCGGCAGAGACACGCGGACACCGATTTGAGTGCTGACGAGTACTTCAATGGACAGCTTTTCCAGTGCCTCGAAGTCTGCGGCGATCACAGATCGAGGCAACTCGTCTTCGGGATAATTCCACAGGTGCCCGCCAGGTCTGTCCGCGGCTTCGAATACGGTGACCTGGTAGCCTTTCCTGGCAAGATCGAACGCGGCCGTCAGCCCGCTCAACCCTGCTCCGACGATTGCTACGCTCCGGTCCTTTTTCGGGATCGCGGGCATGCGCTGTTCTTCCGGAGAGGCATACGCGAGTGCCGATCTCTCGAGGCCACGGATGGCTATGGGTTCTCCAACTTCTCGCCTCTTGCAGACAGGCTCGCAAGGATGGTCACACACGCGGCTTATGATGCCTGCAAAGGGGACACTGCGGCGGAAAATCCGAGCGGCTGCTTGAAAATCCCCCTTGCTAACGGCCGAGGTCATGGCACGTACGTCAACGTGAACAGGACACATAGCGGTGCACCACGGCGCCCATTCCTGGATGCAGAGGTTCTCGAGTCTTCGGAGTTCCTTTTGATCCACGTCTTCCAGTGACCTTCAGCAAGCGGGAAACGTTTGGAAGGCAAGGGAAGCTTCTCAGTCCAGGAAGCTCCCCTGTCGTTGCGCTCCTGAACCTATTTCAAGGCATTGAGCCCCTTCCACACCTTTTCCGGGAGTGCCGGAAGATGACGTATACGTACGCCGGTTGCGTTGTAGATCGCGTTAATCACCGCCACGTGGGAACTGGTAAGCGGAAGCTCGCCAACACCGGCCGCTCCGAAGGGACCATGCTCTCTCGGAGTTTCCACATACATGATGTTGAAGTCATCCGGAATGTCCTTGGCAAACGGCAGACCGCAGTGAATCAGGCTGGTGTGCTTGTCGAGGTCCTCAAAGTCCTCGGAGAGAGCCAAGCCGATTCCCTGAGCCACACCACCGTAAATCTGGCCGTCCACAACGAGCTTGTTATTGATCTTCCCGATGTCGGCCACCACGGTGTACTTGTCCACCTGCGTCTTGCCTGTCTTGGTGTCTACCGTAACCTCAGCCATGAACGCGCCGTACATATACACGGGGAAGGGACTCCCCTGACCGTTCTCATCGCAGGGCGTGCACATGGAGGCAGTCCACTTGCCCGAATAATTGAGAGGAATGTTCTCGGCCTTCATCTCTTCGTAGGTGCGATAGGTGCCGTTGGGTTTGCGCATGGCATTGACGAGCATCTCGCATCCATTCTTGATAGCGTTACCCGTCATGACCTGCTGACGACTTCCTCCGGAGGGACCGCTGTTCGGAACGCTTAATGTGTCGTTCATCACCAGCTTGATCTGATCCGGCTTGATCCCCAGGGGTCTAAGGGCCTCGTGGCATGTGCCGAGT
>DATHCX010000062.1:0-6015 GCA_035319325.1 Desulfomonilaceae bacterium
GGGTTTGGGCGGGACACTCTTTACAAAGAGGGTCCCCCCAATCTTACTTTTTTGAAAGCGCATTCGTCTAAGACGCTCATCATTGTGCCGGGGAGGTCTCGGCTGCAGGTGCGGCCATGCTCTCGGTCAGTCTGACCAGCCGGTCCCATCTGTCGGTTATCTTTTCCTGGATCTGGGCAACCAGGGTCTCGTCCAAGTGACGGTATCGTCCCTGACCCTTGAAGTAATCCGCTATGGGAATCAGCTCCTTCGGCTTTCTGCTGAGCTTCCAGATTCCGTTTTCCACTTCGTAGAGGGGGAACATGCCTGAATCGACGGCGAGCTTTCCGTATTCGATAGCCTTGTTGGGCGGAATTCTCCAGCCTGTGGGACACACCGAGAGCACGTGAAGGTAAGCAGGGCCGTTCATGGTCTTGGCTTTCTGCACCTTTTTGATCAGGTCCGCATAGTAGCTCGGGCACGCGGTTGCAGTGTACGGTATTCCGTGAGCTGCAGCGATGGCAGTCATGTCCTTTTTCCAGGTGGTCTGACCCGACGGAGTAACCCGACCCGGAGGTGAAGTGGTGGTGGAAGCGCCGAAGGGAGTGGACGACGATCTCTGTACGCCGGTATTCATGTACGCCTCGTTGTCGACGCATACGTAGATAATCTTGTGCCCGCGCTCCATCATTCCGGACAGAGCCTGGAACCCGATATCCGAGGTGCCTCCGTCGCCTCCCATTGCGACCACGGTGATGTCCTTGTCAGGGATCCGCCCTTTTCGCCTGAGTGCCTTGAGTCCTACTTCGACGCCCGATGCCACGGCCGCGGCATTTTCGAAGGCCACGTGAATCCAGGGAATATTCCATGACGTCAGAGGGTACGGGGACGAGATGATTTCCATACATCCGGTGGCCATCGCCAGCACCATGTCAGGACCGATGGCTTTGAGCACGTGGCGTACGGCGAGCACTTCCGCACAACCCTGGCACGCTCGATGACCCTGATGGATGTATTCTTCCATGGGAAAATTTTTGATGGGCTTCAATATTTTCTGCTTGCTTGGTTCAGCCATGGGGTGTCTCCATAAACTATCGTACGTTAGCCGCGTACGCCGTAGAAGTGATAATCATAGTCGGTCTCGGAAAGAGAGATTTCCACCATCTTGGAGACGTCCTCGGGAGTCACGTCTCGTCCTCCGAGTCCTGCTATCGTGCAATGGATTTTCGGCCTTTGCGGTTCGTGGTACATGAGGGCTCTAATTTCCGAGGTTACCGGTGCACTCGCTGCGCCCAGGGATACGGATCTGTCCAGGACAACCACATCTTTCGCCTGAGACAGAATCGGCCGCAAATCACTCACCGGAAGCGGACGCCACAGCCTGAGCTTCACAAGGCCAACCTTCTTGCCTGCGTCGCGCATCCGATCTACGGCCAGTGAAGCAGTCTCACATATGGAACCCATTGCCAGGATGAGCGTTTCCGCGCCCTCCGCTCTGTACGTTTCCACTGGTGAATACTTCCTGCCCGTGAGCTTGGCGAGTTCCTGCCACGCCTGGACGATTACGGGTGTGGAATTTGCCAGAGCCACATCGTGGGCCTTTTTCTGTTCCACATAGATCTCGGGCATGCCGAAAGCTCCCATGGAGACGACTTTTTCCGGATGCAGCGTGTAGAGCGGCTTGAAGGCTGGAAGATAGTCTTTCACCATCTCTTTGGTCCAGAACTCGATGGGTTCGATGACGTGGGTGAGGTTGAATCCGTCCACGTTGATCATGACGGGCAGCGATACCTTCGGATCTTCCGCCACACGGAACGCGTGGAAGATCGCGTCGTACACCTCCTGGCCGTTTTCGCAAAACACGTGAATCCACCCTGCATCCCGAACCATCATGGTATCCGAGTGGTCGTTCCAGATGGAGAGGGGAGCGCTCAGAGCGCGGTTTGAAAGGAACATGACGATGGGCAGCCTCATGGACGAAGCGATATATACGATCTCAGCCATGAGTGCCAGGCCCTGGGCGGCCGTCGCAGTGAAGGTGCGAGCGCCCGCTGCAGCAGAACCGCAACAGACACTCATGGCAGAATGCTCGGATTCCACCGGAACGAATTCCGCGTCCAGATGGCCTGACGCCACCAGTTCAGACAGATGCTCCACCACGTGTGTCTGCGGAGTGATGGGATACGCAGCTACCACGTCCACATCGCAGAGCCCCACGGCATCGGCTGCTGCAATGGAAACTTCGATTCCTACTTTCTGTCCCATTACTCGCCCTCCTCTACCATTTCAATTGCGTCCACCGGACACTCGTACGCACAGATTCCGCAGCCTTTGCAGTAATCGAAATTCCAGACCATGCGATTATTCTCGAAATTTGCAGAAATGGCGGCATCAGGACACATGATGTAGCATCGCCAGCAGCGGATACATTTTTCTTCCATGTATGACGGTTTCTGAGACCGCCAGGTCCCGGTGTGATAGCAACCGGCGTTTCCGGGCTCGGTGATCACGCCGCCGGGTTCTACCTCTTGCCAGGCGATTTCGTCCATAGGTTTTGTCACGTTATCCTCCACTTGAATGGAATGGGAGTTGAATTGTGTTTTCACATTGTATCAAAGTCAGTACAGCGTGGTTTCTTCATACGCTCTTTCCATAGCCTGGATATTCTTGGCCGCGATTTTTCCGAACCTGTTCCTGAACGGATCCTTCAGAGATTCCACTGATAAGATGTTCGTTCCTTTCACGAGCGCGCCGACCATGGTGGTATTGGTAATGGGAAGGCCGAGGACTTCCTTCGCGATGCGCCCCGCGTCAACGAGGGCCAGTTTTCCTGAATAGGAAAGCTGCGCTCTCAAAGAGGCGGCGTCCAAAGACGTATTGACGATCAGCAGGCCTCCTTCGCGCAATCCCTGAGTGGGATTGGCTATGTCCAGAAGAGACGGATCAAGGACGATGACCACGTCCGGGTTATAGATCTTGGACCGCAGCCTCACAGGCTGATCGTCGACTCTTGCGAATGCAACAACAGGAGCGCCCCTCCTTTCGGGTCCGAAACTGGGAAAAGCCGTGGCGTACTTACCCGTGCCGATGGCAGCCTGTGCCACGAGTTCGGCGGATGTCACCGCGCCTTGGCCGCCTCTGCCATGGAATCTCATTTCAATCATGGTTGCTCCTTTGGGCGTGAATCAATCAAATTCTCGTTCTTCTTCTTCAAATTGTTTGGAAAGGGGAAATCTCATCTGATCTTTGACTATTTCCATGCAGTTCATGAGATGATATTTTGCCTCTGCCAGCTCGAGGATTTCTCCGGGCAGAAGTTCCTGTTTGTGCAGGTACGTGTCAATGCGCTCGTTGAGCAGGCTGATATGGCGCAAATCCACGGCGTAGAAATCTTCGTCGCTCGGCGATTCCGGAGTGGTTACGGATTGTACCAGTTTCAGGTCCCATTCATCCATTTTTTTCCATCGCGCGACCGTGGCGGGATGGACACCGAGTTTCTTGGCCAGCTCTTTGTTGGTGATCCTGCCGCGATCGTTCAGGAAGGCTCTTTCTGCGGCTTTGCGGTCTTCATTTTTCTTCATGTATATCTCCTGAACCGCGGATGACGGTTTGCGAGAGTTCAGTCACAAACTATCATCATTATCAGATTCTCCTTACAATGATCAAGGGATTATTGACCGGATCGATCAAGGTTTCTATATTCTCTGTGTCGAGATCGCGGGCGAACACGGATCGCCGCATCTGACGAGTGTTACCGTTTCTCGACAAGAGGAAAGTACTCCGGGGCGATGGCGGGCATGTCCCTGAGGCGCAGACGGGCGGTGCCGTTCCCGGGAGAGGAGACATGCCCGCCACGTTCCATCTTGGAAAGCGAAACGGTATGACCATCACCACATGTTCAGCTTGCGCGTCGTGATCGAAAATGCCAGTTGAAGAATCATTCTTGAAGAATCTGCCGCCCAGTCCCGGCGTGTACCTCATGTCGGACCGCAAAGGCAAAGTATTGTACGTGGGAAAAGCGGGGAATCTGAGAAACCGAGTCCGAAGTTACTTCGTGAGCGGCGGTGATGAACGATATCGAATCCAGTATCTCATGCAGCGGGTAGACAGCATCCGCACCATACTTACGGAAAATGAAAAAGAAGCCCTGATTCTTGAAAACAATCTGATAAAGCAGCACAGGCCCAAGTACAATGTCAACTTGCGCGACGACAAGTCGTTCTTTTCTCTGAAATTGAATGTTTCGCATCCGTTTCCCAGACTCACACTCGTGAGAACCCAACGGGTGAGGCCGGACGGAGAGCGCTATTTCGGCCCGTACGCTTCCGCAACGGATGCGCGGGTGACAGTGAGATTCATTCAAAGATTGTTTCCTCTGCGTCAATGCACCGAAAGGCAAATCGCTACCTGCAAGAGGCCATGTTTGAACTGTCAGATGAAACGCTGTCTCTGCCCCTGCACGGGTCGAGTGGATCCCGAGGAATACGGAAGGATGGTGGAAAGCGTAACCCTTTTGCTCCAGGGCAGAAGTGAAGATCTCATGAAACGTTTAACCTCCGAAATGCAGACTGCAGCCGCGGAACTGCGTTTCGAGGAGGCTGCTCGCATACGCGACAGGCTGGCCTCGATCGAGCGGACGCTGGAAAAACAAAACGTATCATTTTTCCATTTGAAGGACCTGGATGTGGTGGCCCTCCTGCGAGACGGCTCGACGGATTTATTCGTGGTGCAGGTATTGTCGTTCCGCAAGGGCAATCTTCTTTCCGCGGACGCGTTTGCTTTCACCAATTCCGCTCTGGACGAGGAAGAGGTGCTCACTTCGTCAATAAAGCAGTATTATGTCTCCGCTGCGTTCGTTCCGAAGGAACTCCTCATTTCCCGACCTATCGAGCAGCCGGAGCTCATCGAAAGCTGGCTGTCGGAACTGCGCGGCAATCGGGTGACGATTCGTGTGCCCTCACGCGGGCAAGGCGCACGGCTCATGGTTCTCGCATTGAAAAACGCCCATGACTCGCTGCTGAGGGAGAAACAGAAGAATACCATTCAGAAAGCCGGTGACCACATTGCTTCCAAGCTTCATCTGCCCGGCTCTCCTCGGATTATAGAAGGCTACGACATATCAAACATATCCGGAAGCGAACCTGTCGGTGTGAAGGTCTCGTTCAAGGACGGCGTTCCAGACAAGGGTCAGTACAGGAAGTACGCAATACAAGGTTTTTCCGATCAGGACGATCCCGGAATGATTCAGCAGACCGTCGCCCGCCGCGTACACCACCAGGCAGAAGAACCCCTACCGGATCTGTTCCTCATAGACGGAGGAAAATCGCAACTAAACGCGGCTTTCACAGTGCTCGGGGAGCTTCTCGGCCAGGCCGCGCCGCCCGTTGCAGCCATAGCAAAAGCGCGGGAAGAGGACCAGGAAGAGCGCCTGTTCATACCAAACAGGAAAAATCCGGTACTTTTTCCCAAAGGGGATCCCGGACTCATGCTGCTCATGCGAGTGAGGGACGAAGCACACAGGTTTGCCCATTCATTCCACACCAAGAGGAGAAGCAAAAGAGTATTGCAATCCCAGTTGGACGACGTGCCTGGAATCGGGTCGAAAAAGCGGAGTGCGCTCCTCACGAGATTCGGCAGCGTGGCGAGGCTCCTTTCCGCATCGGACGAGGAGATCGCATCCGTGGCAGGAGTGCGCACCAAGGACGTGGAAAACATCCGGAATCATTTCAAGGAGAAAGAAATTGGCCTGACGGCCTGATACCATTTCGCCATTCAACAACCACCTTGAATTGTATTTTCAACGACTACGTTGCGAGGGCTGGGAGTCTCTCGAACGAAGCGATGAGACGGCCTTGCGTCGTCTGTAGCGAAAGAGATTCCCGGCCTACAACCCGTGCCAGGTTGGTGTCTCGCAAAAAGCTTTGAAATCACCTACTGGGTCGGGACGCGCATCCGTGTCATTGCGAGGGGCGACGCGACGAAGCAATCTCCAGCCCTTATTCTGCAACTACTCGAGATTGCTTCGCTTCGCTCGCA
>DATHCX010000063.1:0-3020 GCA_035319325.1 Desulfomonilaceae bacterium
CTGAGCGAAGTGATGAGACGGCTCTGCGTAGTCCGCAGCGAAGGAGTGCCCCCAGCCCTGTGCCCAGAATTGAGTTACCTGTAAAAAAGCGAATCCGTATTATTCCACGGGAGAATAGTAGTCCTTCGAGAGCTCCGTGCGATCGGGCGAGAACAGAGCGAACGTGCAGACCCCCCATCTCTGCAAACGGTAACGCAGAGCCGTCCACAATACGCCGAGTCCGTACACGACTGAACGGGAAAAGTCTATGGACGATGCTTCCGGGAAGTACCGGGTGGGGCAGGAAATCTCTCCCACGTTGAAGTTGAAGAAAATGGATTGTGCGAGCATTTCGTTATCGAATAAGAAATCGTCGGAATTCCGATGAAGGGGTAATTGTTCCAAGAGCGTTCGGGAAAAAGCCCGGTAACCCGTATGGAATTCAGACAGCTTCGATCCGAGGAAGGCGTTTTCTATACAGGTCAGGGTTCTGTTGGCAACATACTTATACAGAGGCATTCCGCTCTTTCGAGCTTTTCCTCCCAGAATCCGGGATCCCAACACAAGGTCGTATTCGCCCGATACCACCATGGCCGCCATGGCGGGGACGAGTTTCGGAGAATACTGATAGTCAGGATGAAGCATGACGATGACATCCGCTTCTGATTTCAGGGCCTCCGCGTAGCAGGTTTTCTGGTTTCTTCCGTACCCGTAATTCCTGTCGTGCAGGAACGCGCGTATTCCCAGATCCGATGCCAGGCGGACGGTATCGTCTCCGCTTGAATCGTCCACAAGCAGAACTTCGTCCACGACGTTCCGGTCGAGTTCCGACACGGTCCTTGCCAGTGTTCGCTCCGCATTGTACGCGGGAAGCACCACGATTATTTTTTTTCCATTGAGCATGCGTGTACGTGGCAGTTGCCAAAATGTTTGGCAGTTTGAGAGCGGCGGATGGTACCCGTTCAGTTACAGGTGGGAAAAGGCTGTCATCCCGACCCCAGCCAAGCAATCTCCGCGTTTACATATCACGATTGCTTCGCTGTTTCGCTCCTCGCACGTGCAGAAGCCAGGCATTTTCCCCGGGCAACTCCTTGATTACGGAGAATGTTCTACACATCTTCACGTCCGCGACCCCACACAGAGCAGTTTACCAACGATGCTGTTCTGCGGGCCCCTGTGCGTCAGGGCTGATACCAATGCATTTTCAAATACGTGAAATCGGGGAGGAACCTCTTTACTAAAGAGGATCCCCCAATCTTACTTTTTTGAAAGCGCATTCGTATGCCTCTTGTCGAAAAAGCCCTCTGTAACGTTTCCTGTAGCCCTCGATACTTGCTGCTTGCTATCCCGTATTCACGCAACGAATACCGGCCCGCCCCGGTCATGTGAGCCATCAAGACTTTGAACGATCAGCCGAGTTGTTTGAGCCGGTCCTTGCGGCTTCGGACCTCGATCAATTCGGCGACGATGGATACGGCTATTTCCTGAGGAGTTTCTCCGCCGATGGGCAACCCTATGGGCGCATGAACCCGTTCGAGATCCTGCCGCGTGAACCCTTCCATGAGCAGAGACTCGAAAATCAGCTTGGTCTTGCGTCTGGAGCCGATCATACCGACGTAGCCTGCGCTTGTCTTGAGAGCTTGGGCCAGCACGGTTTTATCGTGCGCGTGCCCTCGAGTGACAATGATGATGTAACTGTCTTCGTCCACGGTCAGATGGGAAAAGCACTCGTGGAAATCGGTGACGACGATCTCGTCGGCTTCGGAGACCCGCTCCGGCGACGCAAATTCTTCCCTGTCATCCACAACGACGACCTTGAAATTAACATAGGAAGCAACATGCGCTACACAGGCTCCCACGTGTCCTGCACCGAAAATGTATGCAATCCCCGTAGGATGCAGCCATTCCAGTAATACGGGATGTTCGAGCCCCTCCACCTGGAGCGCCTGAGCCGGTTTCAATAACCTCGCGTCCGGCATTGCGCGTACAGCGCGGTCATCATGGGGAAATCCGCCTATCCTAAATCCTGGATCGCCGAGAAAAAGGTGACGGGTGCGGTTTCGACTCCAACCTCCCACTGGAACAGAGATTTCAGTAAAGAGATGTCCGGACGCCCTGTTCTTCGTAGTCTTCACCAGGTTTCTGCAGATTTCCTCAAAGACCTGATCGTCGTTATTGACGAATTCCACCAAGACTTCCGCGTCTCCGCCGCAAATCATGTCAGCGGACTGTGCATCCTGGCCGGTAAAGGAAAAGCTTTCGAAGTGTGAAGTGCCCGATTCCAATGCCGCTGCAGCGAATTGCTGGACTCGCGCCTCGAAAAGTCCTCCACCGATGGTTCCTATGATTCCTCCGTCACGTTTGACGAGAAATCTTGTGCCCACGTGTCTCGGCGATGATCCGCGCACAGCGACAATCGTTGCCAGAACGAAATCCTGGTGCTTTTCAAATTGTTCTACAGCCGTGTTCCAGATTGCCAGCATTGGTGTCTCTCGCGATGTGTTATGTGAAACATATTGGTTAATACCCGATTCGACCAAATTTTGAAAGACGTGCGCAGCAGCTACAGTAACTCCAAATGGTCTCCTACCAATGCGTTTTCAAATACCTGAAATCGAGGAGGAACTTCTTGTAAGACGTTCGTCCCCGAACCCCACCTCAAGAACTTTTAGCACTCGCCGGCATCTGCATTTCCGCTGAGGAAATGCAGATGCCGGCGCATGAGAAGTTTCTGGGAGGGGGTTTGGGCGTGACACTCTTTACAAAAAAGGGTCCCCCCAATCTTACTTTTTTGAAAGCGCATTCGTCTCAGCCTCACGAGGCTTTGCATGGTAAGCTATTCCGGGTACCAGGATGCGGGACATCCTGAAATCCGGAAATTGTGTGAGTCGCCGGACAGAAAGAAACGGAATTATTCACTTGAGAAAGAATGTGACCGTCATTGCGAGGGCGTAAGCCAGTGGCAATCTCCTGACCGTTAAGAACAGATTGCTTCGTCGTTTCACTCCTCGCAATGACACTGGTTCTGTGAACCGATTCTT
>DATHCX010000064.1:0-15004 GCA_035319325.1 Desulfomonilaceae bacterium
ATCTCTGACCGCAGGCGGGCCGAGGAGGCACTTCAAAAAGCCCATGATGAGTTGGAGCGGGCGCTCAACACGCTGGCGGAGGCCCAGAAGATTGCTCATTTGGGCAGCTTCGAGTACGTCGCCGCTACGCAAACGACGGTGTGGTCCGAGGAGGAATACCGCATCTACGGTCTGGACCCCGCCGTGCCTTCGCCGAGGTATGACCTGATGCTCCAGAAGTGCATTCATCCCGACGATGCAGCCTTGCTGCACGAGGCCTTCACGCAGGCAATGCAGAGCCGCTCGGTCTACGAACTCGAACACCGGATCGTGCAGCCCAACGGGAGTGTGCGGTGGGTCTACGACCGTGCTCATCCCTACTTTGACGAGCAAGGAGAACTTGTTCGGTACGTCGGAGCGACTCTTGACGTTACCGACCGCAAGAGGGACGAGGAACGTATCGCAACAGATCTGCAAGCACTTAGCCTCATGCACAACTTGGTCACGAGTATTTCAACATTGAAGGAATTCAAAACGGTATTACAGAAGATCATGGATGTTGCCGTAGCGATAGTTGGATCTGAGCGGGGAACATTACAACTTCTTGAAGGAGATTCCCTGAATCTTGTTGCTCATTATGGTCATGAGCAACCCTTCCTCGGGTTCTTCGCAACTGTTACGTCTCAGGCTTCAGTATGCGGAGAGGCAATGAAGCACCAGAAACGGGTCATTGTCGAAGATGTTCAGGAGAGTCCTCTATTCGCCGACACCGGATCACTCAAAGTACTGCGCTCAGCCGGAGTTCGTGCTGTTCAGTCCACGCCGCTGGTGAACAGAAACGGGAATTTAATAGGAATTCTCACCACCCAATGGAGTGTGCCGCATATTCCTGATGATCATGATCTTTGGCGAATTGATCTATTGGCTCAACAAGCAACGGATTTTATAGAAAATTGGCGGGCCGAGGAGGCTCTGCGAAAATCGCATGACGAGTTGGAGGTGCGAGTTCAGGAACGAACAGCGGAACTGGAGACAGCGAAGCACGACATAGCAGTAGAACGACAGCGGCTATATGACATCCTCGAAACCATGCCGGAAATGGTATGTCTCCTGACACCGGATCATCGCTATTCGTTTGTCAACCGGGCGTTCCGAGAGAAATTCGGTAAACACGAAGGTCGGCATTGCTTTGACCTCGTTTTTGGCAATAAGGAACCTTGTGAGTTTTGCGAAGCTTACACCGTGCTAAAAACCGGCAAACCTCATCATTGGGACGTGGAAGTATCCGACGGCTCAATTATTGATGTTTACAATTTTCCGTTTGCAGATGTCGATGGTTCCCCGCTCATACTTGAGATAGACATTGACATCACTCAACAAAGGCGAGCAGCGGAAGCATTACGAGCTGCTAGCGCATATAACCGCAGCCTCATCGAGGCGAGTCTCGATCCCCTCGTCACTATTAGTGCTGAGGGAAAGATCACCGACGCAAATTCGGCTACCGAGCATGCTACCGGTCGTTCACGTGAGTCACTTATTGGGACAGATTTTGCCGAGTATTTTTCCGACCCGGAGAAAGCCCGATTGGGATATCAGCAGGTCTTCAAAAAAGGCTTGGTGAAGAACTATGAATTGGCAATCCGGCACAAGAATGGCTGGTTGACTCCGGTAATGTACAACGCATCCTTATACCGTGACGAGTCCGAGAGAATTGTTGGGATATTCGCTGCTGCCCGTGACATTAGCGACAGAAAACAAGCCGAAGAGGAACTGATTCGTTCCAATCAAGACCTTCAACAGTTCGCCTACGTGGCATCCCATGATTTGCAGGAACCTCTGCGCAACGTGGCTAGTTGTCTCCAGATGTTGGAGAAAAAATACAAGGGCAATTTGGGCGCTGACGCCGACCAGTACATCCACCATGCGGTTGAGTCCTCGGTGCGGATGAAAGCCCTCATACTGGATTTGTTGGCGTATTCTCGTGTGGCAACGAAGGGAAAACTGCCGGAACGGATAAATTGTGAACAGACACTAGATCAGACGGTGAAAAATTTGAGATCCGCTATATCCGAGTCGGGGGCAGTGATTACCCACGCACAACTCCCAGCGATTCGTGCTGACGACACCCAACTACTGCTGGTGTTTCAAAATCTGATTCAAAATGCGATTAAATTTCGGAGGAATGAGCCGCCGAAGATACGTGTGTCCGCCGTCAAGAACAAGAACGAGTGGATTTTTTCAGTCAAAGACAATGGTATCGGTATCGAATCCCAGCATTTAGAGCGCATCTTCGTGATCTTCCAACGGTTGCATAAAAGAAACCAGTATGACGGAACGGGTATGGGGTTGGCTATCGTCAAGAAGGTCGTGGAGCGTCATGGCGGACGAGTTTGGGCAGAATCCGAACCAGGCGTAGGGACTACCTTTTATTTCACGATACCTGAAAAGGGGACGCCGACATGATGGTTCCAGGGACGATGGTTCAGCCGGTAGAGATTCTGCTCGTGGAAGACAATCCGGTTGATGTGCTGATGACCAAAGAAGCCTTTTGCGGCTCAAGAGTATGCAATAACCTGCACGTTGCTGAAGACGGTGAAGAAGCGATGGACTTCCTGTACAAAAGAGGGAAATACTCCTCCGCACCCTCCCCGGAGATCATTCTACTGGATTTGAACCTGCCCCGGAAGGACGGACGGGAAGTTTTGGCAGAGGTGAAGGGTGATCCGTCCCTGCGACACATTCCCGTCATCATTCTGACTACACCTCAAGAGCCTGAGGACATTTGGAGAAGTTATGATCTCCACGCCAACTGCTTCATTACCAAACCCGTGGATATGGAGCAATTTACCAAGGATCTGGAATGCCTTGGAGAATTCTGGTTCACACTGGAAAGACTGCCGATTCGCCCGAATCCGTAGAAGGTTGAAGAAGGTACAGATGGAGAACGCGAAAGTACTGATCGTCGAAGACAATCCTGTGGACGCCCTTTGTCTCAAAGACGCACTGGCAGAATCAAAGGGCAGCAGATTTGTGATTTCGCACGTGGAGACTCTGGCAGAGGCGAAAGAAAGTCTAAGAAACGCTAATTTTCATGCAGTAGTGCTGGACCTAGGGCTGCCTGACAGCCAAGGATTAGAAACGTTCTTTCAGATTCAGAATGCTGCCCCGGCCTCCTCCATAGTAGTGCTTTCCGGTCTCGACGACGAGGCTTTGGCGCTGGAAGCAATACGAAAAGGGGCTCAGGAGTATATCCTCAAAGACAAATATGACAGTCATTTCCCGTCACGATCCATTACCTATGCCATCGAGCGAAAACAGGTACAAGAAGAAATTCGCAAATTGAACGAAGATCTCGATATGCGGGTAAGGGAACGCACCAGCCAACTGACGGCAGCCAACGAAGAATTGCTTTCGGAAATCACTGAACGTAAGAAAGCGGAGGAGGCTGTACGGGAAAGCGAAACACGTCTTCGCGTCTTGATGGACCACTCACCTATGGGCATGGCTGTTGCCTCGATGAACGGCAAAGTACTATATTTGAACCAAAAATTTATCGAATCATTCGGCTACACACTGCAAGACATACCTACCTTGGACGACTGGTGGCCGTTGGCCTACCCGGATCAGCTTGTTGCAGAATCGGTCAAAGCGGATTGGCTTCATTTTGCGAGACAGGTCCATGGTGACGGCGCAGACGCAATGCCCGTAGAACGGGAAGTCAGATGTAAGGACGGTACAGACCGTGTCGTGGAGTTTAGGAAGACCGTGATAGGTGAATGGGTCATTCACACCTTGAACGACGTGACTGAAGCTAGGAGACAGCAGGAGGCGCTCAGAGCCAGTGAGGAAAGATTTCGCCTCATAGCTGAGACCGCTATGGACACAATTTGGTGCCTGGACAAGGACTACCGTTTCACATACATCAGTCCGGCCGACGAAAAGATGCGAGGCTTTAAAGCTGAAGAGCTGATCGGTCAGCCCATATTCACAGTTATCAAGCCGGACCAGATAGAGAACGTCAAGAAGACCGCCTTGAATAGACGAAAAGAAGAGGAGTGTGGGATAAAGACTGGTGTCATGAAACACGAACTGGAACTCGTGCGCAAGGATGGGAGCTACGTGTGGACGGAGGGTTATGTAACCCCGATCCGAGACGAGAGTGATCAAATAGCCGGTTTTGTCGGAATCACGCGAGATATCTCGGAACGTATACGCGAAGAACAGGAAAAGGAATACATGAAGGCTCAACTTCTTCATGCTCAGAAAATGGAGGCAATTGGGACTTTGACCGGCGGCATAGCCCACGACTTCAACAACCTACTACAGATAATCAATGGATATACGGAGATGCTCCTTCTAAGAAGGGCGGAAAATGATCCAATCTGCGAGGATCTTCGGAAGATATACCAAACCGGCCGAAAGGGAGCCGAAATGGTCCAACGGCTGCTGGCGTTCAGCAAGAAAACCGAGATCAGCCCTGAAATTATAGACTTGAGGAACGTTGTCGAGAATTCGGTGAGCCTGATGAGAAGAAGTTTTCCCAAGATTATCGAGATAGACACGGTCTTTGAAGAAGGTCTCAGACCGATTGACGCCGACGAATCTCAAATCGGGCAAGTCTTGATGAATCTGTGCCTTAACGCAAAAGAAGCTATGCCCGATGGCGGAAGGCTCAGAATTGAAACGAGAAATGTCGTCCTGGATGAAGCCTATTGCATGCTCCATCATGAAGCCAAATCTGGACCTCATATCCTCCTGGCGATCTCAGATACCGGCGCCGGGATGCCCAGAGAGACAATGGATCGCATGTTCGATCCTTTCTTCACAACCAAGGGCTGGGACTTCAAAAAAGGAACCGGGCTGGGGCTGTCCGTCGCCAAGGGGATCGTGGAACAACACGGTGGTTGGATCACCTGCGAGAGTGAGCCTGGAGTCGGCTCCACGTTCAAGATCTACTTTACCGCTGTCGAAGACTTGGCGTCGGCAGAGAGAGTTGAGCCCGAAACGGTGAGTGCTCCGGGAATTGGAAAGATCTTGCTTGTCGATGACGAAGAGTACATTCGAGAACTGGGCAAGCGCATACTTGAGCAATCCGGGCATAGGGTGGTTACGGCATCGAACGGCAAAGAGGCTTTGGAGATCTATGCCAGGGAACGAGCAAGCATTTCTCTCGTGATACTTGATCTTGTCATGCCTCAGATCACTGGCAAGAAATGCCTTGAGGAACTGCTTAGAATCAATCCGCGAGTGAAAGTCATCGTTTCGAGCGGACATTCACTGGAACCAGGCGAACGCCCATTCTTTGATGCGATCGTGAAGGGCTTTGCGAACAAGCCTTATCAAATGAAACAGCTCCTGGATGTGGTCTCCAGTGCTTTGGAAACTGACAGGAATGACGTATGACCGTCTAGGCCCTGTAAACTCACCCATGATTTCAGGATGTTACGCTAATCACGCCTGACCTTCCACCTAGGCAACAGGATCCTGCACCGAAGGAACATCCCATGGCAAAGAAAATGAATAGTGATCGGATCAACAGTCTCTGGCTGGCCATTTTCGTGGTAAGCACGGTCGCGATCCTGATCGGGGGGTACAAGTACTATTCGTTTGAAACCGAACGGATTCGGGCCGAGAAATATCATGAATTGGCCGCCATCGGCAAGCTCAAGGCTGGTCAGATCGAGCAATGGAGGCAAGAGCGCCTCGATGACATATCGAGGTCCTCAAGAGCCCCCATTTTCAGGCAGACCATACAGGAGTGGCTCAAGAACAAGGGCAATGCTTCAGCCCAGACCCTATTGCAGGAGCGTTTGGAGACGGAACGAAGGGAACAGCACTACGACGATGTTCTTCTTCTGGACACGGAGAGCCATGTTCTGTTGTCCGCTCGACCGCATTCAGCCCCCCTAAGCGCTGAAGCCAAGATGGCCATAGAGCAAGCTCTGGCGAACCATGTACCCACGCTGACTGACCTTTATCGCAGTGAACAAGGAGTTGTCCATATGGATGCGGTTGGTCCAGTCTTCAGTTCTGACGGCCAACCCGTTGCTTTCTGGGTTCTGAGGAGCAACCCGGAATCCGTCCTATATCCTTTGGTCCAGTCTTGGCCAACGCCCAGCAAAACTGCAGAAACACTTCTGATACGCAAGGAGGGGGATAGTGTCCTTTTCTTGACCGACCTACGGCATAGACCCAGCGCCGCTCTATCCCTCACTGAACCGCTTTCTTTGCACGATCTCCCTGGGGTGCAGGCAGTTCTGGGAAAGCAAGGCATGTTCGCGGGAAAAGACTACCGTGGAGTTGAGGTCCTGGCTGATCTTCACCATATTCCCAACTCGCCCTGGTTCATGGTGGCAAAGGTGGACACGAGAGAGATCCTGGAAGAGGCAAAATATAGAGGTGGAGTTGTCATCCTCTTCTCGGCGCTGTTCATCTTGCTGGCCGCAAGTGCCACAGCCTTCGGGTACAGGTATAGACAGGCTGGGATGTACAAGAAGCTATACCGAGCTGAACGGGGGCAGCGGCTGGCCCAAGAGGAGTTTCGTACAACCCTGTATAGTATTGGCGATGCCGTGATCACTACCGACAGGGCAGGCATTGTAAAGCGGATGAATCCTGTGGCCGAGCATCTCACGGGATGGAGGGAGTCTGAGGCCAAAGGAATGCCTTTGGAGAAGATCTTTCAGATCATAAACGACGACTCCAGAGTAGCGGCAGAAAACCCCGTGTCCCGTGTACTCCGCGAGGGAAAGGTTGTCGGCCTCGCCAATCATACGCTGCTCATAGCGAAGGACGGTACAGAGCGGCCAGTTGCTGATAGTGGAGCTCCTATTCGAGACAAGAAAGGCCAGATCCTCGGCGTCGTGTTGGTCTTCCGCGATCAAACTGTGGAACGAGAGTCCCGGAAAGAGCTGGAGTCCCGGGAAGCGATGATAAGCTCTTTCTTCGAGGCTAGTCCTGATGGAATCATGCTGACTGAGCCAAGCGGAAGGATATTCAAAGCCAACAAAGCTGCGTGCCAAATGCTGGGCAGAAGTGAGGAAGAGATTTGTCAGATCGGAAGAGACGGCGTTTTGGATTTGACAGATCCCCGTTTGCCAAAGGCATTAGAGGAACGATCCCGAACGGGTTGCTTCAGGGGAGAGCTGACTTACAAACGGAAGGACGGAACCACGTTTCCTGTAGAAGTGGCGTCGTCAATCTTCAGCATGGGCAAAGACATATTGCACACGAATGTGATTTTTCGAGATCTTACCGAGCGTAAGCGAGCTGAGGCAGAACGCTCTGAGCTGAGGCAGCGTCTGGGCATAGCGCTGGAGGGAGGAATTATCGGCATCTGGGATTGGGATATCGAAACGGGAGAATTGTATCAAGACAAATACTGGCTGAGCCAACTCGGGTATTCGGAGGGAGAGGTCGAAAACAGGATCGAGTCTTGGTCGGATCGAATACACCCTGAAGATAAACCAATGGTGATGGATATATTAGATGGACATTTGTACGGAGATAGGCCTACCTATGAGGCTGAACACAGGCTCCTGACCAAATCAGGCGTATGGAAATGGATTTTCACCAGTGGCAAAGTTTTGAAATTCGATGATTCCGGTAAACCTGTTCGCATGTTGGGAACCCATTTAGATATACATGAACGGAAACAATCGGAAATCGCCCTCAGAGAAAGCGAGGAAAAATACCGCAAAATTGTTGAGACGGCCAACGAGGGAATTTGGGCTATGGATGTAGAGTTTCAGACGACCTTTGTCAATCAACGGATGGCGGACATGCTCGGCTACTCCGTTGATGAGATGCTAGGTAAGGTCGTTCATTCGTTCATGTTTGATGAAGACATTGCCGAGCACGAACGCAACATGGCATTGAGGATCAGCGGTCAAGACCAGTCCTATGAGCGCCGCTTCCAGAGAAAAGATGGTGAGACGGTTTGGACGATCGTCTCCGCAAGTGGCCTGAAAGATTCCGAGGGAAACTTCGCCGGTTCGTTCGCCATGTTTACGGACATCACCGAGCGCAAGAAGACTGAAGAGGATTTAACAAGAAGTCGAGCCATGATTGCCTCGATTCTGAACTCTGTGCCCCAATCCATATTCTGGAAGGACAGGAACAGCGTCTTCCTCGGGTGCAACGAGGTCTTCGCCAGAGCTGCAGGACTCGAGTTCCCGGAGCAAATCATAGGGAAGACTGATTATGACCTTCCTTGGCCCAGCCGCGAATCGGACGCATACCGTGCAGACGACCAAGAAGTAATGGGACTTAACTTGCCGAAACGTCATATTATTGAGCCCCTCCTGCAGGCAGACGGATCTCGATTGTGGATCGATACATCCAAAGTTCCGTTGGTCGATCAGCAAGGCGAAGTCTATGGTGTCTTGGGGGTGTATGATGACATCACCGAGCGGAAGAGAGCGGAAGAGGCGCTGCTCGAAAGCCGGGAGAGATTCAGGATCGCCTTCCAGACAAGTCTGGATGCGGTGAATATTAATCGTCTTAGCGACGGACTCTACGTAGACGTCAATGAGGGCTTCTCAGAGCTGACCGGTTTCGCCAGGGATGAAGTGATTGGAAAAACCTCGTTCGATATCAACATATGGAATGATCCTGGAGACAGAGAAAGACTTGTCGCAGATCTCGATGAGACCGGACAGGTGAGGAATCTCCAAGCAAAATTCCGGTTCAAAGACGGCCGCATACACACCGGCCTGATGTCGGCCCGCATCATCAGAATCCACGAGGAGCCTCACGTTCTTTCGGTAACGAAAGATATAGAGGACTGGAAAAACGCCGAGGAAGCTCTGGCTGAAAGGGAACTTCTTTATCGTACTTTATTCGAGTCCGCTCGGGAATCAATAATGATGATAGATATGGAAGGGCACAATGTCGGCCGCATTGTTTCCGCCAACCCGGTTGCAGCGAAAATCCACGGCTATTCGTTAGATGAGTTCACGACGCTTAGATTAGAGGACTTGGAAACCTCCGATTCCGCGAAGGGCTTGCAGGAGAGGGTCAACACAGTTTTGTCCGGCCAATTGCTAAGGGGTGAGGTCAACCATCGCAGGAAGGACGGAAGCGTATTTCCTCTCGAAATGACGGCAAACCTCGTCGAAATCCGTGGTCACAAGTATTGCCTCGGAATTGATAGGGACATCAGTGAACGAAGGCTGGCTGAAGAGACCATAGCGAATGAAAGATCAAAATTCAAGTCAATTCTGGATCATATGGTAGATGGGGTGTATATCGTTAACTCTCAATATGAAATCGAGTACGTAAATCCTGCCTTGATCTCTGAACGCGGCGAAGTGGCCGGTCGAAAATGCCACGAATATTTGGTTGGTCGAACCGAGCCCTGCCCCTGGTGCCGGAATCGGGACGTTTTTGCGGGAGACTCGATCCTATGGGAGCGGACTTCGGACGTGACCGGTAAGACCCACGAAATCTTTGAGACACCGATTAGAAACCAGGATGGTGCGATTTCCATACTCTTGATACTCCACGACATAACTGAGCGCAAGAGCTTGGAAAGGCAGTTTCTGCAGGCCCAAAAAATGGAAGCCATCGGAACGCTTGCTGGAGGTGTCGCCCACGATTTCAACAATGTATTGCAAGTAGCTCTAGGGTACTCGGAAATGCTACTTGACGACAAGGAGCTACCTCAACGTTGCAAAGAGGACTTACAGAAGATTAACGAGTCAACCAAACGTGGGGCCGATCTTGTCCAGAGATTACTTACGTTCAGCCGAAAGACGGAGATCTACCCTCAGCCTCTTGACTTGAATCTTAGAATTACTGAGTTGCGCAAGATGCTTGAGAGAACCCTGCCGAAGATGGTCGACATACAACTCCACCAAGACGTGAAGCTCGCCAAGATCAACGCCGACAAAACACAAATAGATCAAGTTCTTATGAACCTGGCGGTGAATGCCCGGGATGCCATGCCCGATGGTGGCAAGTTGGAATTCGAGACAGCCAACGTCACGCTGGATGAAGAATACGTAAGAGCATGTCTGGAGGCCAGGTCAGGTCCCCACGTCCTGCTAAGTGTTAGGGATACGGGATCGGGGATGGACCGAGACACTCTGGAACACATTTTCGAGCCCTTTTACACGACCAAGGGCGTCGGAGAAGGAACGGGGCTTGGGCTTGCAATGGTCCACGGCATAGTGAAGCACCACGGAGGACATATCAGGTGTTACAGTGAACTCGGAAAAGGGACCAAGTTCGAGATCTATTTCCCCGCCCTGCTTTCCGAGGAAAAGGAAGAAGAAACTACAGAGAGACCCATGCCACGTGGAGGATCAGAGACCATCCTGCTCGTAGACGATGAAGAATTCATCCGTGACCTGGGTTCCAGGATTCTGAGCAAGGCTGGATATCAGGTGATCACAGCCTCGAATGGCAAAGAGGCTCTCGAAGTATATGAACAACGAGGCAGTGAAGTTGCTCTGGTCCTCCTAGATCTCATGATGCCTCAAATGGGCGGTAAGCAGTGTCTCGAAGGGCTCCTGAGTTTTAGTCCTAGAGTAAAAGTAATTATTGCCAGCGGCTACGCTGCCAGTGGCCCAACCAAAGAGGCACTGGAGGCTGGAGCGAAGGCCTTCGTCAACAAGCCTTACGACATTCGACAAGTTTTGGAGGTAGTGAGGCAGGTTCTGGATGCCGAACAAGTCCTGTAGGGGTGGTTTTCCTTTACTTTACCGAAATCAGCCAGAACAGACTCGGGGCCGTGCTGGCTCGCATGTTCAAACAGCGACGAATCAAAACAGATCAATGGGTTGTGCGTTCACCCGGTACAGGAGGATCGAGGGTGAATCCCAGGAGCTTTGCCATCTTCTTGGCGATGTCGGTGTTGTCGTACTCTCCGGCAAATTCTTGGGCACCCGGACCAACGGCATAGGTAATCACCGGCTGAGCCGTATGGCCGAACGATCTCCACCCGACATTGGCGCGGTCGCCCTCAATCACCCCGAGGGCGTACTCTGCCCATGAATGGGTGAACTTGGGGAACGCACCTTTTTCGTCGCGAAGTTCGGGTATGGCCTCGATCTTTGAGTTCGGAGCATGCCTGTTCAAAAGCGTTCGTTCCCCATCAGTCAACTTGAAGCCGGCATCCTTCAAGATAGTTTCCAGGTTTTCAGGGTGCTTCTCCACCTTCCTGGAGATTGACTCCAAGCTAGTTCTGATCGGTTCCAGCGCTGCCACGTTGACAGCGTCGTCCGTACCGCGACCGAAGCTCATGCCTCCTGTCTCGTGATCGGCCGTGACCAAAACTAACACGTCAGGACGAGCCTTTTGGTACTCCAGGCCGACGCTGACTGCTTTATCGAATGCAAGAGTCTCGTAGATTGATGCCTTAAGATCGTGAACGTGGCAAGCATGATCGATGCGCCCACCTTCAACCATGAGGAAGAAGCCCCGAGGGTTACGCCCCAGGATGGAGAGGGCCACACGGGTCATTTCAGCAAGATCGGGCTGGCTGCTCAGTTTCGGATCGCGCTCGCGATCAACCTCGTACGCCATGGTGGACAGGGCAAACAAGCCGAGAAGCTTCGGGGTGGTTGCCGGATCGACGGATTTCAGATCCAGGCCTGTTGTAAGGTACGTATAGCCCGCTTTCTTCATGGACCGGACGAGGTCCTTGTCATCCTTTCTTTCGCTGCCCCGCTGGCCTGCCGGAATGAAGTGCTTCAGTCCCCCAGCCATGGCCACGTCCGGCCCAAAATCTTCCAGTTGTAGGGCAATGAGGTTCTCATCACTCCGGTCGGAAGAATGGCCAAATACACCTGCGGGAGTGGCATCCGTTAGCCGCGCGGTGCTCAGAATACCTACGCAGAGGCCTGCCTTTTTCGCTGCGTGACCGATAGTAAACACCTTTCGACCGTCCGGCAATACATTGATGACTCCATTGTTGGTCTTATAGCCACTATAAAGTGCCGTAGCCGCGGCAGAGGAATCGGTGACCTCTGAGCTTGCGGAATGTGTGGTAGTTGTGCCCCGCGTAGGAATTGAATCCATGGTCAACGGTTTGCCAAGAACTTTTTCAGAGTAGAGGGCTGCCGACCGTACCTGATTTTTCCCCATCCCGTCCCCGATAAACAGAATGATTCCCTTCGGTCTGTCAACGGGCTCCGCATACGCAAAGGTGGGAGAGAGCACCGTTACGACGGCGACCACCGCAACGAAGACTCCCACAACAGTTTTCCATGTTTTCCACATGGATATCTCCTTGGAACCGACGCTCAGCCAACCTGACCATTTTCACGCCTTGGTGCGACAAGAAGTCAATGGCTTGCTGAGGTGCGACGATTTATTCTGAAGCGACCTTGGGGCTGGGGTATGGCATGAAGAGCTATCGTGTCGCCGACCGATCGCCCATGACTTGGCCCTTGGTATTCAAACGACAAGTTTATCTATCTGTTTTTGTCTTGATTAGCAGCACGCTCTGCCATAGACTGCTTAACGAGTATCAGTAAAGAAAAAGGCCCTCTCGCTTGGAGGGCCTTGCTCTTGTTCTCTGGTAGGCGGGAGAGGATTTGAACCTCCGACCCCTGCCGTGTGAAGGCACGTTTTTCAAATCCGCCCAAGCGGCTATGCCACGACATCCTTGAAGAATTCAGGCATCATTGATCATTATCGGTAACGTTGGAGCAGTATATTGGCGTCAAAAGCGACGGCAATATGACGCCATGTCATGAAGTCAATGACTTCTGTACTGGGTCATCCAGCGAGTCGTAGGGCAATCAGAGTTCCATCTGATTTCTTCACTCCACGAGTGCGTCACAAGGTAGTGCAAAATTCTTGGGTCTGAGCGAGGGCGGATTCCTCGAATCGAAGAGATTTATAAGGTGCTTGCTTCTCGGCCAGTCACTACCAAATCCCGATGGGGCACGCCTTGTACTAAGTCTCTCCATCGTCCGTCATGTGAGCAAAGCCTTCCGGATCTGATCCGTCAAAAAAGGGAGTTACTCAACGCCGGTCGCGAGCCCGGAAATAGCTGGGGTTCATCTTGGGGTGGAGCAATTGTCAGCATGATCTATCCTGAGCATAATCTACTGCCCGGCACAGCACAGCCGAAAAATCCCCGAACCATTCCGGCCAGCTCCGTAGCCGACGAACTCCTCTGCACAATTTCTTTGACTTTCTTGAATCCTTTGATGATAATTATACTGGATTTTTATGTACTTATAATCTTCCGCACTGCCGACGCCCTGACCCTGATTCACCTGCGTCTCGGCAGGCCGTTGTAATAGATTTGGCTTTCTCAAAGGATTCAAGACCGTAAGCCATCGTTCGCGAGATCGGCCTCTTTTGTTGAATGGAGAGTCGTCATGGATCTGAGCCATATTCATCAAACCATCGTGGAAAACTTGACCGAAGCCGTTTATGTTCGCGACCTCGACATGAACCTTCTGTACATCAATCCGGCAGCCGAGCAGCTTGTGGGGCAATCTCTGCGACAGGCCAAGGGAAAGAAGTGCTACGAGTTTTTCGGGGATCAGGAAGCCCGATGCCGGGAACGCTGCCCCGTAGAGAGAGTGATAGCCAATGGAGACCCCATCGTTGGGTACGAGCACCGGCTTATTGGCGGATCAGGGCAGACTCACGAAGTACGTTTATCAAAATCCCCCGTTGACGGAGAAGGAACGGTGAACGGAGCCATCGTGATCATGCAGGACATCACACGGTTGAAGGAATCCCAGATTGCCTTGAACTAGTGGCAGCCACGGTATTTCGTTCTCCCTTTCCTTTATGTATGAAGATGCTTCGGGCGGAGGCATAGGAACAAGAGTTTGGACTCGCAGATTAGCAGAATAGGAGTCTTTTCCGATGGCAACGCAACTTAGTCCAATGCGGGATCCCCAGGGATCTGAGAAGCCGTTTTCGGATCCTTTAACGGCTTTTCATATCCAAGGATTCGGATTCGGAAACGTCATCGCTCTCGCGACAATCCCCCTTTTCTTAATTCTTTTCGCCGTTCTTTCCTACCATGATGTAGAGAGAGTCTTCGAATCATATCTGCTGTTATTCGTCCTGAACACGCTCTTTCTCTCAATTATCCCTCTCGTAGTGTCTTATTTTTCGTTACGTGCGTACCTGGCAAGTGGTCACGTGAGTCTGTTGATGCTTGGAAACGGTGCCCTGTCATTGGGCTTAGGAAGTGTCCTCGCCTCCCTCACCCCGTACTTCGGCGGAGGGCCGAATACGATCGTGACGATGCACAACACGGCGGCTCTATTATCGGGCCTCTTCCATGCTGTCGGGGCGGCGCAGGCATTGGATCGGTCACAGAAGCAAACTATCCCGGAACGCACAGGATTGTATGGGAGATTTTCAGGCATCCTCATGGTGCTTTTCTTCGGTTCGCTCTTCTTTGCAGTGCTTAAAGGTGCCACACCTACGTTCTTTGTCCAAGGTGTCGGTCCCACCCATCTCCGGCAACTAGTGCTCGGGACTGCCATAGGTTGCTTCGGCCTTTCTGCGGCGTCGCTTGCCGCTGTTTTTGCAATCTCACGGTCTCGATTTGTCTCTTGGTATTGGATGGGGTTGGCGCTCATTGCAGTGGGCCTCATGTGCGTCTTCGTCCAAAAGTCGGTGGGTAGCGACGTAGGTTGGCTGGGACGGATCGCACAGTACATCGGGTGTTCATATTTACTTGTAGCTGTCATTGCGGCTCGGAGGCAGTTGGACAAGCGGGACCCGAGCTTCGTCAGCAACCTGTGGACGTTTTTCTTCAATAACCTCGAAGTGATGATAGCAAAACGAACACAGGAATTGGCCGAAGCGAACCAAGAGTTGGGTCTTGAAATTGCCGCCCGCAAGGAAGCAGAGCAAGCCCTGAGAGAGGCCCACGACGATCTTGAACGTCAAGTGGAGGATCGCACATCCGAACTCAGAGTGTCCAACGAACAACTACGGCTTGAAATTGGGGAGCGTAAAAAGGCCCACGAGGCATTGGAGCGGACGCGCAACACGCTGGCGGAGGCCCAGAAGATTGCGCATCTGGGCAGCTTCGAGT
>DATHCX010000065.1:0-38748 GCA_035319325.1 Desulfomonilaceae bacterium
AGTCCTCTCGGGAGAGCCGTCACCAGCGCCGGAATCTATACGGCAGGAACGGGGCTCCAGCTCCACATCCGAGACGCACTGGCGGAACTTGCGTGCGGAACATGGGAGAACAGGGAGCGAAATGAAGTAACCAGGGGGCCAGGAGCAATTCGCTACTCGTGGTTCGACAAGCCGCCCGGCGGTGAAAGCTACGGAGACGCGGAAGACCGAGTAGCATCGTTCATTCGAGAGCTGCATTCAGACAGTGTGCCTGATCGCGTCCTGGTAGTGGGACACGCGGGCATAAACCGAGTTCTTCTGAGATTGCTTCTGGATCTCGCCCCTGAATCTGCCCAGCTGATCTCGTGTCCCCATAATGTGATCTATGTCGTCCACGGGGCGGAGGTCACAGCGAGGTCAACCACAGGGGTCGATCAAACGGGTTTTTATTTCGAGGAATGAAAGCGGCTGCAGCCCAGAGCTGTTTGGCCGGACGGCTCGAGAAGCTCGTCCTGAAAGGCGATAGCGTCAATGTGTACGAAAATGTGGGTTATTCCCCGGAACCCCGGCATGCACCCGCCGACAGCCTGGTTTCGAGAGCTTCGGTAATGCTTGTGAGAATTTCGCCCGCGCTGCCCAAAATGAGCGTGTCCGTTACCTGTTGATGCATGGCAGAGGGTTCTCGGTTGACTTCCACGACTATCGCAGGGGGGTACTTCAATTTGACGGACAGGGGAATTTGAGCGGCGGGAAATACTTGCAGCGAAGTCCCCACCACCAAGAGGACATCGCATTTCTGGGATTGTACCTGGGATATCATAAGCGCTTTCGCTGGGATGGCTTCTCCGAAAAAAACCGCGTCAGGCTTCAGGATTCCTCCGCACTTTCGGCACCTGGGCGTTTCCTCATCACCTGCCTCCAGCCGTTTTTCCACTGCCTCGATGGGCTCAACCGTACGGCATTTCATGCATGCCGCGCGCAGGAGATTACCGTGAAATTCCACGACTTCCACCGATCCAGCCCTCTGGTGAAGATTGTCCACGTTCTGGGTGATGATACACTTGAGAATTCCCATCTGTTCCATGCGAGAAAGCGCGTAATGGGCCGGATTCGGTTTGGCGGACGTCAAATCGAAATCGCCCGATGACTTCAACTGAAGGTGCAGCTTCCAAAAGCGCGAAGGGTTCTGCAGAAAACGATCAATGGAGAATTCTCCCGGATCTACTTTTGACCACAGTCCACCCGGACTTCTGAAATCAGGTATACCCGATTCCGTGCTTATTCCCGCTCCGGTGAGAGCCACAACGTTTCTTGCCCGCGCCAGGCAGTCCGCAACCTTCTGTATTCGATCTTCCATGCATGCTCCTCGTCGCAGGAATGATATATCGTCGATGGCAATGACGCAATGGATTTTTCCTCATCTCTGCTGACCAGGAGCTTCAAAATGACTTTGATTCCGGTGACCGTAACAATTACGGCTTTGCCCTTGACAGGGCGCTTACATCAAGATTATGGTTCTTGTAAGAAATGAATACCGGGAGTATTGCTCACTAAGGCTCCAGACTGCACAGGAACGGAAATGGATGAAGACCGTGAAATTATAGCCAAAGTACTCGGTGGGGATTATGAAGCCTTTGAGAAATTGGTAGAAAAGTACGAAGGAAGAATATACCGCCACCTGAGAAAAATGGTAAAGGACAATCATCATGCACAGGACCTCTTGCAAGAAACCTTTTTGAGCGCTTACAAAGGCTTGGAAGGATTTACCGGCGCATCGTCCTTTTCTACCTGGCTTTTCAGGATTGCGACTAACACCGCTTTGATGTACCTGCGTAAAAATCGACCCGAGAACGTTGAGTATGATGACGAAATACGCACCCAGACGGACGGCTTATTCGTTCCGGCATCCAGAGAGTTCGTGAATACTCCCCTGGACCTCCTGTTATCCAAAGAAGGACGAAGAAAAATTGAACAGGTAATCGACGATCTTCCCGTTCTGTATCGGTCCGTAATTGTCCTGAGAGACGTGGAAGGATTTTCTCTTGAAGAAGTATCAAGAATCATGGATTCTTCGGTCGCAGCGATAAAATCGCGGCTGCACCGGGCGAGAAATTTCGTACGGGAGGCCTTGGCTTCCTATTATATGGAAAGGGAAGTCTCTTCCGATCGGCAGAGCGCTTCACACTAAGGAAAGCGGAAATGGACGAGTGCAAACATTTTTGTAACCAGTTGTCCGACTACCTGGACGGGGAAGTGACGGAAGACGAATGCCGGCTCATCGAAGAACACCTGGATGTGTGTCCGCCTTGCCTGCTGGTATATGAGTCTCTGAAGACAACCGTTACAATATGTGGCCAGGCAGTGCCGGCAGACCTGCCGGAACACGTGCGAGCCGAACTGAAAGCCTTCCTGAGAAAACACTGCACTCAAGAATAGTCAAATTGAAGAGAGAGAGAGAGAGAAAGAGAGAGGAGTTCCAAATGTCGGAAAATGAAAACCTGTACCACGTCACGGACTCGGATTTCGAACAGCAGATTCTTCAGTCCGATGTTCCGGCTCTCGTGGATTTCTGGGCTGCATGGTGTGGACCCTGCCGGACCGTTGGTCCTGTAGTGGAAGAATTGGCCGGCGAGTACGCGGGAAAAATAAAAGTCGCCAAACTGAACGTGGACGACAATAAGGAAACACCGAGCAAATACGGAGTGAGGGGAATTCCCACTCTCATGCTGTTCAAGAACGGCCAGGTCGTGGACCAGATCGTCGGTGCGGTACCGAAAAGTCGCATTAAGGAGCTGCTGGACAAAGCCTAATCTATGAAAACGGATCTCATCATTCTCGGTGGCGGACCTGCTGGTTTAACGGCAGGAATGTACGCGGCGCGGGGTCGTATTCCCGTTCTCCTCCTGGAAAAGGGGCTTACGGGGGGCCAGATGGCCGCTACGGAACTCGTGGATAATTACCCGGGATTCGGTGAGCCCATTCTCGGGTACGATCTGGCCCAGAAAATGGAGCAACAAGCTCGTAAATTCGGTCTGGAGATTGCCCAGGCCGATGTTCAAGTTGTCTTTCCCACCGAGAAAGGCTTTCTCCTCACGTGTGATTCGGGCGATGAGTACGAATGCAAGGCCGTTATTCTTTCGACGGGCGCTTCGCCGGTCAAGCTAGGGGTGCCGGGTGAACTGGAGCTTGCGGGCAAAGGGGTCAGTTATTGTGCAGTGTGCGACGGACCCTTTTTTAGAGATCTCGAAGTAGCCGTGGTAGGTGGCGGAGATTCGGCCGTGGAAGAAGCGATATATCTTTCCAGATTCGCTTCAAAGGTCCATGTTGTTCACCGGCGAGACAAGCTGAGAGCAGTAAAGGAAATTCAGGAACGGGCTTTTGCCGAACCCAAGCTTTCGTTCCACTGGAACTCCGTGCCTACGCGCATCATCGGCGACAAAGACGTTCAAGCAATGGAACTCCGCTCGGTTGTGGACGGCTCCCAGGTGCAGTTGCCTGTCGGCGGCGTCTTCTTTTACGTGGGCATCCATGCAAACACCGGGTGTTTTCGCGACCAGGTGGAAACCGATGCCGGCGGCTTCGTCATTACCGATGAGAAAATGGCCTGTTCCAGGAAGGGAATGTTCGCTGCGGGAGACGTGCGATCCAAAATTCTGAGACAAATTTCAACTGCCGTTGGTGACGGCGCAACGGCTGCCTATAGCGCGCAATTATATCTGGAAAGCCTCTGAAACGGAGCGGGACCCGCGCATTGAACCTGCGGGTCCGCGCCTCACACCAGACTATCGTGAAGGCCCCCAATACCAGAAGGGATTGGGATTGAAATAATCCTCATCCCCGAATGCCCTGCATCTGGTGCCGTAGGTGGGGTCCATGGTGGGGCCGTACTCAGGCTTCCAGAATGTCGCTATTTCAAGCATCCCCGTGGTGGCTCTCTTGAGCATGCGACCCACACCAGGGAACATGCCTGCGATATACCCGTTCATGGCACCTGCCCACGACCCATACATACCTTCATCGTACGCGCCATAGTAGTTACCGTTGATCGCGTTATTGGTCATGTTGGCGAACAATTCCTGAGGCGCTCCCAGGATGTTTACCACCCCTCTGCCCAGTTTCCAACCCGGAAGAGTGCGATCGAATCTTTGCAGATCGTCAAAATCGGTCTCGAAGGCGAAGCACAGGGACGCTGTTGCTGCCAAGAGAATCGCTGTGGTAATGATAGTCGTGAATCTTTTCATCTCGTCCTCCGGGATACGGATACCGCTGTTGCGTGGCGGACGACCCGCCTTGTTGTGCCCGCAGAAAAGTCAATTATCGTATCGGGCTGTTCAGGAGCGAATTCACATCGGATGCTATCATATGAGATCAAAAAATGCAACAAAATTGTGTCTAATTAAGGCTAGATGTAGATATTTCATAGAAAATGGTTTCAATATATTATCGTTCTTGCTTACCGATTCGGCTCGATGTATCATGAATTCCCAAACCTTTTCGTAAGGTTTTGCTCACGCCCCATGTCCGGTCGAGGAACACTATGAAAAAATGGCTCGCGGTACTCTTGACGATCCTCATGCTCTCAGGCTGTTCATTCAGCAAGGTGTGGAAGTGGATTGACGAAATGGATTGGGAGCGCGATGACCAGACGGTGCGCATCGTGGATTTCTTCATGCGCTGAATATTCGGTGCGATCGCACCGGGCTCGCAATGACGCGGGTAGCGGATTCCCTGCGGAGGTTCGTATGACGGAATACCAAATCGACAAGAATTTACTCGAGTCTTTCTCCACTGAGGAAATCATGAGGATTCTCAGGGACGAAGTTGAGGACTACACTCCCGAGGCCGTTGGGGTGTTCAACGAAATTTTGCGTAAACGAGGGGTCAGGACGGAAAAAGGACCGGCCACGGCTGACAGGCAGAATAGCCCGGAGACGCGGGAAACCCTTCATGCGGGCGGTGTGATCGTTCGGCACCCTGGAGACGCGGTGCGGGTATTGAACTCGATGCTCAGTGGAGTCTTGAATGGAAGCATGGATCCCCAGGTTGCCCAGGTTGCCGCAAACCTGGTTATGGGCATTCTCAGGGCCATGGAACAGGAATTCATGCAAGGGTCGGGAGATGAAAAATGACGGTTACTCTGCTCGGACAACACGCCGAGATTGATTTTGAAAAGGGAAACGGCCTGGTTCCGGCCATAGCCCAGGATGTGGGAACGGGCAAGGTTCTCATGATGGCATATATGAATCGAGAAGCCCTGGAAACGACGCTTCGGGAAGGTAGAGCCTGCTATTGGAGCCGTTCCCGTCAAGAGCTGTGGCGAAAGGGCGACACGTCGGGCGATATTCAAATCGTGAAGGAAGTGCTGGTGGACTGCGATCAGGACACGATACTGCTCCTGGTCGAACAGCGCGGAAAAGGAGCGTGCCACACGAGAAAATGGAGCTGCTTCTTCAGGCGCATCACATCGGAAGGAGAATTAGAGGAAATTGACGTATAAGGACCCCCTCAAACTGGTAATTCCGAAAGGAAGCTTGGAACAGGCCACGATTGAACTCTTTCGCAGGGCGGGATGGAACATCACTGTTTCGCCCAGGAGTTATTTTCCCAGTGTGGATGACGACGAAATCATCATGGCGCGGCTTAGGGCCCAGGAAATTTCCCGATACGTGGAAAAAGGGACGTTTGACGCAGGTCTCACAGGAAAAGATTGGA
This sequence comes from Desulfomonilaceae bacterium, assembly GCA_035319325.1. Taxonomy (GTDB): domain Bacteria; phylum Desulfobacterota; class Desulfomonilia; order Desulfomonilales; family Desulfomonilaceae; genus DATHCX01. The sequence goes on from DATHCX010000065.1 coordinate 5,692, forward strand.
TTTTGGAAAACGAGTCGGATGTCAAGGTGATTGACGATCTGGTTTATTCCAAGGTATCCCAGAGTCCCGCGCGCTGGGTCTTGGCTGTGGATGCGGAATCCCATTACGAGAAACCCGAAGACCTCGCGGGCAAGCGCATTGCCACGGAGCTGGTGAAATTCACGCAGAAATTCTTCTTTGAGCGGGGAATCCCCGTAGACGTGGAGTTTTCGTGGGGAAGCACCGAGGCAAAGGTCAATGAAGGCGTCGTCGACGCGATCGTGGACGTGACGGAGACGGGTAGCACGTTGAAGGCCAACGGACTGCGCATCATTCATACGCTGCTCACCACGAATACGCAATTTATCGCCAACAGAGCGGCATTCGAGAACCCGGTGAAGCGGGAAAAAATCGAGCAAATTCATCTTCTGCTTCAATCGGCCCTGGAAGCGAGAAAAATGGTGGGCCTTAAAATGAACTGCCCGAAAGCGCAGCTCGATGCAGTCGTCGGACTTCTCCCGTCATTGAACGCGCCGACTGTGGCAGGGCTGTACAAGTCGGACTGGTTTTCCGTGGAGTCAGTGGTTTCCGAAGAAGTCGTCCGATCGCTCATCCCCAAACTTATGAAAGCCGGAGCGACGGGTATAGTCGAATATTCCCTGAACAAAGTCCTGTAATACGAATGCCCTTTGAAATAAGTGAAATCGGGGAGGCACTTCTTGTAAGAAGTTCCCCCCCGAACCCCACTTCAAGAACTGTTAGCCCTCGCGGGAACCTGCATGTCCGTTGAGGAAATGCAGGTTCCCGCGCATGGTAGGAGTTTCTGGGAGGGGGTTTGGGCGGGACACTCCTTACTAGAGAGGGTCCCCCCAATCTTGCTGGTTTAAAAGCGCATTCGTATTGCATGCTTGTCGTACGGTTTGCCAATTCCTTAAGGTCTGGAGGGTCGCGCTATGGCTCGTACCGGAGCGCCTGGAGAACGGCTACTGCCGACGTATCGCTTCGAAGAAGAGGCTGCGGGCCGCGGAGCGTGCAGGATAGCGGGGGTGGATGAGGCGGGCCGCGGGCCGCTGGCCGGGCCGGTTGTGGCGGCAGCAGTAGTAATGCGTTCCCAGGACGTCATTACAGAAGTCAATGATTCCAAACTGCTCACGGCATCCGTTCGGGAAAAGTTGTTCCACCAAATAATGAAACGTGCGGGAGCTGTGGGTGTGGGTATTATCCCTCCCCAGACCATAGACGAGATAAACGTGTTACAGGCCACCAGAGTAGCCATGCTGCGGGCAGTGGAACAGATTCAGCCTCCCCCTGATTATCTGCTCGTAGACGGAACCATAAAACTGGATATTCAGGTGCCGCAGCAGGCCATCATTAAAGGGGACAGGTTGTCCTTCTCCATAGCTGCAGCGGGTATCGTGGCAAAAGTAACGCGAGATGAAATCATGAGGGAACTCCACGAACGGTTTCCCCTGTACGGATTCGACCAGCACAAAGGATACGCCACTCGCGAGCACAGAGAGGCCCTCGCCAAATACGGTCCCTGCGCAGTTCATCGCAGGTGCTTCCGTGGAGTCGTTAACCCCGAACCGGATGCATACCCTCTGTTCAGCACCCAGGAGAAGACGTGAGCATGTAACCATCCAGTTACCCGGGGGAAGTGACTAACCTCAGTCATTGCGAGGAGTGGAACGACGAAGCAATCTCAGTCTTGGTCAGTTGGAGATTGCTTCGGGCTTTGCCCTCGCAATGACAATCTTTCAACCTGTTCGCCTCATCAAAACCGACCTTACTTTTGAGAATCCCTAGAAAGACGGAGATTGCTTCGCTGCGCTCGCATCAGAGGGTGCCGTCCTTTACACCTTTCTTGATGACTTTTTTATCTATTTTTCCCACACTCGTTTTCGGTATCTGCTCGACCATAAGGAACTTGTCGGGTATTCCCCATTTAGACATCGTCCCGTCCTCCACGTATTGTTCGAGGAATTTCCTCAGGTCTTCAGCAGCCAGTTTTTGGACGAAATCGGGCTTGGGAACCACCATGGCCAAGGGCCGTTCGCCCCATTTTTCGTCTGGTACGCCTACCACAGCCACCTCGGACACTCCTTCATGCCGGCTGATGAGGCTTTCCAGGTGCAATGAGGAAATCCATTCGCCGCCGGTCTTGATCACGTCCTTGAGGCGGTCGGTTATCTGAGCATAGCCCTTATCGTCCATGACGGCGATATCCCCTGTATGGAGCCATCCGCCTGCCCACAACTCCTCCGACTTGTCCGGTGCCTTGAAATAACCTTGAGTCAACCAGGGCGCCCTCACGAGAATTTCACCCGGAGTGCGGTTGTCTTGGGGCACTCGATTTCCGGTGCTCACGTCGGCAATTTTCAAATCCACCAGCGGCACAGGCAGACCGGTTTTGGTGCGGACATCCAGCTGTCGTTCCAGATCCCACTCCAGCATTTCCGGTTTCATCGTGGCGAGAGTGAGCAGCGGGCACGTTTCAGACATTCCGTACCCGGTATAGATTTCAATACCCCTCTCCATGGCCATTTTAGCGAGACCTCGGGGAAGCGCCGACCCGCCGATGATCACCTTCCAGCCTCTGAGATCCACGTCTTTTGCCGCGGGACTGGCCAGCAGCATATGGAGTATCGTGGGAACGCAGTGAGAAAAGGTGACTTTTTCGGTCTGGAGCAGCTTCAACAGCATCGCGGGCTCGTATCTGCCCGGATACACATGTTTGGCTCCGATCAACGTGGCAACGAAGGGGACACCCCACGCGTGCACGTGGAACATGGGGGTTATGGGCATGTAAATGTCTGCCGACTGAAATCTGCCGGGCGACGTGTAACTTGCAATCGAGACAGCCATTCCCAGTGTGTGCAGGACGAGCTGCCTGTGGCTGTAATAGACGCCCTTGGGATCGCCCGTGGTGCCGGTGGTATAAAACGTCGTTGCCTGGGTGTCTTCATCGAATTCCGGAAAATCGTACACGCTTGAGGCCTGTGCCAGCATTTCCTCGTATTCGGCCACGATGGGCAGGCCAGTCGCGGGCTGTTCCTCGCCCTCCTTGAGGACGATGTACTTTTCCACGGTGGTCAACTGGCCCTGAATGCTTTCCAGAATAGGGATAAAATCCTCGTGCACGAGTACCACTTTGTCTTCCGCATGATTCATGGTGAACAGCATCTGATCCGGGGACAGCCTAATGTTCACGGTGTGGAGAATAGCGCCCATCATGGGGATTGCGAAAAAACATTCCAGGTATCTGTGTGAGTCCCAGTCCAAAACGGCAACAGTGTCACCGGGGCCCACTCCGAGCCTTTCGAGCGCGGACGCAAGCTTGTTGATGCGCGTGTACAGGTCTCGATAGGTGTATCGCATTTTGTCGCGGTACACGATTTCCTGGTCCGGTGCATAACTCATGGGGGTGTGAAGCAACTGCTTCACAAGAAGCGGATAGGAATATGCCGATGGCGTTTTCGCTATTTTTCGGAAACCTTTGCTCATGGTGGGACCCTCCTGACGCATATTTTCTCTTTCGAGCTTGTTTCAGTAAGCGGATGGGTGGTGCCTCGTGTTCCGCTCGAATAGGATTCACAAAAGTAAACGCTATTCTGGTTTCGGTCAACATATTTGCTTGGGCGAGGGTATCCGTTCAGTCACGGGCGGGGTAACCTTTCAAACGGCACAAGGTACGGAAAATGCTCTTTTCCTCGAAGGTCGCTTCTGATATCCTCGATCGCGTTCGGGAGCACAGAAGACCGGGCGGGCAGAGAAGTTGATTTTTCTTTTGATTTCGAGGCAAGCTACAGCAAGGAGGACAAATGTTAGTCAGAGACTGGATGAGCACCCATATCGTCACAATTGATGTGAACGCCAAAATTCAGGATGTTATCAATGTGCTGATGGATCACCACGTGAACATGCTGCCGGTCATGGACGGGGACAGGCTCATCGGCATAGTAACGGATCGCGACGTGAAGCACGCGTCGCCGTCAAATGCCGTTCTCATGGACTTTCAAAATATCATGTATCACGTGGCTCGGCTGGACGTCAGCTCGATTATGAGCAAAAACCCCATAACCGTCCCGCCGGACTTAACGATCGAAGAAACTGCGGAAATTTTGCTCACACACAACATATCAGGGGTTCCCGTGGTGGACGATACGGGACACATCCTGGGAATCATTACCAAAGACGACATATTTTCCGCCCTGGTATCGCTTTCCGGTCTTTCCAAAAGAGGGGTTCTGTTCGGCTTTCGACTCGAAGACAAGCCGGGCTCGATCAAAGAAGCCACTGATATCATAAGGAAACACGGAGGCCGTCTCGTAAGCATCGTCACGTCGTACGAGAATGCGCCAGAAGGGTACAGAAACGTTTACGTCCGCGCCTTTGATATCGATCGCGGGGACCTGCCAACCTTGGAGAAGGAACTTCAGGCCGCGAGTACGCTGCTCTATACCGTGGATCACCGGGAAAACAGACGAACATTTATTAAACAATAAGAGGGATATCTCGGCGACCGCGACGCTGTCCTCGCAAAATAAGATGAACGAATGGCTGTTCAGGTATCAGGCCAACATCGCGTAAAGGTAGCCGTCGCCACTACCGAAATATATAATTCCATCGGACACCACCGGGTATGAGGCAATCCACTTGCTTGTCTCATACCTCCATTTTTCTTTTCCTGATTCCAGATCCACTGCAAACAGAATTCCGTCCCCGTTTCCGAAATAACCGGTTTGCCCATCCACCGCAGGAGAGCAGATTATCCAGTTTCGTGTACGAAATTTCCACTTTTCCAGCCCTGTTTGCGCATTGACTGCATACAGGTTGTGATCGTTGCAGCCAAACACGATGAGATCTTTCCAAGCCACCGGCCGAGAAACCACGGGATGAGAGGTCCACCAGTCTCCTGTCTGGAAACGCCACAGTTCTTTTCCCGATTTCGGGTCCACGGCATAGACGGTGCCATCTCGACTTCCGCAATAGGCGACACCGTTTGCAATGAGCGGAGCCGTGGTATCGCCGCCGGCCTGAAAGCACCACTTTTCTTTGCCGGACTCGATCTCCACGGCGTGGAGACCTGCATCGCCACCCCCGTACAGGATCGCGTCTTCCAGGACAACCGGTGACGAGACGGACCAGCTCCGGGTTTTGTGCTTCCACACCCGCGCCCCGGTTGAGGCATCCAGGCCGTATATATTCCCGTCGTTACACCCGAAATAGATTCTGTTTCCGTGAATGACCGCGGAGTACACGATCCAGTCCTTTGCCTCGAATTTCCATATCTGCCAGCCGCGGTTTCGATCCACCGCATACAGGCAATTGTCGTTACTGCCGCAGTACACCAGATCGCAGTCCACCACGGGAGAACAATCCACTCGAGCGTGGGTTTGAAACCGCCACTTTTCTGACCCGTCCCGGGCGTCCACAGCATAGAGGTTCCCGTCGCGACTCCCGCAATACACGGTACCGTGAGCGACACACGGTGAAGAGGTTATGGATTCCCCTGTTGCGAACTGCCATTTCTCCCGTCCAGTATGTGGAGGAAACAGGAGATCTTTATAGAAAAACGGAACCTGCTCGCCTCGTTCGATGAAACCGACAATGAGCTCCCGTTCAGCATCGGTAAGTTTGCGCATGATTCATCTCCACCGTACCCCCGGGGCCTCACCTGGATGAGTGATCCTGGATGAGTTTGACCACGGATTGATAACCCATGGAAGAAGCCCACATGAGAGCCGTCCAGCCGTTCCTGTCGCTGGCATTCGGGTCGGCTCCGTTATCCAACAGAATTTGGACCACATCCGTGTGGAACTCGGAGGCCGAAATTATCAGCGCGGTAGCCCCGTATTGATCTTTGGCCTCCAGGTCTGCACCACCGTTCAACAGAATTTTCAAAATCGGAACAAATCCTCTTCGAGCCGTTCGCATAAGAGGCGTCCAACCGTATTCGTCGCGCACGTTTACGTCAGCGCCTTTTTCCACCAAGAGCTTCGTGACTTCAAGATGACCTCGCCTGCATGCTTTCATGAGGGAGGTAGCCCCATACTGATCCCTGGCTTCCAAATTCGCTCCATAGTCGATGAGAAGCCGCACGATTTCGGGATACCCCATTGACGCTGCCCATAACAGTGCAGTCCAACTGGATTCGCTCCTGGCATTCGCGTCGGCACCATTTTGCAAGAGAATGTGAACCATTTCCGTCCTTCCCTCCGACGAAGCCAGTATGAGGGGTGTATAACCATATTCGTCGGCCACATTGGGACTGGCGCCTTTGGCCAATAACGACTGGAGCTTTGCAAAATTACCTGCCCCTGCGGCATCCAAGAGTTTTTCGTTCATGGTTGCGTCTCCTGTACAAAACTGTGAAAGCGGACCTGCAGGCATCACCGGTTCACAGGGCTCCCGCCTTCTTATTCATAGGATTTCAGAATATTTATTACATTCGTGTGCCGCATGGACATGGCCCACATGAGGGCAGTCCAGTTATTCCTGTCGCTTGCACGCACATTCGCGCCGCGGGAAAGGAGTTCTTTCACGACGTTCGCATGTCCCTCCGAAGCCGCCATGATAAGTGCCGTAGCCCCGTACTGATCTCCTTTTTCGAGATCCGCACCGTGATCCAGGAGAATTTTCACCACTTCCACGTATCCTCTCCGGGAACCTCTCATGAGGGCGGTCCATCCGAATTCGTCCTCTGCATTGACATCAGCGCCGCCCGACAGCAGACATTCCACGACTTCCGAGAATCCGCGGCGGGCTGCCTTCATGAGAGCAGTGGCACCGTACTGATCTCTTGCATCCGGCTGAGCGTGGTGGTTCAGAAGAATATGAACCGCTTCGGAAAACCCCATGGAAGCCGCCCACATCAGAGGCGTCCACCCGAAGGCGTCCTTCACGTCCACGGGGGCACCGTCACTGAGGAGGTTCTTGAGTTCGGTCACATCTCCCGATGTGGCTGCAGCCAGCAATTTTTCCTGCATGGTCGGTCCTCCCGGTCTCCTTGCGCCAGACCACCGGCATCAACCTGCGGCCGGAATCAGCCCTTGGATTCATCTTTGCAACAGGTCCAACAACTCCGACAGCCCCATCGATTGCGCCCACATTGCTGCGGTCCAGCCGTTCTTGTCCTTTGCCTCCGCGTCCGCGCCTGCCTCCAAAAGCAGCTCTATGACATGCCGATCGTTCTCCGCCGCGGCGATAATCAGCGCAGTGGACCCGTACTGATCCTGGGCATCGGGATCCGCCCCTTTTGCGAGCAGACGAGCGACCAGATCTTTCGAACCCTTCCTGCAAGCCCTCATAAGAGGAGTGCGACCAAACTCGTCTCGCGCATTGACTTGGGCACCGGCATCCAACAGTAATTTCACAATTTCCGGGTGCTCTCTGCGACACGCTTTCATCAGGGCTGTGGCGCCGTACGGGTCTCGTGATTCCAAATCCGCGCCGTGTTCGATGAGCATGCTCACAACCCCGGAATACGACATGGAGCAGGCCCATAGCAGGGCTGTCCAGCCTGCCGCGCTCTTGGCGTTGACGTCCGCTCCTCTGCCGAGAAGCTGCTTGAGGGTGTACTTGTGATCTTCCCGCGCGGCCCAGAGAAGTGGAGTGTATCCCTCGTTGCATCTTGCCTCAATATCCGCACCCGCATCCAACAGCAGGTTCACCACTTCCGCCCGCCCTGCCCTGGCAGCAGTAATGAGAGCCGTGTTTCCCGCATCGTCTCGGCATTCGGGATCAGCACCTTTTTCCAATAACGCCTTCGCAGTATCTCTGCGTCCAAGCCTTGCTGCAAGAATCAGCGCTGTGGCGCCGTCATTGGTTCGTGCATCCACTTGTGCGCCGGATTCAAGCAGCAATTCGGCAGTGCCGGGGCCGGCAAGATGTGTCGATACAATGAGCGCGGTCCTCCCCTTTTTGTCGGCTGCATTTACATCAGCCCCTTTTTCCAAGAGGAATCGTATCATCCGTTCATGGCCCATGCGGGCAGCTTCAATGAGCGGCGTTACCCGGTAGTCAGTGCACGCGTTCACACCGGCTCCGGATCTGATCAGTTTCTCCGCCTGCTGCACATCTCCAGCGCCTGCACTTACAATGAGATCATTGGTCAAATCCAGCATTGTCCAACCTCGGTTTTCTTCCTGATACTCAACTTCGCGGCCTTTTCCCATCGCTCGCTTCGGGTGCCCACATCACCGGATTTCAGCTACCCGGGCACGCAAAGGCTGTGCCATAACTCCGCCGAACAGGCAATTTGTGAGAAGGTCAGTGTCCCCAGCCGTTTTCGGGTTTCGGATCGACCGGCGATTCAAACATCGAGAACACCATGTGTCCGAGTTCTTTACATCATGTAAAACCACTTGAAACCGTCTGCTGCGCGGCGAACTCGCGGAAGGTCGATTGTGATCTCGGCTTAACACACCAGAAATATTCCGATTTACGGTTTGGCCCTTCCAGGATTTCTAACTCTCAATGGTAACTCTAATACGGGTCCAAGAGAACCGAGCATGCAAACCATGGGACAGGAATTTGTGACACGTACTATTCGCCACTGACGAATTCCACTCTTCCGTTATTTGGGACAGACACTGTCTGTAACCCGTGCAAACACATGGATTTTGTTCCATCACTGAGCTTTTGGCTGGAACGTTCCGGCTGAGGCTGTTGCCGATTTTGTCATGTCCGTAGGCTCCAACAATTGGCCGGAACTCAGGATTTCTTTTCCTTGAACGACCACCACGTCTCCCGCGTTGAGACCTTCCGTCACCTGGGCATAGCGAGGATCCGTGTTCCCGATTTTTATCCTGGTGAGACTGGCCTTCTTGTCTCCGTTCATCAAGAAAACCGTGTTATTATCATTATCCCTGACTTGCTCCAGCAACCCGTCCAAGGGGATCCTCAACACTTCGGGTATCACTTTTACCACGGTCCGCCCCCGCCCGAACATTCCCTGCAGAAGCTTCATATCCGCGTTATCAAGGTAGATACGGATCTGAAAAAGTCTGCCCTGGTTGGCAACGGGTTGTATGTACGTCAATTTCCCCTTGAAAACACTGCCGGAATAGGAATCGATCGTTATGTCCGCGTCCACTCCTTCGGTAATGATCCTCTTGACGTTGAGCTTTCCCACATCGAGGTCAGACAGGAACGCCTCGAGATACACCTTGGAGTAATCGCTGATCTGAAAAAGCTTGCCTCCTTCGGACACCCAGTCGCCTTTTTCAATGTACCGATTCGAGAGCACTCCCGCAATGGGGGAATTCACTTTCGTCTTGTTGAGATCCTGATTCGCTTTTGCGAGTACGGCCTTGTCGGCTTCCACTTGGGCGAGGGAGTTTTGGTACGCTGAAAGCTTTTGATCGTACTGCGTCTGACTGATGGAGTGGGTTTTCAATAATTCCAGATTCTTTTCCCATTCGGTCTTGTTGAAGGAGAGAGTAGCTTCGTCTTTTTGAAGATTTGCAAGGGCTTGATTTGCCGATTCTTTGATCTTGATCTCATCGAAGACGAGCAGCAGTTGACCCGCCTTGATCAGTTGGCCGTCCGCTACTTCGATGGAAACAACTTGAGCGGAAACTTCGGACGAAACTGTAGTATTAGCAATAAAACTTATAGTTCCCGAAACATCAAGTGTCTGCTCGATGTTTCCCTTGCTTATCGTGACCACGCCCACCTTCATGGGAGGAGGCGGCGGCTTCTTTTCCTGTCTCTGCGAGCACCCGGTTACGAACAGCACGAGAGGCATTAAGAACAGGATTAGACGGCTACCAAACATGGGACCTCCGTTTTCACTGTGTGGAGAAGGAAATGCGGGAAGAAGCCCGGAGATTGAATCCAGTCCTGCATCATCTCTTGTGTACAACTATATGCAATTTGAGAAAATTCTGAAAGAAAAAATACAAACCCCTGGTATTCATTCAGTTACGGATGGCAAAAGGCTGTCGACGCGAGCTGAGCAATCTCCGATCTTACTATCGTTTTCGTAAGTTCGGTGCCGGATTTCATGACCAGGATAGATTGCTTCGTCGTTTCATTCCTCGCACTGACAGGGGTCAGTCACTTTCCACGAGTAACTGAGATTACCCTTCTTCCTCTCTTTGTCCTGGACTTCGGCTCCCGACGATGCTAATCACGAATAGGTATCATCATGAAAACCCGGTGATGTCTTTCCGGCTCCAGACGATCGAAACAGTTGCTCGGGTTGTACCCTTTCACGAGATGGGCCAGCGTTTGAGGCGAACTATGGTGGCCAAGCGCAAAATAAAGGCCGCGGACATGGTGAAGGATATCCGTGCGGGACTGACGGATCCGGAGATCATGGAGAAGCACACACTGTCACCGAAAGGTCTCCAAAGTGTCCTTCGTAAACTCCTTGAGGCTGAGTTTGTCAGTCCGGATGAAATCTACGGGCGCTCGCCTTCGACCGAGGAAATAGTAGATATCGGAGCCTCGTACCGCATTATCAAGAGATATGATCTCGATATTCCCCTGCATGTTCACGAATTTGACAATCCCGACAGCAGGGGGCTTGTACGGGACATAAGCGTGAACGGAGTCGGGATATGTGGCATCGAGGCAAGTGTAGATGAGATCAAAATATTCGTCATCCCCGCAGACAGACTCTTGGGAATTGAGCGGGTGGCGTTCGAGGCGGTGTGCAGATGGGTCACGAGAGACAAAATTGATGCAGAATGTGTGGGCGGATTTGAAATTCTCAACGTCATGGAAGGAAATTTGAAAGATCTTGAATTGGTCCTTCGTGCCATTCCTCTCGAGGACCGGGTCGCAATACAAAAGAAATCATGATCGGTCGCGGTGTCGATCTGCATGTTCGTGCCTGTCCGGACTGTTTCCAAGACAATTCCAATAATCTCCTCATTGCTGTCGATGAGTGGAGTGATCCATGTCAAGAGTGAAAATAAACGCCCAGGAAATATTGGACGATTTGGCCTCCGGCAAGGACGATACCCATCTCATGGAAAAGTATCATCTTTCCGCCAGGGGGCTTGAAAGTCTCTTCCGCAAGCTGGTCACAGCGGGATTTGTGAGGCAGTCAGATTTGGACAAGAGGATGCCTCTGCGGGAGAATACCGTCATAGTCGATTTCATACCAATTCCGTCGAGCGATTTGAAATGGAAATTCAAGGCGGACGACGTGGTCAGTTCGCCGATCGTTTCCCATGGAGCCGTGTATTTTGGAAGTTGGGATGGTAACTTCTACGCGGTGGACGTCCAAACGGGGCGCGAGAAATGGCGTTTCACAACTCAGGGATCCGTGCATTCCCGTCCGGCACTGTCCGATGGCTCCATCTGTTTCGGAAGCGGTGATTCATACCTGTACTGCCTGCAGACCGAATCAGGCCGGCTGAACTGGAAATTCAAAACAGGCGGACCGGTTTATTCGTCTCCGATCATTCTTGGCGAGGTGGTTTATTTCGGCAGCGGTGACGGTCATGTGTATGCGGTTCGATTCGCATCCGGCATTGAGAAATGGAAGTTCAGGACCGATGCGGCTGTTCATTCCACGCCCGCAATGGGAGAAGGAATCGTGTGTTTCGGGAGTGACGACAATTACTTGTACGCTCTCGAAGCCGCGGGAGGCGGATTCAACGTCTCCGCCTGGACGGATGACGTGAAACGAGGTTGAGAATACGTTCCTTACAGTCCGGCCCTTGCCCGACCAATGCAAGTGAAGAATGCTCTTGGTGAAATAGAAATGCGCTTTCAAGAAAGCGAGATTGAGGGGCCCTTTACAAAATGTCCCCCCCGATTTCACGTACTTGAAAACGAAATGGTTTAAGACGGAACAAACAGCTCCCGGACCAAGATATGCGTGACGACATTTTGAAGGAAATCATTATTCTGTGCCTCTGCCTCGAGCATCAGGCCGCAAGAATTTACCGGGAATTTGCGGGCCGGACGGATGACCCCAAGCTGAAATCCTTCTGGCAGAAAATGGCTCGAGAAGAATTGGAACACGCTTCATATTGGACACAGCTTTTTGCCCTATCAAGAAAAGGCATGATCCCCCAAATCTTCGACAGGCCTTTCCAGGTCAAAGAGGAACTGCAAGTCGCCCGAAAAAAAGTGCAAAACCTCCTGGACCGCAGTAGAAGCAGTCCTTCAATTACCAATGCGTTTCTCCTCGCGTACCGTATGGAGTTCTGTTTACTGCACCCGGCAATAGAAACACTGTTTCAGTTGGTTGAAACCATAACCGGCGAACACATGGCTGCCGATCAGTACGAAAGGCATCTCAACAGTTTTTTCGTGGCTTTGGCCGAGTACGGCGCCGAAACTCCCGAGTTGGAGCTTCTCGCGGAAACTATTCAGGTCTTGTGGAAGGAAAACCGAAGTCTGATCATCCAGATTCACACCGACAGCTTGTCCGGACTTCTCAACAGACGGGGATTACATAACGCGATGATTCCTTTGTCGCATCTGGCTGAAAGAAACCGCTACAACGTCGGAATCATCATGTTGGACCTGGATAACTTCAAGAAAATCAACGATACCTTCGGCCATGATGTTGGAGACAAGATCATAGCGGAAATCGGGCGCATCATCAAATCAAGCATCAGGAGATCCGATCTCGCCGCCAGATACGGCGGCGAGGAGTTTCTGATCTATATGTCCGACGTGCGCTCGGATTCCCTGGAGAAAATTGCGGAAAGCATACGAATGCGTATCGAATCCGAAATGCCTCGAATGGTGACCCCACTGATGGGCCGGCCCGTTACGGCCAGTATGGGGCTTGCCCAGGATCGTTTCGCCGGAGATCCGGAGAAACTGTTGGACGAGTTGATAAAAAGGGCGGATCAAGCCCTGTACATTGCAAAAGAATCAGGGAAAAACAAAACGGTCATGTGTCCGACCGTGAATTGATTTCTCGGACATGTTCGCGCCAAAAATATTGAATGCTCTTGCCTCATGCCCTATAGTCCGGGCCGGAGCACCGGCTTCCATTCGGTCACGTGCTCGAAAAAGCCTGTCATTGCGAGCGAAGCTATCTCTGTGTCTAAACCGTTTCGCTTTCCAAGATGTAACGTGGCGGGCATGTCTCCTCCGCCGCGAACGGCACCGCCTGACCGCGCTTCGGGGACATGCCCGCCCTCGCCCCAGGGTACTCCCCTACTGGCGAAGCGGTTACATATCGAGATTGCTTCCTCGTCTCACTCCTCGCAATGACACGGCAACGGTGGTTGCCCCGCGAGACTCAACGGATACGAGCCCCCATGAATTCGCTTGTTAGCATACGCGTGTGTGTGAGAGATGGCCGCAATACATAATGCAGGACGAGCCCGATCGCAAAAGGAAGCTTGTGCCACACCGGAGTTTCCCTCCACCCGGTATCAGGGCAGTAAATCAAAGCTGGTAAGCTGGATTTGGGAAAAGATGACATCCCTGGAGTTCTCGACGTGCCTGGATGCGTTTGGCGGCACGGGCGCGGTCGGTCATTATTTGAAGAGGCAAGGCAAGAGCGTCACATACAACGATCTGCTGAAATTCAATTATTATTTCGGCTCAGCACTTATCGAGAATCGAAACGTACTTCTCACGGGTGGGGACGTGGATCAGATCCTCCTGGACGGCAAGCCGGCGTTGTCCCGGAACTTTGTTGCGGAGGCTTTTCAAGGAATTTATTTTACGGATGAGGAGAATAGGTGGATTGACCGGGTTGTAACCAACATCGGCATGCTCAAGGATCCGTTCAAATTTGCCCTCGCCTTTTTTGCCTTGAGTCAGGCATGCATAATAAAAAGACCGTACAACCTGTTTCACAGAAAAAACCTGTACGTTCGTTTTGCGGACGTGAAGCGATCATTCGGCAACAAAGCGACCTGGGACAGGCCGTTCGAACACTGGTTCAGAGTATTCGTGAAAGAGGCCAATTCTGCGGTGTTCGACAACGGCAGAGAAAATGCGGCATTGAACCTGGATGCTGCGGGGGTTCCGGGAACATTTGACCTTGTGTATATAGACACACCGTACATATCAGCTCGAGGAGGAGCCGTAGATTACCTCGCTTTCTATCATTTTCTCGAAGGGCTTGCGCATTATACTGACTGGGAAATGCATATCGATTCGGCATCCGGACACCGGGCGTTCAAACGAAGGGTAAACGAGTGGACTGACAAGAAATCCATTGGCTCTGCATTCCATAACCTGTTCAGCCGCTACAGAGACAGCATACTGGTGGTGTCCTATCGGAGTGACGGTATCCCGGACGAATCGGAACTCACCGAGATTCTGAAAACATACAAGAAGGATGTCAGGGTTCATCGATTCGGCCGTTACAAATACGCCCTGTCGACCAATTCGGCATCCCAGGAACTCCTCTTCGTCGCGACATGAACCTGTTTCGTGTTCGCGGGAGAATACCGATTGTCCCTTGTGTGAAGGGACAATCCCGGAACACCATTTCCCCTTCACGTACGTGAAATCGGGTAGGAACTTCTTGTAATACGGATTAGCTTCTTTACAGGTAACTCGATTCTGGGCGCAGGCTGGGGGCTCTCCTTCGCTGCGGACGACGCAGAGCCGTCTCATCACTTCGCTGAGGAGAGCCCCCAGCCCTGCAATCTCATAAATCTTATTGCGAATGCGTATAAGACGTTCCTCCCCGAACCCCGCCTCAAGAACTTTTAGCACTCACCGGCATCTGCATTTCCGCTGAGGAAATGCAGATGCCGGCCCATGATAGAATTTTCTGGGAGGGGGGTTGGGCGGGACACTCTTTACAAAGACGGTCCCCCCAATCTTACTTTTTTGAAAGCGCATTCGTATTATACGGTTCGCGTGACTACGGCGCGGGGATGAAAAGTATATCTCCGAATTTCTCCGGAGTGCCGCCCGTTACGCGATTGGGGAGGTCACACCTTGTGGTAATAAACGCTCATCTTGTGTTTGTCGTTGGCAGCATGTTGAAAAAGACCGTTGAATGCCTCCTGCATTTCTTCTATGGTGGGCCGTCTCAACGGATCCAGGTCGAGCATACGCTCCACTGTTTCCGCAGTATGTTCCAAGACAGTATTCTTTGTCAGCAGAGGATTCAGCTGGGTCAATTTTGGCCGGACCTCCTGTTCGATTCGCATGATCTGTCGCACCAGGTCTTGTCTTGTCTTCGCTTTCGGGAAAACCATGGGCAATTTACCGGTCAGTAACACCGTGAAAATAGCCCCGACACTGTACAAATCCGATTGGAATCCGCTCTTTCCCTTCGCTTGCTCGGGAGCCATATACGCAAACGTCCCCACAACCTTCCCCTTGAACATGTCTTCCAGTGCTCCGGGGCCCACCGCCAGCGCAACGCCGAAATCTATGACTTTAATCCTATTCACATTTTCAAACTCGTCCACCAGATACAAAATGTTGTCGGTCTTGAGATCCCGGTGAACCACGCCTTTTGCACGGAATAATTTCAAACACTCAAGCAGCTGGTTCACAATAATCTCAAAGGTGGCAAGGCTGATTTTGCTTTCCGTTGAGAACGGAGGCTTGTACTTTTCCAGCCAGTTTCGTTCAACAAGTTGGGTAAGGTTGTCGTTCGGGTGATACCCGTTCAACAGGAGCTTCTCACCATCTTGCTCCACTAATCCATAGTACTCCACCACACCGGCATGCTGCTCGGGGGTTTGCACGCGAGCATGCAAAGACGCTTCGTACTGCAATAGACTCACCGGATCTCCCAGTGTGGACGCGACTCCCTGTTTGACTTTCTTGAGCGCTACTATCTTCTCCCGGAAAATTCCGACGCTGACCTTGCCCATTGCCCCCGATGAAATGTCGCCAAGCACTTTGACTTTCTTGCCGACAACTTTTTTCGGATTCTCCAGTGAATCCATTATGAGCTTGAGCAATCCGGACATCTCGTCCCTGGTCTTGGAACTGAAACATCGTCCCGTTTCTTTCAGGTCCTCCTCGGCCTTTTTCTCCAAAACCGACCGATCGACGACGGGCTTATATATCTTGATCGCCTGGGCTGCCCGGACATCACGGAGTCTATGATCGCCGTGATAATCCCCATACGACGAGTAGTATCTGAAGAGGAGGAAATCCTGTAGCAGGCGGCCCTGGGAAGTATCCAGATACACCTTGCTCAAATCGGCCAATCGCTTGATCAGGCTCAATCCTCTTCGATTCTTTGCCTTTATAGCTTTTATCCTTTGCGAAACTTCTTTGGAGTCGTTCAAATCGGCGTAATCTGCCCGAAGCTCAAAAAAGCTGGCGAAATCAATGCAGCTCAATACGAACAAGTGGTTTGAAACCCCCTGAACCGTATCCAGCGTCTTTACCGTGGAAAGCAGCCGGTCCAGCAGCTTTTCATTGAGAAATTCCGCAATCAGATCCTTGTAATACCCTGAAGCAATGCGATCGACCGAGTGGCCGTACCGGAACAGAAACCAGGCTAGAAGCATAATGTCGCCTTCGATTTCTATTCTGGTGGGTCTGGAAAAGAGAAAAAACGACTTGGCAGGCTCATTTTCCACCATAAGATGGTGGAGCTCCAGAATTGCTCTCCGCACCACGTCCGCCATGCGGGACAACGTGGTCTCGGCCGATTCCGAATCCTGGCGCACGAAAAAACACGGAATGAGGCTCGCAGTGTCAACGTCGGACGGTGCATATCGGTTCTTATATTTTTCGTTGAGTTCCTGGAGTTTCCGTGCCATGCCGTCGATTTCCTGCTGGCCGGGTCTCAGATGGGCAGCGGAATCCAGCCATTTGACCGCGTAGATGAAAACTCTCGATCTCTCCTCAATTTTCTGAATCTCGTTACGACTGTCCATCAATACTTGCTGATCCGAGAAACGACGCGCTTCTTTCAGCAAATGGTACAAAGCTTCCTGATAGGTTATCTCCTCACGCTCCAGGGTAGGGAGCAGGTCGCGTACAACCAGCAACAGATACGGAGCCGTGTTCTTGACAATCTTCCCGATCTGGCTGATTGGGTCTACTTCTCCCTTTTTGGCGAGCTTGGCCAGTTCCGCATAATGTTGGATTACGCGGTACAGGTCCTCTCTCAGGGAGTGTGCATCAGCGTCCATGTGCGGGATATCCTCTTGAACGAATTCATCCTATAGTAATGCGTTTGTTTCAAGCGCAAAAGAATTTTCTTGCGGGTCCCAGTGTGCTGTCCCACATGTAACTTACGTAACCGGCCAGCTGGGGCTCTCCCGAAGTTTTCATCGAGCAAGGGAAGCCGGTTTTGTCATTGCGAGCGAAGGGAAGCAATCTCGCGTAGTTGCAGAATAAGGGCTGGAGATTGCTTCGTCGCGTCGCTCCTCGCAATGTCACTGATTCGTGTCCCGACCAAGTCGGTGATTTGAAAGCTATTTGCGGGACACAACACAAGACTGCCCAACGACGATTCCAGCCCGGGACGCCCGGCGGTGGGGAGCATCCGCATTCACCGGAAACCCGGACCATGAGGAACCTGTCGCTCAAAACTCCCCTGCGTGAGAAACTGCCGGACGCGCCTCTTGCGGTAGCATTCTGGCGCCGCATGTCTGCCTGAAGATCGGCATACTCATAAGCGCAGAATCGCAGGGTACATGGAACAGCCCCTGTGATCAATAAGGGAACGGTTTCTGATTTCCGCGAGGAAATCCGCATGTGTCCAGCAAGATTTTGCCTCAATACAGGGACTAACGGGTGCGGCGCTTTACAGGCAATTTGATGAGCTTTTTAAAATCAGCCATTCTCTTGAGCTGCACCAGAGCTTTCTCCGACATCGCGCGCTTGATGACCGCCTCCCCGCCCATGCGCACAGCGAGATTCAGAATGTCCAGAGCCTTTTTCGGCCTCCCCGTTTTCGCATACACGAGTGCGGCATTATAGTGAAGCCATTCGGGCTCAAACGGCTCTTTCTGGCGGAGGGCCTGTTTATAGTATCTCAGGGCAGTATCGTAGTCACCCATTTCCATGTTCAGGTACACGAGCCGGCTGATCGCGTACGGCATCAACCTGGGGTTTTCCTGCAGGGCTCGATGGATCTCCAGGGTCTTGCGAGTGTTGCCCAACAACCAGTGCGCGACCGCAAGATCGGCAAGGGCAAACTGATCGTCGGGGTCTTTCTTCAGACCCGCGTCGTAATACTTCACCGCGTTGGTAGGCTGATGTTTCTTGTAAAGGAAATAATAGCCCAGGTGGAAATCCACCTGAGGATCTCCCGGGTTGTTCTCAAAAGCCTTCCCGAACAGGTCCAGCGCTTCTTCTTCTCTATTAAGTTCCAAATACAGGTGGCCCAGTTCAGTAAGGAACTGACTGTCTACCGGATTTATTTCAACTGCTCGGCCCAAAAACTGGAGCGCGCGGGTGTAGTCGGATTCATCGAAGTAAATAAGCCCGATATTGAAATATGGATCCCCATTGGCTTCGTCCAGGGATATGGACTCGAGAAAATCCCTCTTGGCCTGGTCCGTCATGCCCATTTTCCAGCAGATGAGGCCTCGATTGTTGAACAAATAAGCGCCACCCGACCCGCTGAGGTTGATGGCCGAGTCGATGAGTTCCCTTGCTTCATCAAGCCGATCTTCATCGTATCGGGACAATGCACGTTCGTTCAGCGCACGGACCAGCTTTTCCCGCTCCCATTCTTTTGCCCTGCTGTACACCAAATCGCCGCATCGCAGGGCCTGTAGTTCTGCATCCGATAATACGAGGGAGAAATTGTTGATCTGCATGACCTCGTCAGCGTACGAAACCTCCACAACGAACGCGGGCGGATCTTCTTCTTTTTCAACAAACATCATGTAATGATAGAATTTTTGATCAAGAAGATCGTCGGTTTCCCAGATCTCGTCCGGATATTCCATCGCGAAATCTATCCAGGGAACAAACGAGAATTTTCCAGAAAGAACCCTGCCGGGCACCAGTGTCGGAAATGCCGCGAGAATTGCCCCATCATTCGGGAAAGAGGGAAGAAAAGTCTCGGGCAGATCCACGACGTGTGCTTCCGAAATAAAACTTTCCTCCAATACCCTTATGGCCATTCAATACCTCAATCTCAGTATGGTGGTGGGTCGGTCTCCACTCCCACTGCTCACGGGACTCTCTCCGCCGCGTTCAAACGCCGCCCAAGCGGAAAGCGCGTCCAACCGAGCACGAAGATGGGACCGCATCGATGTAGTAGATCATTCATTGAAAAAATACCACGAACTGCGTGCCGCGTCAATCTGACATTGTTGGCGGACTTGTTTCTCTACCGCGGCTAAGCCTGAGCGTCAATTGGAGAAACGGTCTGTCTTGTGCTGTGCCGCGAATCGTACCACGCGATCACCGTACCTACCGATACCACAGCTGCAGTCTCGGTCCTGAGAATGCTCCGGCACAGATTGACGGGATGGAATCCTGCCTCCAGCGCCTGAGCCTCTTCCGCTTCCTCCAGCCCTCCTTCAGGGCCGACCAGGATCAGCACTCCACCTGGAGGCCGTTCGGGCAGAAGTTCCAGGAGAGGCCGGGAATTCGCTGCCGTGGACAGGAGCAGATTCGTCTCATAACCGAAATCCTTCAGGAAAAATTGCTGCAAACGTATAGGCCGTTCCACCGCAGGAACCTCTACTCGCCCGGATTGTGTGCAAGCAGAGGCAACAATGGAGGTCCATCTATCCTTTCGTTCCTGGGGCTTCCGATTAACCCGCACACTGATAAGGGGGATGAATCTCGAAACGCCCAGCTCGGTACAGTGCCGGAGAATCTCCTCAATCGGGCCGGGTCGCACACAGCAAAATGCCAGCGCAATGTTTATGTCCCTGGTGGGCCCCGTTTCCGTCGTCAGGATCTCTCCTCGTGTCGGCTCTCCGGGCGAAACCGTCAACAGCACCCGGTGCAGATGAGAGCCCTCGACTACCTGAACGAGATCGCCGGATTTCATGCGCAGGACATGCCGGAGGTACCGGGAGTTCTTTTTGCCAAACGTGATCCCGTCCTCTGCCATTTCTTCCTGCGACACAAGTATTCTGGGAATCTTCACGTGAGTCAGCGACCTGTGGTGTGACTGTGGCCGAATCTTTTTTTGAGGTACAACTCAATTCGGTCCAGGCCGATATGGATGTTTTCAATCGAATTGGTATACGAAAAACGTAGGAAACCTTCTGCATTTTCGCCGAAATCAATTCCTGGCGCTACTCCCACGCCTGCGTCTTCAAGTATCTCAAATGCGAACGTGTACGAGTCTCCGGAAAATTTCCTCGCATCTGCAAGCACGTAGAACGCTGCCGTAGGATCGACCTTGATTCCAAAACCCATGTGCTTGAGCCTGGAAATCATCGCCAACCTGCGCTGGTTGAATGTCTCTTTCATGGCGCGGGTTTGGTCGGAAGAATTGGTGAGGGCCTCGACACCAGCCCATTGCACAAAATCGGCAGGACTGATGAAAAAATTTTGAATCATTTTTTGGATGGGACGCAAATACTCCTGAATCAGTATCAAGTAGCCCAATCTCCATCCGGTCATGGCGTACAGCTTGGAGAAGCCGTTGACCGCGAAAGCGTTACGAGTGAATTCGAGAATGGAGTGTTCTGTGCCCTCATATGTCAGGCCGTGATAAATCTCGTCCGAGATTATGGGCACGTGGAGCTGTGCAAGGCGTTTCATTCGGTAGGGTTCCATGACGATACCCGTGGGATTGGACGGAGAATTAATGAGAATCGCCCGGGTCCTGTCCGTAATCGCTGCTTCCACTTCGTCGGGATTCAACTGAAAACCGTCGTCTGGGGAAACGGACACGAACACCGGCTCTCCGCCGAGAAAGCGGATGAAATTGGGATAACAGGCATAGTGAGGGTTCGCAAGAATAATCTCCGAACCCGGGTCCAACAGCGCGGAGAGAATCAAAAGTATTGCCGGAGACGAACCCGAGGTTATGACCACATCCTGAGGATCGACGTCCGCACCATAACGTTCCCGGTAATGAGCGGCCACTGCTCGCCTGAGTTCCGGAATCCCAATGCTGGGTGTGTAATGGGTTTTTCCGGCGCGCATTGCTTCGATACCCGCTTGAACGATGTTGTCGGGAGTGTCGAAGTCCGGTTCCCCTACTTCCAGGTGAATGATATCCTCACCGTTTTCGGCCATTTCCATGGCTTTTTCGAGGACGTCCATGACGAGAAAAGGCGGTATTTGTCGGGATGCTTGAGAAATCCGGATGTGTTGATGGTCCATCGAGAGCGCTCCGTTCGTTTCCGTAGATTCGTGGTATTATAATGTAAAACCGAGGTCGCAACTCCAAACTTATTCGTTGATTTCCCCTCTTTTCCCTGATAAGATGCGCAACCGTAAGAAAAGCCTTTGCTTTCAATGCATGGGCTTTCTTTGTACAGGGGACGATGAGCGCAACAAAAACAAATGACTCTCCAGGTACCCACATACTGCGGATCGGGTTACTGATCCTGCTGGGGATTCTTGTGCTTTCGGGCGAAGCCATGTGCGAGACGTACGGAATCAAGGATGCGCAAGGAAACTTCGTCCCAAAAGTGACCATGACCATATCAGGCAAAGAGTTAATCATAAAAAAAACCGATCCCCAGGACAAGTTCCGCTCATTTGCCCTCATCCTGAATTCCAAGAACCGTGCTCTGATTATGAGCGTCGGCCAGATCAACATCGAATGGATCGACGCGACGAATAAGGCCTCAAAACCTGTTCCGTTCGCAGGGACGCTCTACAACGCCGCGACGCGAACGTTCCAGGACTCCTTGACTAAATCCCTGGGCGTGAAACTTGTCGATAAGACGACCCGGAATCTTTTCAGTGGGAAAAGTCCTTCGGATCTGCTCACCGTTCAGGTGGACGATCAGGTTCTCCTGTCGTCGGAGACGGTCACTGAAAAAGACCGCACTGTCCAGCTTGGAACTGGTCGGGATGTATCGTTAAACATCGAAAAGTCGTCGATAGTGTTCAATGAAAGCAATTTCAAGAAAGGCGAGATTCTCAACGTCGACAATCGTTCGGGGCTTGACCAGGTGTTGGGAGTCGAACTTCCGGAAAAGGGACTGCTGTATTTTCAAATAATCAAGAAACCGGAACAAGAAAAGATCAAGCGGGAAAACTGGGATCGTTTCACGCTGGCCGCTGATTCCGGTATTTTCATCGTTTTGATTCCTGAGCCGGATGCAGCTCAACTGGCGCAATTAGATGGGAAAGACATCGTTATAAAGGTCTACCAGGGCACAAAAGTCCGGGAAACAAGGAAAATCCCCATCAAAATTGCTGCGGATCTCCGAAATTCGGCGAGAGATCTCTCCGCAGAGTCCCGCGGGGAAGACATCAACCCCCCTAAGACAGAGACCCCACCTGCCCGAATACAAACGGGTGACCGATCCGGCTCATCGCGGACCGAACCCCCCGTTTCTCCGGATACATCTCGAAAGGATAGCCAAAAGGTGAGCACCTGGTTATGGGCGGTGCAAATTTTTAACCTGATCATGCTGGCAGGGCTGGGCGTGTACGCATTGTTCTTCATGATGCCTAAGATCCAGGTTCTGGAAGATCGCCTTGCGAAAAACGAGATGTTCGTCCACGGGAGCAGAGAAGCTCTACGAGAGGAAATGGATCAGCTCAAAGAGGAGTTGATTCAGCAACGATCACCGACCGACGCTGCTCCAGAATGAACAACACCCTTAGCAGCCGAAGCAACCTGACCGGCAGATCAGACCCTCCCGATTAGCAAGTCACTCCACAGACGCACAAGCAGAAGCCTGCAGCGCGCTCGGTTGTCCGTGCGGGGCATTTTTGACTATTTACGGGATCGAAGGGAATCTGTTATAAAAATCAACATATAATGCAGGAGGCACGTGTATGATTGGACCACTGAAACGGTATTTTCTCACATCCGGCTCAGGGGAGGCTTCAACAGGGCTGAACGCCTTTGATGCCGCGCTCCTGGACGCCCGCGTCGGAGATACGAACCTGATCAAATTGAGCAGTATTCTTCCGCCCGGAGCAAGAGAAGTGGAGCCCTTCGAACTGCCAAAGGGGTCTTTGGTGCCGCTGGCATACGGGGAACTGGTCTGCTACGAACCGGGTGCGGTCATATCCGCGTCCGTGGCTGTCGGCATTCCCGAAGATCCCGAATCTGCAGGCCTCATCATGGAATGCTCTCGCTATGGAGAAGCAGGTCCGTGCGAAGAAGCCTGCCGTGAAATGGTCAGGGAAGGCATGGAGACGATACGGGGCAAGCGAATTCGTGAGATAAGAAGCATTTCGGCCACGCTCACCGTCACAAAGGTGGGAGCGGTTTTTGCGGCGGTGGTGCTATGTCCTTGACACAATCTCAATGGTTCACGGAAATGTACGAAAACGGAACGGCCTTCTCGGTCCGGTATTCCAGGAAGCTGTTCGATCGGACTAGCGAATTTCAAAGAATTGAAATATTCGATACCGACGTCATGGGGCGCGTGCTGATCCTGAACGGGTGCTTCATGGTGACGGAAAAGGATTCGTTCATATACCACGAGATGCTGACGCATCCCGGGATGTCCGTCCTGTCGAATCCGAAAAAGGTTCTGGTCATTGGCGGCGGAGACGGCGGCGTCGTAACGGAGCTGGTGAAGTATCCGGGCCTGGAATCGGTCACCCTGTGCGAGATCGATCCGTTGGTCGTCGATACCTGCCGTGAGTATTTTCCTGAAATCTCAGCTGGGCTTTCCGATCCAAGGGTGCAGATTGTGTGCAGGGACGGAGCCGCGTATGTAAGTGAATTCGACGGGGAGTTCGATCTGGTGCTGGTAGATTCTACGGATCCGGTCGGCCCTGGAGTCGCGCTCTTTCAGATCTCCTTCTACGAGGCGATAAAAAAGGGACTCAAAGACGGCGGCGCCGCGGTGTTTCAGACCGAAAGTCCGCTTTTCATGCAAAAGGTCTTCGCTCATTCCGTGGCCGATTTGAGGGAGGTCTTCGGCGCAGGATCGGCGACACCATATCTGGCAACCATACCTTCATATCCGGGGGGATTGTGGTCCTTCACTTTCTGTTCACAATCCGTGGACCCCGTGAAGACGCGGACGGGGGCCCTTGATCCCTCGTTACTGGAAAAGCTGGACTATTATTCGCCTCAGGTGCACCCCGCGGCTTTTGCTCTTCCCCGCTTCGTGCAAAAACTCCTGGCATGATACGAAGTTGTCTTCAAGGCAGTACGATCGGGGGAACCGTCCTGGCGTGAGAAAGGTGCTTCCCGATTCTTCTCGATGCGAATGCGAATCGGCGTTGCGAGGAGAGCTTCCCCGATTATAGGGATTCTCAAAGGTAATGTCGGTTTTGATTACGCGAAAAGATTGGAAGATTGTCATTGCGAGGGCAAAGCCCGAAGCAATCTCCAACTGACCTAAACAGAGATTGCTTCGTCGTTCCACTCCTCGCAATGACATGATTGGACCACCGGCATGCGGGCCAAAACGATGAGAAAATCCGACACAATTTTCGAGAACTACCTTAATCCATGAATTGCACGGAAACTACGCGTGAAGTCCCGGGTTCTTCCATGGTGACGCCATAGAGAGAATCAGCTGCTTCCATGCTTCTCTTGTTATGGGTCACTACCAGAAATTGGGTCTTGCCGGACAACTGCTTCAGCATTTCGTTGAACCTGACAAGGTTTGCGTCGTCAAGGGGAGCGTCCACCTCGTCCAGCAGGCAAAATGGCGACGGCCGCGTCAGAAAAATTGAAAAAATGAGGGCAACAGCGGTGAGCGCCTTTTCTCCCCCTGACAGGAGATCCATATTCTGAATGCGCTTTCCGGGAGGACGAGCCATGATGTCCACGCCTGTTTCCAGCAAGTCTTCCTCGTCCGTTAGTTCCAGCCTCGCTTCACCGCCTTTGAAAAGAAACGGAAAGATCTCCTGAAACTTTTCGTTAATGCTGTCGAACGCGTTGCGAAAGCGCTCCCGCGTGGTTTTGTTTATTGCGTTTATGGTCGCGTACAGCGAATCTACGGCTTTTTGCAGATCATCGGCCTGCTCTCGAAGGAAGGCGAGTCTCTCCTCTATTTCTTTGCTTTCTGCAATTGCGGCGAGGTTTACCTCGCCCATTGATTCCATTTTTGCGCGAATATCGGAGATTTCGGATTCATCGGGGAGAGTATCCGGAGCAGGCACTGTACGAGGATCCAGATGATAGCGCTCGAGTATCTTTTCCACGAGGTCTTCGAGGATCTGCTCATCCCGTACCGTTTCCACTTCCAAGTCGTGCGTGCGCTCTCTCAGTTCCCTGGTGATCTTCGAGGCCGCGGCAGCATCCTCCTCAAGCCGTTTCACAGATTCGGAGAGTGCTTCGGAATCGTTTTTCAATCCCTGTATTTTTCGGGATTGTGCCTCGTGCTCTTCCATCAAATGCTGCTCTCGAAGCGCAGCTTCAGCAAGTTCCCCCTCGAGCCTCGCCTCTTCCCGGGTGCTGCGTGCCAATTCCTGGTCCAGGCCCGATATCCTGCTTTCATGCTGCACGATCGCATCTAACGACCCTTTGTACTCCCGTTCCAGGGAACGGCCCCGTTCCTCCAGTTGAGCTAGTTTCACACGCATCTCGCTTGTGGCTTTTGAGCTGAGTCCCGCGTTCCTGGCGAGTTCTTCCAGGTTGCCGCCCACCAGTTCGCGTTCTTTTTCCATCTCGATTCGCCGGTGTTCCAGTCGCTCGATGGCTTCCGCAGTTTTTTCTCGATCCGCAACAATCCCGTTTTGTTCTTTTTTCAGCCTGTCTTGTTCCAGGCGGAGCACCTGGTTTCTTCGCTCGGAATTAGCAATCTGGTAATCCAGTTGTTCAGAATCCTTGCGAATCCTGATTTCTTTCATGCTTAATTCGTTAATGACCCGTTCGAAGTCTTCGATTTCGAGAGAAAGGTGCTCCAGCGATAATTCTTCCTTCTTCAGCGAAGCATTCAGATCGCGAAGGAGTTCTTCCAGAGACTCTGCGGCTTCACGAAGCTCCTGTATTTCCCTCCTTTTTTCAAACACCTCGTCCTGCACGGTGTCCCGGGAGCCGCCTGAGACTTCCCCATGACGGTTTATCAGTTCCCCTTTTGCGGTTACCAGGTCCACCTGCAGGGTATTCTGTTCCCAGATCTCAAGTGCCTCCGCCATGCTTTCCACCAGATAACAGCCGTCGAGAAGAAACTCTCCGAGATGCTCGCATCCTTCCTTGAATCTGGCTACTTCCAGAATCGGTTTCAGCGAGGGAGGGAGGTTCGAGGAATTCGATTCTTTGCCCCACCGGGGCCGAAGGGGAACGAAGGTGGCCCTCCCCGCAGCTGTTTCTTCCAGGCAAAACGCGGCTTCCATTCCCTGTCTGGCGGATTCCACCACCACGTAGCCGAGCCGACTTCCCAATGCCGCAGTGACTGCTTTCTGGAATTCGGGGGGAACTTCCACCAACTCGCCGACAGGGCCGAAGAGCGTTGCCTGGTTCGCGGACGCAGCCTCCTTCATGAGAAACCGGACACCCTCGTCGTACACCCGGTAATCTCGTTGCATCTCCTCCAGGGATTCCAATCGGGCTCTTGTGGCCGCAAGCTTCTTATCCACTGTCGCAAGCTCGCTTCTCAGCGCAGCGACTTTTTTCTGAAATTCCTGACGCAACTCCACCGCGCGAGTCTTGCGTGCTACTGCCTCAGCGCGGAGCCGGGAGACATCTGCGGCCTCCCCGGAGATGCGGAGTTTCTCTTCCTTTTGAACCGCGAGACCGGCCTCGGTGGTGTGCGAATCCGCTACGGCCCTGGAAACGGCCGCAGCGATTTCGGAACCCCTCCGCGTAAGGCTTTCCCGACGATTTCTTTCCTGCGCGGTTTCCTGAAGATTACGAAAAATGTCTTCTTTGAGTCGCTCGACGGTTTTCCGTTCGTGCCCAAGGCGTCGCTCCGTGTCCGCTATTTCAGACAGCACCTGTTTCAGTTGTTTGTCTGAACACTCGATTTCCGCCGCAATTTCCGATCTACTCGTCGCAAGGTTTTCGTGATTGCACCGAATCTCACCCAGCGTTTTTTCCAGGACTTTCTTTTCAGCCGCAGTGAGTTGCCTGCTGTCTTTGAGTTGCGAAACTCTGGAGCGATCCCTGTCCACCGCAGCCCTGACGGAGGTGAGTTCCAGGTCTACTCCGTGTCGGGATTCCAAGAGATCTTTCAAGCCCTTTTCGACCTGCAACGATTTCAAGCGGTCCCGTTCCAGTCGAGCACTCGAGGACGCAAGCGTGGACTCACTTTCCATGAGCCGTGTTTTCTGGTCTTCGAGTTGGATTTTCAAGCGTCCGATGCGGTCTTGAAGCTCACGACACCTCGCAGCGTGCCGGTTCAGGTCCAGTTCCCGTAACCGCTCACTGAGTTTTCTGTACCGTTCAGCTTTGGAGGCCTGCCTTTTCAAGGCGGCGCTCTGGCGTTTGACTTCCGCTATGACATCATTGATCCTCGTGAGGTTCTGCCTGGTGAGTTCCAGTTTCTTGAGGGCAGCTTCCTTTCTGGATTTGTATCGACTTATCCCCGCCGCCTCCTCGATGAGCACCCGGCGGTCTTCAGGTTTCGATGCAACGACGACATCGACACGGCCCTGTTCGATAATTGCGTAGGAGTTCCTTCCCACTCCAGTGTCGAGGAAGAAATCGGTAATGTCAGACAATCGACAGGGTATGTTGTTGATTTCGTACTGAGATTCTCCGTCGCGAAAAAGTCTCCGGCCTATCATGATTTCTTCGTAATCCGCCATGGCAGGCGGCGCCTGGCCATCGACGTTTGCCAGGACAAGTTTGACTTCGGCCATTCCCACGGACTTCCGAGATTCGGAGCCGTTGAAAATGACATCATCCATCTTTTTGCCCCGGAGGGTTCTCGCGCGCTGCTCGCCCATACACCAGCGTATAGCCTCGAACACGTTGCTCTTCCCGCAACCGTTCGGTCCTACAATGCCGCTGATTCCCGATTTGAATTCCAGAACGGTTTTATCCGGAAAACTCTTGAACCCTTTAATTTCGAGTCTTTTTATCTTCATCTGCTGTTGAAATCGCGTGATGGAATCGGGCGGATACTATCTTCGGCCGGTGATGATGTAAAGCACAAAAGTGTCTGGCTGGGAAGGCAAGCCGATCTGTTCCACGGCTGGTGCGGACGTTCGTCCTCCTGGAAGGGCCTTGGACAAGCCCCTTCCAGGAATAACCAGAGTATGGACACGTCTGAACGGTTCTATATGACCGATTCCACGCTTTTTACCGCGGGTACTTTTTCCTTGAGAATTCTTTCGATTCCCATCTTGAGCGTCATCTGACTCATGGGGCATCCGCCGCACGCCCCTTTCAATCGGAGCTTCACAACTCCGTCCTGAGTAATTTCAACAATCTCGGCGTCTCCCCCGTCCGCCTGCAGCTGCGGACGAACCATATCAAGGGCCGCCTGAACCTCTTCTCTCATAATCAATGCTCCTTTCCCAAATTGTGCGTGCAACACTTCGTGTCTGATAAACATAGCATACTACCAGTACGATGCCATTCCAAAAAAAACGTTTCAAACGTATCCATTCAGTTCCGGGTGGGGACAAGGCTGTCACTGCGAGCGAAGCAAAGCATCTCCGGCCTTGAACATCGAGATTGCTTCGTCGTTTGAATCCTCGCAATGGCAGAAAAACGGTGGTTTCCTCGCGAGACTGAATGATTACTCGGATGGAGAGTTTCCCCTTGACCCAGCGCACCTTGCTATAATATATTCCGATGTAAGAAATAGGAAAAACTAATAACCAAAACAACAGTAAGCCCCCAGCTGTGCCAGGGGGCGTGCAACTAGCTCCAATATGCCGAAAGGAAATCATATGAGTTCCCCCTACGACGAGATGTGGACCAAATTGGGCCTGGATCTTTCCGCACATGACGCGTTGCTTCAAATTCTCGGCAAAGGATATCAAGACCTGTTTCTTACTCAGGGCAACCGGCCTGCCGGTATGGATTACTTTAATTTCGTCATGTCCGAAGTTCATGGGCTCAGAATCAAAGAACTCGTTGACGGACAGGACCAGGGTCACAAGGTTGTCGGATCGTTTTGCGTATTTGTCCCTGAGGAAATAGTGAAGGCCGCGGACGCAAATTTCGTGGGTCTATGCGCGGGAGCCGAATTTGCGTCGGAAGAGGTGGAGAAGCTGCTCCCGAGAAACACCTGCGCACTCATTAAATCGTTCTTCGGGTTCAAACTGGGTAAGGTGTGCCCGTACGTGGAATGCACGGATATGATCGTCGGCGAGAATACGTGCGACGGAAAGAAGAAGTCATACGAGATTTTCCAGGGGTTGGCCCCCAATCTGTACGTGATGGATCTGCCTCAAACCAAATCACAGGAAGGTCGGGCGCTCCTGAAAACGGAGTTCGGAAGGTTCAGGACTGCTGTGGAAGAACTCACGGGTGTGCACATCCATGCTCAGCGTTTGAAGGCCGGAATCGATCTCGTCAATGAGAAACGCAAGGCGATTCACCGGTTATCTTCATTGAGAAAAGCGGACCCCGCTCCGATCTCGGGACTGGACGCGCTGTTGATCAACCAGGTATTCTTCTACGACGATCCGGTCCGCTTCACGGCATCCGTCCATGCGATCTGCGACGAATTGGAAAAAAGAATCAAAGCCGGTACCGGTGTGGGGCCAAAAAGTGCGCCGCGTATCCTGCTTTCCGGCTGTCCCATGGCAGTCCCCAATTGGAAGCTCCCCTGGATCGTTGAATCGGCGGGAGCGGTCATTGTGGGAGAAGAATCGTGTGTCGGCGAGAGAGGTTCTCGAAACCTTGTGGACAATTCCGGCACTACGGTCGATGAGCTTATGGAGGCGCTCGTCGATCGCTATTTCCAGATCGACTGTGCCATATTCAGCCCGAATCCGGACCGGCTGCAGCACGTGAAACAGATGACGGAAGACTACCGGGCTGACGGTGTCATTCATTACGGACTCCAGTTCTGCCAACCGTATCAGATCGAATCGATCCCCGTCGAAGAAAGCCTCGAGACGGCAGGCGTCCCGACTCTCCGCATCGAGACTGATTACGCCATGGAAGACGTTGAGCAACTCAGAACCCGAACCGAAGCTTTTCTGGAACGCATCAAATGACAAAGCACCGCATTAAGAATTCGGCTCATTGCGCGGCCGGGGGAAGAGACCGGCCGGCTGTTGAGCAGTAGACAGGACAAATGACCCATGTGTGCAGGACAGTTTCCGGAGGGCCTGGTTCAGCCAAGAAACGGCCTTCCGGACTGGCTGCTAACACCGATGCGATTTCAAATATGTGAAATCGCATCGGTAAAAGAGTTTTCGGAATTATTCACTTGAGACAGAATGTGGTCCTCATTGCGAGGGCGTGAGTTCGCGACAATCTCCTGACCGTTAAGAACAGATTGCTTCGTCGTTTCACTCCTCGCAATGACACTGGTTGTGTGAACCGATTCTTTGGCAAAGGCACAATTCCAAAAAATTACATATCACGCGCCCCGCGAGACACGAGGCTCTGCTTCGCGTAGCGAGTGTGCCGGGGCTGCAACCTGTTTCCCGGCGTCGTGGTTCAGTGAGGCGGAAGCCCCCGGTAATCCCCATTGATATGATCGCAAGCTCGAAAAAGTGTTGATTGCCGGTCGCCTCGGTGTGTCTGTGCGAGGATATTCATGCTCATCACCGGTATTGATGTTGGCTCTCGAACCATCAAGCTCGTGGTTCTCGATTCGGAGACTGCGCGCATCGTCGACAGCAAGCAAGCGCCCACCACTTATCATCCCTTGGCCCAAGCCGCTCGCATGCTGGATGGAATTTCCGGAGACGGTATGTATGCCACCGGATACGGAAGGAAGCTGATTCAAGACACGTTCGACTGCGACTCCATTACGGAGATCGGGGCCCACGCACTGGGTACGCGGCAGGTGTTTCCCGAATGCAGGGCCGTCTTGGACATCGGCGGCCAGGACACCAAGGCGATCCTCGTCGATGGAAGCGGAAAAGTTCGAAAATTTGAGATGAATGATCGCTGCGCCGCGGGAACAGGCAAATTTTTGGAATTCATGGCAACGAGCTTTCAGGTTCCCATCGAGGAATTTGGGGATTTCGCCTTGCAGGGCGAACCCGGGCTCATGCTAAACACCATGTGCACGGTCTTTGCCCAATCCGAGGCCACGTCGCTCATGGCAAGGGGCTACAGGCCCGAGGATATCGCCCGCGCTTTACACCTGTCCGTGGTGAAACGGTCTCTATCCATGTTGAAAAGGATATCTGCACGTGAGCCGGTGGTTTTCTCGGGTGGAGTCGCGCGGAACCCGTGCGTGGTGGATCTCATCAAACGAGAGACAGGTTGGGAATTGCTGGTTCCCCCGGAACCCGAGATGATGGGCGCACTGGGTGCCGCAATCTACGGGGCCACTCTTATGGAGGCTGGATGTGAGGAAATTGTCGCGGGCTCGTGAGCTGAAGCTGCGGCAGGCAGAGGAATAAAATAGCTTGATTTAATCTTAATTATGAGATATTTACGATAAATAGTTAAAGTGAATCAAGCGGAGCACCGCCCCTCCATGCCTCCAATTAGCATAAAATCAACTGCGTTGATCGGCGTTCTCGTCGTCATCATTTCAGTTCACGCAATCACCCACACTCAGGCCCAGGTTTGTATCGGCTATGATCCCTTCAGCAGCATAATACCGGGCGTAGAGACGTTACGGAGAACTCTGGAAGGCGACATGCCGGGCCTTGTGGACCGCCGGGTGCCTTTTTTGTTCCTGCCCACATTGCGGGCGGAAGCGCGGGTAAGAACACTTTTCTTGAAATTGTCGGGTGATCTGACCAACTCCGTTACTGACCAGCGTTTGGATCTGATCAAGGATTTGGGCTATGAAGATCAAGGGATTATTATAGATTCCCTGGTGAGGCTGCAGTTGAGCCGCCTTTCGCTGCGAGGCCAATACGACGCGTATTTGCGGACCTTCAGAGGCGGGGGCGCAGGCGGCAGGTTGGACTGGCCCAATTTTCATTATGGATTCGATTTTGACCTGTTGAGCGCCCCTTGTATGCGGTTCGGCGTGAATATGGATTTTTACCCCACGCGGCCGCAATTTGCCGTGGCGACTACCCCATTCGGCCCTCTCTCCATCGTTGCCCCCCGGCCTGTCACCGCAGGAATTCAGCTCGTGTGGAATCCCCTCAATTGGGGCACCCTGTCCTGGTCTTTCGAGGCCCGTGCCCGTCGGTCACTGAGAACAGGCAGTCGAATTGACGAGGCGGAAGTTGCGACTGGGGTGCTCTCGCCGCAAACGGTCCTCGGCATCGTGGGACTGCGCGGGGGGTGGCGATACACAAACCTGCAGCTCCAGCAGGACCTGTTCGAAGTAAACACTCAGTGGTCGGGTTTCTTTGCCGATCTGGTTTACTATTATTGAAATTCGCCCACCGATCGTGAGCTCCACATCCCCGCTCCGCACACATCCCCGAGAATCGCTCGCTCAATTCGATTCGTCGGTCCCGGGAAATATTCGTGCCGGGATTTACCAATCCCCGGTGAGATTGCTAAACCTTTTTTTACGCAGGCGTGAATCTCCACACATCGAGCACCTTGAGCATGTCCTGTTCGGAGACGGTGACCTGCCATGGGTGATCGGGGTTGTCGCTCACAGCGTTGCGTGCTGCTTTCAGGAGCACCTGGCGGCACACTTCCTCGATATCTCCTCCGGTGAGACGCTGAGAGTTTTCCGCGATTTTCTCGAGATCTCCTGAGAATAGCACTCGTTCTCTTGTCAGATATTTTTGAAAGATTTTGAGTCGGTCGTCAAATTCCGGCAGTTTCAGGCGAAGCTCATTGTCGAACTTTCCTGTAGCTCTCAGCGCGGGAGGAACATCCTCCGCCCGGTTCGCTACTGCGACTACCAGAACAGGTTTGTCTCCGGGAACCGAATTCATTTCCATGACAATCTGATTGACCATTCGGTCGATAATCTTGGAATCAGACCATCCGGAAGACGTTATGGAATCGATTCCGTCGAGAATCAACACCGTGGGAGCCATCTGCCTCGCTTGCCGGAACAGCTCCCGAATGTTGCGTTCACTTTCTCCCATATACTTGGACAGGAGCTCCGGACCGCGAATTTCAATAACATT
>DATHCX010000066.1:0-24773 GCA_035319325.1 Desulfomonilaceae bacterium
TGAAAAGTTACTGCCTTCTATCTTTCCGCATTCGATGCCCGGTCTGTTGCAAGCTCTATTGGCAAAGATTATATGGTAGGATTCGTCAACAAGCATCGTAGGAATTGGAATTGCCTCGAGCAACTTCCCAAAGGAACTCAACCGAGACCGTCGCAGGTCGAAACTGCCGGTGGGCGAAACGGAATCCACAAATAAAGTGCCCAGGTCAATAGTTTCTTCAGACAAGCTTGCCAGGTTGGGGGTGACAGTAAGTCCTTCTCCCTCGCTCGAAAAAATAAAGCTGTTTGTTGTCTGCTCTGTCATCTCATGATCCTCCCCACATCGCGGAAGTTTACGTGAAACGATATTTATGGATGCAGCGTCGGCTGCTTGTCAACTCGCCACCTGAATGCGTGCCCTTCTTGATCGGTTCTTCTCGGGCATCGCCTCAACTTTACCATACGGGAATGGGCCTTGAGGAGAAAAGTTTTCGCGTCTCACCGCATCTGTGAGATGCTCCTACTCCTGTACGCAGGCGCAACTACTCATCATCCACTTTTCCCCTCAGTGCCTTTACCCGTGCTCTTTTCGTTTTATTTTCTAAACGCTTTTCCGTGGACCCCTTCGTTGGCTTCGTCTCGTGCCGCTTCTTGCGAGGAACCATTACGCTTCTGATGAGATCTTGCAGCCTCCGGATTGCATCTTCTCTATTCTTCAGTTGGCTACGATACCGTTGTGCTTTGATGATGACGACGCCATCTCCTGAAATTCGCTGATCATTCAGCATCAACAGCTTTTCTTTACAAGCGTCGGGTAGTGATGATGCCTGTATATCAAACCGTAGATGAACGGCCGTGGACACTTTGTTCACATTTTGGCCGCCGGCCCCCTGCGCACGTACCGCCTGCACCTCAATTTCTTCGCTTGGGATTGTTATTTCGTCCGATATTTGCACCATGGATCGACGGACCTCGTGAGACAGAATAGCGTAAACGGCAAGTTCAGCCATGATGCCCCGGCGGCAGAGAAAATGCGGCGTCAAACCATCTGGAAAGACCGCCGTCTGCTGCGACGGTTCATGGTACGCCCTCGTACTGAGCTCTTGACACCGTCAACGGGATCCGGACCTTCACCCGTCCTGTGCGGCGCCTGATCACATCCTGTGTACCCGCCAAGTTCTCCGTTCCAGAAGAATGCATCGCTCATATGGATTCGCTTTTTTACCGGTAGCTCGGCCGGGCACAGGCTGGGGGCACTCCTTCGCTGCGGACGACGCAGAGCCGTCTCATCACTGCGCTCAGGAGAGCCCCCAGCGCTGACATCTCACAAATCGTGTGGCGAATGCGTATCAGCACTCCTTGTTTCCAACGTTCCGCACAGAGATGGGCCCATCGCCTCATACCCCATCTTGGCCAATCGGTCGGCCGAGACCGCACGTCACGGTATGTCATCTTCGACGACCGGCATTCGTGAACTTGCCATACCAATGCGCTATCAGACAAGTGAGAATGGATGAAGCCTATCCTGGCGGGTCTCCGTAGCGAAGCCAGGCCGCGCCGTTCGGAGCTGAGGAGATCCGGCAGGACAGGCCGCGAACCAGCCTTTCAATGTTACTCTTTTGAAAGCGCATTGGTTTCTATTGCCCGGCTCCTCTCGATCATCAGTCCCGGCGAAAGCGAATCCGTATTGCGGTACCGTTGTCTCGGTCCAGAGAGATTTGACCTCCAAAGCGCTTTGCGAATTCTTGTACGAGCTTGAGACCCAAGGACTCGCTTTTCCCTAAAATGAAATCTGCAGGAAGGCCAATTCCATTGTCTCGAACCGTCAATTCGTATGCATCTCCGTGCATCGCCCGCAAATGTATTTCAACCACACCTTCCTGAACATGTGGGAACGCATGCTTTATGGCGTTGGTCACGAGTTCGGTTGTGATCAACCCGCAAGAGATGGCGGTGTCGACGTCGAAGGCGATCGATTCTATATTCCCTTTGAAAATCATTCGCATATTGTCCTGTCCGTGAAAGCCGATCAATTCTTGTGCGAGTTCGGATAGATACTCGTCCATCCTGATTTCTCCGAGTTGCTCGGAGTGGTACAATTTCTCATGCACTCGCGCCATGGCGATGACGCGGGCTTCTGCCTCCCGGAGGACTGTTTGAAGCCCTTCTTCAGGTATGTGGTCGGCCTGAAGGGTAAGAAGTCCCGCAACTATCTGAAAATTGTTCTTGACCCTGTGGTGGATTTCCCTGAGAAGCACTTCCTTCTCCTCAAGGGATGCCCTGATTTGATCTTCAGCCTTCCTGCGTTCCGTAACATCCCTGAGAACTCCGCAGCTGCGTTCCGGATTACCGGCTTCGTCGTAAATCAGGCGGGCATTTATCGAGCACATCCTCAGAATCCCGTTCTTGCATCGGAACTGGGCTTCAAAATCCCGTACTACTCCGTTTTCACGAAGTTTCTTCAGCAATAATTTTTTCTGTTCCGGCATGACATAGAAATAAAAGTCTGAAAGTCCTATCATCTCTTCTCTCATGTATCCCAGGATTCTTTCCACCGAAGGGCTGAGTTGCAAGATCTCGGAATCCATGCCCGTTTCAAAATACACGTCCTCAATATTCTCGAAAATTCGACGATACAGCTCTTCGCTTTTTCTAAGCGCCTCCTCCGCCTGTTTGCGATCAGTGATATCCTGATGATACCAGAGACGGCCATAACGCTTTCCATCAATGAGGATGGGGATAAAATCTCGTAAGTGCGTCCGGCCGTCGCGAATGCCAACTTCTTCGGCGCATATAGGGCCTTGCTGAGCAATAATTTCTTGTATGCGAGCCACCGCCTTCTCTGCGGAGACATAAACATCCCGGATTTTTTGAATCATGTCGGAGGAATGCAATCCAATAAGGGTGGACGGGAGATCCGCCAGGTCGAACAAATTGCAGAATGCCTGGTTGGCGAACTCGATTCGTCCGTCTTCTGTCACGAGCAAAATCCCCGCATGCACGCTGGATAAGATGGTGTAGAAGCGCCGGAGGGTGGTTTCCAACATGCGTTCGGTCCGCTTGCGCTCGGTGATGTCCTCGAATATTCCGGTGCATCCGACCACGGATCCGTCAGGGGCCACTATAGGAGCAAATGCACATCGCAATGCGGAATTCTCTTTCCTCTCAGCGGACGTGTAATATCCCTCATAGTGACTGATTTTACCTGAGACAGCATCTCTAAGTGCAGTCAGAACGTTGTCCTCTTTGGAGATGACGCACAGATTCTGCCCGATGAGAAGGACCCGGGACGCTCCAAGCATATCTGCTGCCGTGCTATTGCACGCGGTGATGGTGCCTTGGATATCAAAGTGCACGATACCCACTGGAGAGTTTTCGAAAATTAACCGGTACTTCGCCTCGGACAGACGAAGTGCTTCCCGGGCCATTTTTTGTTGAGTCACGTCCCGACAAATGGACTGGTATAGGAAAGTTCCATCTTCTGCACGACCCATTGTCGTAGTCAGCAAACAGTCGACAATCCGGCCGTCTTTACTTCTCGCCCGCCATTCGAAATCCTGGACATAACCTGTTTTCTCGAGATTTTCGCTCCAAGACGCTTTACGGTCCGGCTCCGCCCACAGATCGGAAAACGTTGTCTTCGGTATCTCTTCGAGGCTGAAAGAAAACATGTCTGAAAACGCCTGGTTCGCATGGACAAATATGCCATCACCCGAGGTAACGAAGATAGCGTCTCGAGATTGTTCAAACAGTATGCGGAACTTATTCTCAGAGCGCGTGAGCTGGTCGTTTAATGCGCTGAGTTCATTCTGCATGGCATCGCCAATATTCACGAGCCTCCGAAATTGACTCAACAATTTCCTGTACTTGTCGGTAAGGTCACGGTAGTGAGAACTCCAAGACTTATCCGGAGCATCCACGGATGCAAGGAGTTCTTCGGCATCCCTTAACGTTTCCTCTTCAGTTTGAAAAAGACTTGGTGCATTCATTTCATCAACCGTCGATCAGGATGACTGTTACTCATGCGTTTTCAAGTACTTGAAAGCGAAGGGGCAGGAATTCTCGGCAACGAAGGATCGTTCGGACGAACCTGCCACGCGGTCGTCCACATCCCCACCCGGTGGCTCCTTATCGGCACGTCCTGCAGACGACCGGTCCTTCATTCCTCGCATATTTCGACCAGATTAAACGTGACCGATTCCAGATCTTCGCTGAACTCCTGGCCACATTCCAGTGCGGTATCATTGTCTTCATGATAACGCCAGTTTATGACAACGCTTTGCCCTTGTTTGGCACAGGTGTCCAGGAGGTCGAATAGGTTGAGGAACGCCTTGGAACTGCTGCTGTTGAGATAAATCATCTCCACGTTCAGTTCGACGTGCTTGTCTCTGAATTCCTGTAGGTACGCTCTTACCCATTCCAGAATAGGGGCATAAAATTGTGCGGCATTTTCCGGGTAGGACTTTCCCTTAATCTCAAGCAGTCCGGTACTGGCATCGAAGTGCACCAGAGGGCTCGATTTTGTAGCGTGTACGAAAAGCTGATTCACAGTACCCTCAAATCGTGGTTGTCATCGAGAAGAACAGTCTGTTGTCGTCTACGGAGATCAAATCGAATTCCAATGGCTTGCTCGCTCTTCGCGCCATGTCGATAAAGCCGAGGCCGGCCCCCGTGGACTTTCCTTCGAGCGTCGCAATCTTGCGTTGTTGTTTGTATAATTCTTTGAGCTGTTCCTTGTTCATGGTCTGAAGTTCACTGAGCCGAGTAGCGAGAATTTCTGCGGCACGTCCGTCGACGTAATTTCCACAACACACGTAAAATCGTCCCTCCGCCTTTCCAACGGTAACGATGCCAAAGCGCAGTTCTTCGCCTCCGTTCTTATCCGAGCAAATCTTTTCCGCAGAATAGGTCAAAATATTTTGCATTTGCTCCACGAAAATCGGAAACACTTTGCCGATGGTGCTGGTCTGCGCACCTTCAAGTTCCATTCTTTGCCACAGCGTCTCCCCGATCCCTTCCACAATACTTTGGGACACGGAACCGCAAAAACAGAATATTATTCCCTCACTCATGAGATTTGTGTAGAGTTCGCGGACGGATAACGCCACTATCTTGACCTCCCGGTGATAAAAGCTTTGAATCCCACGATGGTGATGTCGTCCAGTTGGGGCTCATCACGGCTATAGGCCTGTAGAGCATCTTCGAGCACGCGTGTTTGCTCGCAGAGCGGCTTTCCGCGACAGTCCAAGAGAAGCCGTTTGAACCTCTTCTTGCCGAAGGGGAGTTGCCTTGGTCCGCCGGTCTGGTGAAGCATGCCATCGCTGGACAGGTAAAACGTGAACTCGCGGTCAATGGAAACCGTACGGCTCAGGTAGGGAAAATCCAAGTCGGAGCTCTTGTATCCGATACTTTGCCTGTCTGCAGGTATCTCGCTGACTGTTCCGTGCCCGAGGCACCACAGTCCTATCCTTGCCCCGGCGTAGACCAGTTTGTGTTCACTCCTGTTTACGAAGCAGATCCCTATGTCCAGGCCATCATCAGAGAAAGTCGCGTCATAATGCTGATTGAGGGAACGCTTCACCAGCCGGTTCAGCTGTTTCAGCAGCAGTGCAGGATCCTTGTACCCTACCTCTTCCATTGCCCGATCGAAACTGGCTCCGCTGATCATCGTCATGATTGCTCCAGGGACGCTGTGTCCCGTGCAATCCATGACCGAAAGCACAAATCCTTCAGGAACGGTTTTGAATTTGTATATGTCACCTCCGATAACGTCCTTGGGTTTCCAGATGATAAAGTGTTCTCCCATCGTGGATGCCATTTCTTGGGCATTGGGGAGGAAAGCCATTTGAATGGAGCGCGCGTATCTGATGCTGTCCATGATCTCGGTGTTGGCTTCCAAGAGGCTGGCGTGCGCTTCTTGCAATTCAGCTTCTGCCGCTTTTCGGTCCGTGATGTCAATGAGGATGCCTGCCACCCTGGATGGCTGCCCCTGAACGGTAGTGTCGGCAATCCTCCCCATACAGAGTGTCCACTTCCAGTTGCCCGATTTGGAGCGTAACCGGTGTTCCACTCTGAATGTGGGAGTCCGGTTTTCCAAATGGGCTTCCCAGGCCTCTTCAAAATAGCCTTTGTCCTGAGGGTGTATAAGATCGTGCCAGAATTGCACGCTTTGTTCGATCTCTTCAGGGCGGTATTCGAGCATGTCAGCCCATCGGTTGTTGAAGATTACCTCTCCAGTGGCCACGTCATAATCCCACAGCCCCAAATCGGCTCCGTCGACGGCCAAAGCCAGCCGTTCCTCGCTGCGTTTCAATGCACGTTCGAGTTCCCGTTTTTCCCTCAAAGATGCGATCATCGTATTGAAAGCACTGGAAAATTCACCCAGAAAGTCAACGTGCTGACCGAGGTCCCCTACGGCAACTTGTTTTGT
The DNA here is from genome assembly GCA_035319325.1 of Desulfomonilaceae bacterium. Lineage (GTDB taxonomy): Bacteria > Desulfobacterota > Desulfomonilia > Desulfomonilales > Desulfomonilaceae > DATHCX01. The sequence continues at coordinate 6,409 of DATHCX010000066.1, forward strand.
CTGCCAGGTCAGATGCCTCAAATTCGAATGAAGCCTTTTAAAGGGGGAAATCAGAAAATTCTTTGCAGGAGGATCTACTTCGAGAATTCCCTCTGAAAGTGAAGAAAGAAATCCTTGGGCTTCGGCAAATTTCTTGATCAGAAGATTTGTCGTGTTAAGCAGGTCGTGGAGTTCTCCCTCCTGTTCCTCCACAGGCTCGAAAATAAGCGGGGGGACGGTACCGCCCAGCAGAACCGAGAGCGCCTGCGACACTTCTCGGACTATGGCCGATCGGGCTTGATCCACCTGTCGACCTCAACTCTTCAGCTTTGCGGTAAACCTGCAGGTTCTTTCGCCTGAGGCCCAGCAGTCTATCTCTTTGACGTCGAAATGCTTGCCTGTATACGTATCCAGTATACCGGCAATAAATCCTTCGTCGTAATCACACACCGTTTCTCCCATCAGGGGAAGCCCGGAACAATCCAGGTCCTCGTCAACGGTGAGAACAAATTCCATCTTTGCCAGGTCCGCCTTCTCGATTCTCAGAATTCCTATCCTCAGGGTTTTGAGCTTGTCCTGAAGTTCCGAAATGAATTCGTCGAATCCGCGGTTTGTGTCCAAAACAGCCTTGCAGAATTCCGAACCTGCCAATTTACCTGCCTTGACGAGAATCTCACTGGCCGTGTGAGGATCATGTTCTGCAATCAGGACGTCTCTCATGGTGTATTGCATAAGCCGATAGACTGCCACGAGGGTTGTGGGACCCAGATTTGGTCTCCCTTCTTCTATGTTACCCAAATCCTTCCATTGGAAGCGATAACGTTCCCGCGGTTCAGTGAACATCTGGGGTCTCCTTACAAAAACAAATGGTTACCCTCATGCTGTGAATTGTCGCCAGTCAAGCCTGCGCTATGTTGCAGGATTTCACCCGATGTCCCTCTAGAATTCCGATTCCCGCTCTGCGGAATAGAATCCCAAAGTCTTCATCTGCCTTTTCAGAGAGTCCCGGGTTGTATTCAGGAGGCGGGCGGCATCGATTCTTTTCCCATTGGAGGCATCGAGGGCGTGCTGTATCAAGCAGCGTTTCAAATCCGCTGCCGTGTCAGTCAATGACTTATCCAGGGGAAACCGGCCAGTCCAACTCCAGTCGGAAAGCGGACTCACATTCTCGCGGCCGTCTCCAATTCCCAAGTCTATCGTTACCGGTCCGCCTCGTGCGACTATGAGCGATCGTTCGAGGACGTTTCTCAGCTCACGAATATTCCCCGGCCAATCATAACGGCGAAGTTTGTTCATGGTGGAAGAATCGAGGCTCGGGATGCCGTCGAGCTGCATTTCCGACGCCAATTCTGCCACAATTTGTTGGGTGAGGACCGGAATGTCTTCACTTCTGTGTCTCAGTGGAGGCACAACGACCGAATATACGTTGAGGCGGTAAAAGAGATCAGCCCTAAATCTTCCGGAGGTGACTTCCGCCTGGAGATTTCGATTCGTTGCGGCCATCAGTCGCGCGCTCACGCATACAGTCTTTTCTCCTCCAACGCGACTAAAGGTTCGTGTATCCAAAAATGTCAGGAGCTTGGCTTGAAGAGGGAGTGAAAGCTCTCCGATTTCGTTTAACAAGAGAGTACCACCCTCAGCCAGTTCCAGCAGCCCCCTTTTTTTTCGAGTTGCGCCGGTGAATGCTCCGGATTCATGTCCGAACAACTCGGATTCGGCCAGTTCGGACGAGATCGCCGCACAGTTGATCGTGAAGAATGGCCCATTGGCGCGTTTTGAATGGTCGTGCACGAAACGGGCGAGGTAATCTTTGCCGCTTCCGCTCTCCCCCGTCAGGAGCACGGTGCTGTCGCTGGACGCAACCAGCAGGGCTTTGTCCAAAGTCCGGAGCATAGCCTCCGAGAGAAAGTGTTCGGGGACAGCTAATCGATGGGGCGTTTGCAAGGTCTTCCTGTCGGTAACGTTCCGGAAGATTCCGCACAGTCCGGTGATTCTGCCAGAGTCGTCCCGAATGGGCACTCTGAGTTCCAGAAAAGTGGCAGGCGCTCCGTTCACCAGTCGAGTGCGTTCTTCCTCCACAGTTTCACCGGATAAGACCCGAGTAGCCACTTCTCTGTCGCGATTTCCCGCTTCTTCTCCGAAGAGCATTTCATCCGTAAGCCCCAGGATATTCTCTTCGGAGCGACCGAGAAGCTTTGCCATGGCAGGATTGACCTGGGTATGCCGGAAGCTGGTGTCCTGAACGAAAATGCAGTCCTGAGCTGCTTCGAAGATGGCCCGAAAACGTCCTTCACTCTCGCGAAGCGCTGCCGTACGCATGTGAACGGTGGCCTCCAATTCGGCCCGGTGTCGTTTGATTTCGTCCTGTGCTTCTTTCATTTTGAGTAAGGAAGCCATGCGCACTTTCAGTTCCAGCTTGTCAATCGGTTTGGTGATGAAATCGTTGGCGCCGGCCTCTACAGCCGCCAGCCGGTCTTGCTTGTTCGTCAACACCGTTACCATGATGATCGGCACATCTCCGAAGCCGGGGTGTTCTCGAAGTTTCCGAGCCAACTCAAATCCGTCGATGCCCGGCATCATAACGTCGAGCAGTAGCAAGTCACATTGTTCGTTTATTCTCGCCAAGGCCTCGGTCGCGTTGGCAGCCAAGATAGATTTGTATCCCAGCGATTTGAGCATCGCCTGCATCAAATTCCGGTTTCTCTGTTCGTCATCCACCACAAGAATGGTTTTTTCGAGATTCATGCCTTGACCCGTTTGTGAAAATGAGCGGACTGACCTAACATTTCTCGTCCGCGTCCAGGAGCAGATCGCGAATGACTTGCCGCAACAGCCGTGTGTCAACGGGTTTCGGAATATATGCCGCGCAACCCGCAGCTCTACATTGCTCTTCATCGCCGTCCATGACGCAAGCGGTAACAGCGACGACGGGAATACGTGAGGTTTCTGACGACCGTTTGAGCATCCGGACTGCGCTCAAACCATCTACGTCGGGGAGTTCGACGTCCATCAGGATCAGATCTGGCCTGGCTGTTTTCGCCAGCCTCAGGCCGTCCGCAGCCGTCATGGCCTTGAGGACCTTATACCCTGTTTTTTCCAGTATGGCAGTAGCAAAGTGCAAGTTAAGCTCTACATCCTCTACTACGAGAATGGTGAACGCGGAGGAAGGCTCAGATGTCACGTCCGCAAGAGCTTCCCCGTGCTTGCCGCCATGCTCGGCGACCGATGCTGTCTCACTTTCACCAATCTCTACAGCCGACTCGAGTATCGGTATTCCGAAATGAAAAGTGCAGCCCAAGCCCTCGCCTTGGCTGTCCACCCAGATTTGTCCTCCGTGCAAATGCACCAGGTTCCGGGTCAAGGCTAGACCGATGCCTGCCCCTTGCTTTTTCCGGGTGTAGCAGGAATCAGCCTGTTCGAACATGTCGAAGATCCGCTCATGATCCTCGGATCTTATACCGATTCCGGTATCTGATATGCTCATGACGAACTCATTGCCGATTCTCCGGGCGAGAACGGAAATTTCCCCGCCGTTCGGCGTGAATTTGGCTGCGTTGGATAAAAGGTTGTATATTATTTGTTTTAGTTTAACTGCATCTGCGAATATGTGTAAGGTTTCAACGTCATTTTCGATACTCAATTTCAAAGTGAGACCGCGTTTCATGGCCTGCTCTCTGATCATGACCATGCTTTGCTTGATTATGTGAGCGACTGGTACACGGGAACATTCCAATTCCATTTTGCCGGCTTCCACCTTTGCCAAATCCAGAATGCCGTTGATCACGTCCAGAAGGTGGCGACCGCTATCGAGAACGTCCCCGACATACAGCTCTTGATCCCTGTTGAGCTCGCCAGCGGAGCGGTCCAGCAGCAATTCCGAAAAACCGATAATTGCATTCAAAGGCGTACGCAGTTCGTGACTCATATTGGTCACGAAATCTGTCTTTGCTCTGCTCGCCTGCTCTGCAACAATTCGGGCATGTATCAACTGGGTGATATCGACGAAGGATTCTATACCTCCAATAACTTCTCCATTTTCCCCATTAAGCACCGTGGTATTCTTCAACACGGTGAGAACCTTCCCATTTCTTGTCTTAATGTCAGACTGTGCCTTAACGAGATCTCTAGCGTCCTCGGACAGTGCGCATCTCGTGGCGCACTGCTCCCCGACAAAGGAACGGCATGGTTCTCCTATTACGTCTTCTTCATTGAATCCGGTAATCTGACAGAACTCTTTGTTAACTCCTGTGATTCTTCTCTTCGCATCCACGGTGAATATTGCTGTAGCCGCAGTTGCAAGCAGCTGCTTCTGAAACTCGTGGGCTCGACGCAATTTGTCGTCCGCTTCTTTCCGCATGGTGATATCTCGAACCGAGTGAACAGAACCTACTATCTGCCCGTCATGTGCGCATATCGGGGCAACTCGCACATCGAACGCGCCGCCCAGGTGCGACATGACCACTTCACTTTGATGCTCGCAAGCGTCCGCGAGCAATTTTGTGTGCGGACAAAACTCCGGCGGCGCCGCTTCACCATGCACAACCTCATAACAACGCTTACCCACAACGTCTTCTTGTGTTTTCCCCAGAAGGTCAGACATGGCCCGGTTTGTTCGCAGAATTCTGTGATCCTGATCCAAGATCATGATACCGTCTGAAACTGCATCGAATGTCATTTCCCACTGAGTCTTGGCCTTGACTATCTCCTCTTGAGCCCTCTTTTCCGCGGTTACATCCTGGCACGTGAAGACCTCCCGGCCGTTCTCGAGCGTCTCGGCCCGCAAGCTTATGATCTTTTTGCTCCCGTCCTTGCATATCACCACGAAGGTTCTTGGATATGCTCTAAGCGTATCCCATAGGTCGAGGTTGCCCGGACGACAACCCAAACCCGCATAATCGGAATCATACTCATCAACATGAACCTTGGATAACCAGGAATACTTGTCGGGGATATCTTCGATCGTGTACCCAAACATCTCGGTAAACTTGCGATTGACATGTTCGACAGTCATGTCCGACGCCATGATGCAGATCCCGAAGGGAGCGACATCGACCAAATTCCTGAACTTCGCTTCGCTATCCTTGAGACTCCGTTCCATCCGGTTTTTGTACAGGGCCATTTCTATGGCGCTTCGCAAATCTCTTTCCCCGTACGGTTTGACCACGTACCCGAGCGGTTCGGCCCTTTTTGCTCTTTCGAGAAAGGTTTCGTCCGTGTAGGCGGTAACATAGATGACCGGAATATCGAATAGAACCCGCAACTGCTGTGCGGTTTCAATACCGTCCATCGGACCTCCCAGCTTGATATCCATCAAAGCTAGATCGGGAGCGCACTTTTCCGCTTGACTGAGGGCTTCCTCGCCCGTACTCACCGCTGCGACAACCTCATATCCCAATTTCGTTAAACGATTCCTGTTGAGCATCGAGATTACAGGGTCGTCTTCAACAATGAGTATCCGTGGTCTCGACACGATCTCTACTCCCGTCTCAAACTTCAGCTCGTTTAAACCTGATCGAGAACTCTGTGCCTGCTGAAGCGTCCAGATGTATGTTACCTCTCAATTTTCGTGCAAAAGCAGTGACGAGATCGAGCCCCAGGGACTGGTTCTTTCCCATTTCCACCGTCTCCGGTATTCCCACGCCGTTGTCGCAGACCAGCAGTTCGAACTCATCTCCTTCTATGGGTTTGAGACAGATTTTGATGAGTCCTGCCCCTCCATGGGGAAAAGCATGCTGTATTGAGTTGGTAAAAAGCTCCGCAACCATCAATCCGATCGGGATGGCAGTATCAAGATCAAAATAGAGCGGCTCTATGCACATCTGCAATGCTATTTCTGCGCCGATTCCTTGGCCGAAACCCAGCAATTCCCGCACGAGATCCGCGAGGTACTCGTCGATCCTGATTTGAGCCATATTGCCGGACTCATAAAGTTTTTCATGCACCAGGGCCATCGCTCTAATTCTGGCATTGGTGCCCGCCAAAACGTCAAGGGGTTTCCGTTCCAGGACATGGTCGGCCTGGAGAGTGAGTAATGCGGAGATGACCTGCAGATTGTTCTTGACCCTGTGATGAATCTCGCGCATGAGCACTTCTTTTTCCTTCAGGGATGCCCGCAACTGCTCCTCCGCCATCTTTCGGTCGGTTATGTCCCTGGCAATGGCCTGAAACCCCGCAACACGACCATCCTTTATCAGTAACTGCACATTTTGGCCTAGCCAAACGGTTTTCCCGGTTTTGGCAAGAATGGGAAACTCGTAATATGTCTGAGAAATGCGCTCGGAAAACTGGGTATTGTACCAACTATTCACTTTTTCACGGTATTCGGGATGAATGACCATCACGAATCTCTGGCCCGCAAGTTCCGGCATCGTGTATCCCGATTTACTCAAAGCAAGAGGATTAAGATAGGTAAACGTTCCGTGAACATCGGTGGTATATATCAGGTCGTTAGCAGCTTCTACCACCTGCCGATATCTTTTCTCGCTCGCAAGCAGTTCTTGTTCCGCGATTTCTCTCCTGGTGATTTCCTTCGTCAAAGCCTCATTGTGTTTTTGCTGAGAGAGTATCTGCTGCCGCTCGCTCGTGAGATCCTCCACAATAACCATGATCATTCTCTCCACTCCGAGCCTGATGGATCGGAAGGTCAGCCGCCCCCATATACGGTGCTGTGAGATTCCCACCTCGGTATTGACGACAGTTTGTTTTCTCGTTGAGAATACTTCTGCTATGGCATCATCCAGCTCTCTGGCTGTCGCCGGATCATGGACGAGACTGGAGAACGGCGTACCGATGGCATTGTTGTAGTCGGGGCTCAATCTGTCGCAAGCGCTGTTGGCTGCCACTATCCTGGACGACCGGTCGACCAGGAAGGTCATCACCGGCAGCGCCTGGAGAAGCTTTCCGAAGGTCGTGGTCCAAATGAGTCCTGTCAGATGGAAACTGCCGCTATGAGATATCTCCGGAGAAACGAGCCGGTTGACATCAAGTGTTTCTGTTCCTCCGGAGCAAACCAGCTGCGTTGTGGCGCAAGAACCGTCTTCTGCATCGGCTGGTCCAACACAGTCATTGGCTTCCGCGTCGTTCCGATTCACGATTGGCGGCATTTCACGGCAAGGGTGTGCGTTGCTCTCGAATGAATCCGACATCTGACACTCTCTACGCCGGTCTTTATCCGTACTTCTTTCCGTGCCCAATACCGTATGAGGGCTGTCCTTCGCGACACCGGGTTCGCAAAGATACGCCCCTTTACGGTGACAAGACCAACTTGTTTATATCAGAACCCGCTGCCGAACTCCTATGCAATTTAGTGGAGTACCCATTCGGGCTCTCGGGCCGTGGAGCTTCTTTTCGTGCCTTTCATTCAAGAGGAAGAGCCTTTGCTCAGGTCGTCACACCGGAGAACTCCGGCAGATTCCCGGTCTTATTCCAAATAGTAACCTGCTCCAATATAGAGGTCCTGCTCGGGAACCCTTTTAACGAAAGATTTTTTCCGCGACGGTTTGTCCGATCCAGGTTTTACCCATGAGTACTCCACCCATCCGGACCCCTGGTTCTCTACAACTTCCTTGAATCGCTTGAACACGGCAAATCCGCTGGCATCTTTGAAATTATTGAGGTTGATTCTGCGTATGGAAAAATCGTACGGTTGCGCCAGTAGCTCGTTGTTGAGGCTGAAGGCGAAGACATAGAGATCACCTTTGATGAATGGTCCCTTTTTGTCGTTAATCGCCTCCAGGGTCAATTTTCGTCCTTTCTCTTTGAACATTGCCAGCCCCTGCTCCACCAGGGCTTCCACGTCTTCTGTCTGGCCGCCTCGAGCCACACACGCGAACCCCAATACCAGAAGTATGCATCCGAAACCTAGCAATCGTTTCATTTCCTTCCCCCCACACATCATTGTGATACGTTGAACATTATGGTGGATGTTCAAGACAAGTCTTCAATCTCCTGTAACCATACGAATCCACAGGGAGGTTCGATATTCCGGACGTAGGCGCAAAGATTCCGGACGCAACCGAAGACCGTGCCGAGCATCTTCTTACGAAAGTGCTCTCCCGCAGGTCTGTCGATCCCGGAAGAATCACGCCCCAAGAAGTCGATTGTCTTAGGCAATCCGTTCAGTCCGGACTCGTGCGGGGTCCTCGCCGGGTTGCGCTATAGAAGCGAATCAAACCCGAATCTGACCGCATCGTACGTAAAGCTGCCCAGATTCCGTTCCATTTGTTGTCTGACCTGGCTTATGTATGCCTTGTTGGCCACGAACGCGTCGACAACCAGCGGATCAAATTGCTTTCCCCGCTCCTCATCTATTATTGCGCATGCTTCCTCGACAGGCCGGGCCTCTTGATAAGGCCGTGACGAGGTGACGGAGTCGAAAGTATCGATAACTGAAACTATCCTCGCAGAAAAAGGAATCGCTTCGCCATTGACACGGTTGGGATATCCGGCACCGTCCCAGCGTTCGTGATGGCAAAGTGCGATCTGCCTCGCAATTCCGAAGATCTCGAGCCGAGAATCAGCCAGAATTTCTGCGCCCTTTGAGGTATGGGACTTCATGATTTCAAATTCTTCTAGAGTCAAATGACCCTTTTTGAGCAATATGTTATCGGGAATTCCGATTTTCCCGACATCGTGAAGGGCAGAAGCGTGATAAATCATCTCGACATCTTTGTCGGGCAGGCCGAGTCTGCTCGCGAGAAACGCGCTCAAAGATTGAGTCCGGATGATATGCGCACCGGTGTGGCAGTCTCTGCACTCGGCTGCTTTTGCGAGTCGCGTAATGGTCTCAATCTGGGCTTCAAACGCTAGTTTCTCGCTCAGGGCTACTTGATTGCGAGCCTCACCCAAAGCTTGCCTACGGTGTTCCACTTCGGATTCCAGTTCAAAAAGTCTTGCTTTCACGGCGTCTCTGATTTCCTTGCGCTTGAGCAGAGAGGCCGATCGTATCTCCAGCTCAGTCTTGTCGATGGGCTTTGCAATGAAATCGTTGGCCCCGGCCTTGACTGCCCGCAACCGATCCGCTTTGTCGGAGAGGACCGTGACCATGATGATGGGGAGGTCATAGCATTCGGGGTCCTGGCGTACTCGACGAGCCGTTTCAAACCCGTCCATGCCCGGCATCGTGACGTCCAACAGCATCATGTCGAAACCGTCTCTGACCTTATCTATAGCCTCCAGACCATCACACGCGACGTCCGACTCGTATCCCAGGGATTTCAAAGTGGCCTGCAAGAGATTTCGATTGCCCCGGTCATCATCCACAACGAGGATACGCTTTGCCTTGCTCATCATGTCTTCCCTCGAGCATATTTTCCGTGTTCGCACCGATTAAGCACCCAATTTTGTTTGCGTAACTCACCAGAGAAAGCAAACGGTATCGGAAATGGTGTGCCTGAATGGCGGTCTTCCTCGCAAAGGGGCGGCACCGCATGATTTGCTTGTCAGACTGCCATTCAGAGCATCCCGAACCATATCGTGATACAATGCGATTGGGTCGCGTGCTATCAGAGCCGTAAACCAGAGCCCGTCGCGACGCTCGGGCTGCAACATTTTCTAATTGCTTTTAGGCATCGATGCAGTGCCCACCTTCACCCCATCTGTCTTCGTTTGAGCCCTCTTCTGACAATAGTTCAGAAACTCTCGGGCAAAAGTGCCGATCGAGGACTTGTCATAGACAAGAAACAACGGACGGGTTATCGGATAAGTCCCGTTACTCAAAGTCTCTTCGGAGAGGACGACAGAAGGGCTCGAAGCGTCCTTCTTTATGCCGAGTATTTTTAATTGGCCTCCCTCCTGCCCCCGCAATGCAGCATCCTGGCGTGTATAAGAAATGGCGAACGGACGTCCCTGGACGACTTTTCCCGCGAGGTTCGTGGAAACTTGCTCGGCCTGGGACATGAAATCTTCTTTCATGACGCTCTTGAGGAATTTCGAGAAGCCGGTGTCAGGCGGTAGCACAACGAGACCTATGGGCTGATCGGGACCGCCAACGTCTTTCCACGACCTGAGCCGGCCGGAAAATATGCCTCGCATGTGGTCCATTGTCAGCTCATTCACGGGATTCGAGGGGTGCACTATGAGGGCTACGGCGTCATCACACAGGTAGAGCTCTTCGAGGGAAACACCCTCTCGAGCCGCTTTGTCCTTTTCGGCGGCAGACAACTTTGCGGCCTTCATTGCTATATCCGCTCGCTTCTCCATCAGCGCGTCCAAGCCCTTTCCGTCGGTGCTTCCATACACCGTGACTGAAACGCCACCATGCTCCTGCTCGTAGTCCGCTGCCCACGGTTGTACAACAACGGCCACCGAAGTGGCGCCGTGGATTCTGATAGCCTTCTTTGCCGCATCTTCAGCTCGGGCGGTCACCTCCAGAGCCATGAGAACAGCAACGACCCCTACAAAACCACAAAGGACACAACTCCGCTTCATTACCCCCCCTATCTGCATACCACCGCTGCGCTGGTGCAGACGGTGGCACGAGTCGATGGAACTTCTCGGCGAACCGAAGCTCGCGTCATAGCCGGCGTCTAGAGCATGAATGATGCCAGAATCGATGGATGTGGCTTTTTATTCATATACGAGTGTGATGTCGGTCTGTTATGATTGCTGGGAGTACCAAAGGAAGAACAATCGTCAAGCAGGGATCACGATGAGTGGGTCCATGAGGCTCGGCCATAGCCGGAGAGAGCCGTAGCCGTGTTGAAATGAGACTTTTGGTCGTCGGCCACAAGTCGCGGGGTTTTACGTCTTTGGGGACGTGAGTTGATTCGTTACTATTTACAGCAGGTTGAGATTAGCTGCGCTTTCGTTCTTCGGGTCAGACCGACCCAGTCCACCATCCAAAACGGGTCAGACCGACCCAGTGATTTGAAAAGTCTGATCCTGGAGTACTTGCAGGACCTCTTCAACCGGCCTCACACCTTTGGGACCGGGAGCGGTATGTCTTTCCGGGCCGCAGATTTGGACCGCCATGAAATTTGGCGCCGTGAAACAAGCTGTACTCATACGGATTCGCTTTCTTACAGGTAACTCGATTCCGGGCACAGGCTGGGGGCACTGCTTCGCTGCGGACGACGCAGAGCCGTCTCATCACTTCGCTCAGGAGAGGCCCCAGCCCTGCAATCTCATAAATCTTGTGGCTAATGCGTATACCGTGATGTCCACCCGGAGTGCGCTATAGATGGTGCCGGAGGTCACCTCTCCGCAGCCTGCGCCGATTCTCGCCTGTTCTTCCACCACGAAACGACAAACATCCCTCCGGTAAACGCGGAACCAATACACCCGAAAATCTTGGCCAGCAGATCGAAGAATGTGTGACTGGTGTCCACCGCCTGCACCGGTGTAGCCGCGGGCTTAGCTTTTACCACTTCCAGCATGGTGCGGACCAGAGCCATTTGCTCTTGCAAGTTCTTGTTCTCCTGTTCCTTGGCCGCCACTTGCCGCTTTAGCTTTTCCACTTCTTCTTTCAACTTTTCCTGAGCGTCATCTTCACCAGCGCCCATGAGCATCTTGGAACGAACCACGTCAAGCCTCGTCTCCAGGCTCGCGACCTCCTGCCGGGACCGATCCACGTTCGTCTTAAGCTCTCCTGGACTCAGAGCCGCCCTGACAGCCTTCATCAGAGGAATAGTGAAAGAGACCATAAGGGCAATGGTTATCACCAGGAGTACCGCTTGCTTGATAAGGAATCTGCCGGTGCCGCCGGCCTGCTGTTTCGATCTCATGAACTTCCCCACCTTTCCAATGACGCATCCTCCCCCGTGCCGGAGTACTCAACGAGACTCTTATTATATGAAAAGTACCATCTGTGTGTCAGTTTTCCTCGCCCACCAGAATAAACCCCGCCCAGAAGAATGGATGATCGAAGCCTTTCTTCCTAATGTCTCTTCGAGCTAAAACTAGTGCCTCTGATTTGCTTTTTCCATCCTTGATGTTACGGAAGAAGCTCTTTACCAGATTTACCGACGACACTTCCGATACGGACCACAAACTCATGAGTACACTCTTTGCCCCAGCGTACTGAAAGGCTCTTCCCATTCCCATAGTTCCTTCGCCGGCCGTTCGCTTGCCCAGTCCTGACTGGCAAGCAGTCAGGGCTACTATGTCCGCGTTCATGTTCAATCCCATTACTTCCGTCATTCTTAGGTATCCATCCGTGCCGGGAGGAACGAGTGTCAAGACGAGCACAGGCTCCATGATGCCGGGCAGATCCGCGCCAAAGTAACCATGCGTTGCGAAGACGATCTTGTCGTAATGATCAAGTGACGGGCTAATCTTATTCAAGAAGTTGCTTTTGCTGGCATCGAAGCCCGTGTAAACCTCCGAACCCTTCTTGTGCATATCAGCCAGGGCGCTTGCCAACTCTCCCGTGAGACTGAGCCTCGAAAATTTCAGTCCCCCCATTTGACCGCTTTCTTCGGCAGCCATGAGGCTCCGGAAGAGCGATGCCATCACTCCAGTGGGTGCCTCCTTCTCGGGGACCTTTGCCGTCCGGTCATCCTTCTCGTGGAACACAGGGTCAGCTATGGCAAGCAAGCCGGTTTGGGTTCCCCTGGCCTTGGCGTGAATCCTCCCCAGAGTCAGCGCCGTCACTGACTGACAGTAGGCAACACGGTTTCTGTCACCGAAGAATTCCGCTCCCGAAACATACGGAAGATCTTTACCTGCTTCGATAGTGCCTCCATCATTCAAAACGAGCACTTCAAACGGCAGTGTTCCGAGAGAATCGTCCGGTACTACCATCACCGGGACATCTCTCGGCAATTTCTCGAGACTGTCTGAAAGGAGCAGATCGGAGACCTTCTTGCCCGCTACGAGATCAAAGGATTTCAACTTTTCATCGAATGTGTCGCGACCGGGAACTATTTCAAGCGGATTCCTGAACTTGAGCACAAGACTATCCAGCTCGCCCCTGGATATGGGTTTGAAACATGCCTTCACGATTTCCTTTCCTCTGGTCAGGTAAGTGATGATACCAGTATCGGTCACGTGATACGCCAACACCCATTCGTTCGGTCTGAGGGCGGTCTCGTCCAGTCCCATGGGTCTAGGATATTTCGTGGCGGCGAAAAGAGGATAGTTCTCACGGAGCATGTTAATGTGGTCCAAGAGTTCACGTTCCTTCTCTTTCACCTGGGGCTCCATGACCGCGATCGCCTCCTGGTTTGTCTTTTCGTACGCCTCCTGTCTCTTTTTCTTCAGGGCTGCAACCTGATCGTTGACTTCCATGTCCTTGTTCAGGACATCCGCCGGAATGTCGAAGCTGGTGGACTCGGACCGCTTTGACATGGCTTCGGCAAATATTCGAGATTTTGTGTGTTCGGAAACCTTGAAAGCTTCGAGGGGCCTGTTCATCCGCACCCTGACCCTCGCAAGACCGTCGTACGGCGCAGTCCTAAGGAATCCGTTTATCCTGACATCGAAGAAGCTCTCGCGCTGGACCTTTGAAAGGCTCGACCGCAAAGCCTCCGTGAGATCGATGGCTTGCAGAAAATATTCCTCCGCCTTTTTGTTGTCCCCTATTCCCTCGTAAGCCATGCCGAGTCCGGTGTACGCTGTGAACAAGTCCCCTACATCTCTGTTATTCTCGGCGAACTGGCGCAGTTTCTCGTAGAACCCCCTTGCTCCCCAATAATCTGCTTTCAAGAGGCGAAGTCTTCCCAGCGATGAACTATGCCCGGCCTCCGTGAGAAGAGGCTCAGCCTTTTCGGCATCGCCCATATCAAGGTAGAGGTCCCCCAGGAGCTTCTTGGGCCAACCAAGCGGCACCCCCATTTGCTCGGATTTGCTCAGGCCCGTCTGGAAATTTGCCAGAGCCTTCTCATATTCTCCTCTCAGGGCATAGATCCTCCCCAAATTCATGAGCGTTGCTCCTTGACCCCACACATCCCCGAGCCTTGTCTTGATGGCCAAGGATTGTTCGTAATACTCCACAGCCTTGGAGGTCAGCCCCCAGGCTGCATGCACAAGCCCCACGTTGTTCAGAGTCGCCCCTTCGCCCTTTGCGTCCCCGAGCTTTCTGGCAATTTCTAAGGCCTTTTCATAATATTCCACGGCCTTCGAATAGTGACCCCGTTCCGCATAGACGATCCCCAGGTTGTTCAGGGCTGCCCCTTGGCCGCCCAAATCCGCGAGCCTTTTGAAAACCGTCAGGGACTTTTCGTAGTAACCCTCAGCCTTGGAATACTGACCGGTGTCGGCACAAACGTTACCCAGGTTGCCCAGGGTAATCCCTTCACCCCTCACATCCCCCAGCTTTGCCTTGATTGACAGGGACCTTTCGTAATATTCCACAGCCTTCGAATAGTGGCCCCAGTCAGTATAGACCAGTCCCAGGTTGCTTAGAGCAGCCCCTTCACCCCCCAGATCCCCGAGCTTTCTGAACATCGTCAAGGACTGCTCGTAATACTCGACAGCTTTGGAATACTGACCCCAGCCGTTATAGAGATTACCCAAGTTGTTCAAGCTTCTTGCTTCCCCCTCCAGGTCCCCGACTTTTCCGGCAATTTCTAAGGACTTTTCGTAATGCTCCGCTGCCTCGGGATAGTGACCCCAGGCTTTGTGGACAAGGCCTATACTGTTCAGGGTGCCCGCTTCCATCTTCATGTCGCCGATCTCTCTGGCAATCTGTAACGATTTTTCGTAACATTCCAGGGCCTTGGAATGTTGGCCCCAGACGTTATAGACGTTACCCAGGTTGTTGAGAGTAGCCCCTTCACCCCTTGGGTCGCCGGTCTGTCTGGCAATCTCTAACGACTTTTCGTAATGCTCCGCCGCCTCGGGATATTGCCCCAGGTCCGCATGGACTAACCCCAGGTTGTTCAGGACTCTCCTTTCTCCTGTTACGTCCCCGAGCTTTCCGAAAATCTCCAGGGACTTTGCCCAGTACTCCCGAGCCTTGGCATACTGGCCGCTTTTCGCGTAGATGACTCCCAGGATGCTGGTGGTATCGCCAATCCCTTTGTCGAATTTCAGCATCTCAAAGATTTTCAGTGCCTGCTCAATTTTCTCCGCAGCCCGCTGCATGTCCTCCTCCGAGCGGGCCTCGTTGTACAATGCTCGGCCCTCGTGGTAGAGCTGCATCCCTTCTTCTCTGGATTGTCCCTCTGCCCGGGTGCCTGGCAAAGAACCAGACATCACAATCATTATTGCCGAGGCGAGTACAATGCGCTTGAACACGGTGCCCTCCTGAGGGTCCCCAAAAAAATATCAATCTCCCTCTGTCGCAAGAATAATTGAAGCACAACAGCACGGATGTGTGTATAGCAGCTGCCAAAAATTCCGGTGAGATTGCTTCGTCGTTCCACTCCTCGCAATGATATGATTTGATGGTCGGAATGTGGGCGAGAATGATGAACGAATCCGACAGAATTCTCCAGAACTGCAGTGCATCGCCAGAATATTCATCGGATTCGAAAAAACCAAAAGCCTCGGATCACTGAAAACAAAACCTGTGCCGGGAATTGATCTGGTCGTCATGTGTTTCAGTCTCCCCATCGAAAAGACAGGAGGCCTAGTGTGCTGTCCCACAAGTAACTTACATAACCGGCCATCTGAGCCTCTCCCGAAGTTTTCATCGAGCAAGGGAAGCCGGTTTTGTCATTGCGAGCGAAGCGAAGCAATCTCGCGTAGTTGCAGGATAAGGGCTGGAGATTGCTTCGTCGCGTCGCTCCTCGCAATGACACTGATTCGCGTCCCGACCAAGTCAGTGATTTGCAAGCTATTTCCGGGACACAACACTAGAACAAGTCATCCGAGAATGAGAGCGTCATTAATTGGAGTATTTTCTGAAGTTCTGAGAAACTTGCTTGCGAAATATGAGTAATTTCAAAGCCCGCGCTGCTCATCGCCCCCGGTTCCCCGGGCTTGAACCATCTGCATATCGTTTGGACCGAAAATTCGGCAATCTCCAGAGCCTCGTCCGGCATGAACACAAGGGTCGTGACCTCACCCACGGTGCCTGTCAGTCCTAAGACTCCGACACCATCTTCAGAGAGGTCCCGGATTTTCCCCCGAACCCTCGGATTGGCCTCGTCATACACACGAATTGACAGGATCGGGAGACTTCTGATCGATGCCCGTATCTTCCTCAACGTTGCGGAGTCCCTGTAGGTAAAATCACGATCGTAGAGCTCATGTTCCAGCAACGCCCCGGCATCCACCAGTTTCTTGAAGACTTTTTGCAGTCCACGTGACGAAAGCTTGTACTTTTCCATGAGTTCTACATCCGTCAGGCCGGAACGGATATCGCTTACAATCTCTCTCGTACCAATTCTCCGTTTTTGGGGCACTACGAACCGCGTGCCTTCCTTTTCCAGGAGATCCGCATCTACCAGTTCTCTGTACAGGTTATGAAGCCCTTCATCCGAGAGCCTGTACTTGGCTTTGAGCATGGAAGCATCCAGACCGGAGCTAATATCTTTGAGAACCTTCCAAACCAGTATTTCTCGGCCGGGCACGAAAACCCCCTCGGTTCGAGAATCATAAGCGCCAGTGCCTATACAGCGACGTGGTACCTGTTCACGATCCTCACCTGATCAACTGCCTCAGGCAGTTATAACATGGAAAGTTGGAAAGGGGGCTCATCAATTCTCATCATCCTGTGGGAGTTCCGATCCGGGACTCGCGTAGACCAGCCGACATCCCTATAACCATGTTATATCAAGGTAGTTACAAGCCTTGATCATCTGATTATGGAAATTTGATGGATAATTTATTGGAACAAAAATAATTATCGGGACTCACATACAATAATGGTCCAGAACTCGATCATGCCCTTGTGAAGGATTCTCATGATGTAGAGCCGGTCGATACACCGAAAACAGACAATCGAAAGAAAAATCAAAAGGAGAGACCCAATGTCGCGGATGCAGGAAGGCTCCGATCCGGTGCAGTGCAGCTACGCCCAGCTCGCCAATTCCATTAGGCCCCAAACCAACAAGCATGAACGTTCCCCCCGGGTGCCTGAACCTGGTTGCTACGAGGGAAGCGACGTTGGCCCGGTGCGCAAAGACCCCGTGGTACGGATCGTTCATGAGCCCACGTCACGCGACGTACGGAATGGATCCGATACTAATAAAAAGCTTGAATCACCCACCTTGCCTCAAACTCAGACCCCGGATCGGCAAAAACATTCGCACGCGGGTTCACAATCCATTTGCCACAAGGTTTCCGGTTGTTTGCCGCGCGACAAAGACGAAAACCAGCCCTTTGCAACCCAGATCCGCATCTTTCAGGAACGAGAAGATCTCCGGGAATGCCTGATACCAGGGATGGTTAGCGGGATTTCACAAAAGGCTTGTGAGGGATGGCGGCACCAATCAACCGCTCGCTCTTCCCGGTTTCTGGCTAAAATCAAGCTCGGTCCGTGCAGGGATTGTAAATACTTTCGTGAACCCTGCGGTTCTCTTCCCAGGAGAGCCCTGGACGGGCGACTCGACAACAACAGTGGCCGCCAACCTACGGAAAAGGACGGTCAGGAGCCTGGCGGGGTCCACCAATCATTGTAAGGGAGATTTCTTCTAGGGACGGGGTTCTTGTAATCATGGTTGCCACGGGGTCACCCGGATGAACACCCGTGGCCATTGTCGGGAAGTCCCTCAAGGACTTTCCCACAGCTCCAAGTGAGCCAAAAGACGCGGCTGGCTCCACTGGACAGGAGGCTACCGGCGCCAGCCTCCTCCGTGGTAACCTGTGCCATAACCGCCGTAATTTCCGCCGTAATAGCCCGGGTAGCCGTATCCGCCATATCCGCCAGATCCGCCGTATCCGCCAGATCCGCCATATCCGCCGTTCCCAGGCACGAGTGAACCAGGACCGAACACTGTGTTCGGTATACCGGGCACAGGCCACTGTGTGACCGTGTAACCCCAACACGTGCAAGCGCCAAGTGCCAGCATCGCAAGAATTGCAAAAATTATGGTGGATTTCTTGACCATACCCTCATCCTCCTTTTTACTAGGGCCATTCTTGTCATCAATGGTCCTCATTGGGGTTCCTGCTAGGACCAACCGAAAGTGACCTACCCCCGAATCATGTATCACTTGTTAAGCGAGAAGTATAGTACTTCGACCTCCGGGAATGGGAAAAGGGTCTCTCGTTGATTGTGGAGGCTCCATGTTGTCAGTATAGCCTCAAGAGCCGACAGTGGGACTGAAGCTATCGTATTAAAGTCGATCTGGTCAGTCTCACACGTCGTTGTTGTCATTGCCGTGGAAAGAGACTTATGTTTTCCCAACAAATTGTGAACATGTGTGAACACAAAAGGGGCCAAAAAGGAAAAGATTCAGGCTGCGTCCTGAATCTCCAATGATTTTTGGCACGCCCGACAGGATTCGAACCTGTGACCTACGGATTAGAAGTCCGTTTTTATCCTCCTAGACCGCTAA
>DATHCX010000067.1:0-17684 GCA_035319325.1 Desulfomonilaceae bacterium
AATTGAGGGGACCTTCTTTGTAATACGCATTCGCCACAAGATATATGAGATTCCAGGGTTGGGGGAGTGCCCCCAGCCTGTGCCCAGCATCGAGTTATACCAATGCGTTTTCAAATACTTGAAATCGGGTAGGAACTTC
Source organism: Desulfomonilaceae bacterium (assembly GCA_035319325.1). GTDB lineage: Bacteria > Desulfobacterota > Desulfomonilia > Desulfomonilales > Desulfomonilaceae > DATHCX01. Next base: position 140 of record DATHCX010000067.1, read on the forward strand.
TTGTAAGACCTTCCTCTCCGAACCCCGCCTCAAGAACTCTTAGCACTCCCCGGCATCTACATTTCCACTGAGGAAATGCAGATGCCGGCGCATGATAGAAGTTTCTGGAAGAAGACTTGGGCGGGACACTCTTTGCAAAGAGGATCCCCCCAATCTTACTTTTTTGAAAGCGCAACGGTATTGAACGCTCACAGGTATCGCGGATCATCATGAACGGGACTGCCTCAGGAGTCAATGCTCAGCGCGGGCCTGCGAAAAAATCGCGTTTTTGCCAAAAAACTGGTATTTAGTCCTTTCAGCAAAAAATCGGCTAGAAAAAGAAGAAGCTGTGAAAAAAATGACCACTGTTTTTTGCACGAGTGAGAAAGTAATGTGCGGTGTGAGGAAAGAGGCGGGCATCTCAACATTCCGAACGAATCGCCCGATAACGTGAAATGCCAGGCAAAAAAATAGCCCGCCTATGTAAGGAGGGCTGAGGGTATGGTTAAAGGAGTCGTTGTTCGTCAAAATAAGATGCAATCCACATGCCAAAGATTCCAAGATGGAGCCGGCTGGAGATACGTGAGGGCAGGGATTGCTCCCCGTTTCATTTCTCGCAACGACAGGGAACGAAACTGATGAATTCCTTTGGATGGAGCGTTGACCGGACTCCGCTCTGAAGGCGCACACGTCAGCGAACCCGGCTTACATGATCTTCAACGCCCTCTCCTTCTCGCTGTACACGCAGCCGCAGTATTTCTGTCTGTACAGACCGAGTGTCCGATATTTCTTGACACCTTCGTTCCATCCGGTTCGCCAGTCCCGGTATACGACCGGCAGGCCGTATTGTTCCGATATGGACTCGCAGGCGGTTTTCAACAGATCGTGTTTTTGAAAGCGGCTATAGAACAGAGTAGTGGAAAATGCGTCGAATCCTTTGGCCTGAGCCAGTCGGGCTATCCGATCCATTCTGAAATTGAAACAGATCTTGCACTTCTGGGTTTCACGAAACACAACCTCCCGAAGCCATTCTTCCATGCCTTCCCGGAAGTTTTCGTGAACGACACGGACGTTGTTGTCCCGGGTGTACACGTTGAAGGCATCCTGTCGGCGCAAATATTCGGTATACGGATGAATGTTCGGATTGAAAAAAACAGTAGCCACCTCATGGCCTTCCGCACGTAAGTCTTCCAGCGGATATACAAGGCACGGTGCACAGCATGCGTGAAGAAGTATTCTCATGAAAAAGGTTGTCTCCTTTCGGGTGTCGTGGTATGAAAGCACCGGAAAATCGGGTTCGAACATCTCGCAGCTTTCCGGATCGTATCGCGATGAAACGACTTTATTTCTGTTTTCTTGTGGTTCTCCTGCTCTGTCCCCAGGCAGTCCGCGCGTCCGATCAAACCGTGTATCTGAATGCATTCGGCGAAACCGCCACTGCCTATTTGAATGACTCTTTTCTCCTCTTGGGAACCACTGCCGATGGTTTCGTCTCAGACATAATATCCAAAGATACAGCTCTGGAAATAGCCAAGAACGTTCAGAAACGGGTGCGCCTCATCCGGGCAAAGCTTAAAGCGGTTTCCGCAACCCGAATCTCCGGAGTGGATCAAAAGCTGGTCGGTTTGCTGGACAACGCTTTCGCGTGTATGGATCACCAAGCCTGGTCCCTGGGTCAATATCTCTCTGAGAAAACCCCGGATAATGCCAAGCGCTTCGAAGGCCAACGCACCGAATGTCTCAACCGGCTGAAAAAAATCGCGGATTTTTATACGACCTTGCCGCCTTCCCCCGAAGTTCCCGAGCCTCTCAGCACCCGTTGATCCCCGACCCTCATGGTGAATCGCTCCCGATCAAAATACTCCAGGAGTGGTATATTGTATTTTCGAGAAGATTTGGTGATCTCGTGAAACTGCGAAGGGGTTATATTCCCTTCGCGTTTCATGAATGCTATCAACTTTGCCTTCACATCCTCAATAAACGCTGAGGAAAAATAGAGGTCCTCCCGCACTCTTACGATATGACCTCCTTTTTCCAGAATAGTGAGCAGGCTTCGCACCTGCTTCATATCCCCGCGAGTCTCGGCAAGGATCTCCTTGAGAACGGGCGGGGAATTCCCTCCGGCGGTTATGAGCTTCAGAAGTTTGTCCTGCAGGCCCTTTTCGTCCGCTTTGAGCCGGACCTGATGATTGGCGAGACGCACCGTGTCGCCCTGGTCGACGACCTCCCCTTTGTGCACAAGATGCTCCACCACTGTTTTGAACAACTTGTCCCCGCCGGGCACTGTGGATCGGAGCTCCTGTTTGGAGATGCCTTCCTTCAGAGGTTGTTCGGCATGAAAAAGGCTAAGCCGTTGGACCGCCTTCTTCTTTACCAGCTCGAAAAAATCGGTGTGAATCATGCGGTTTTCAGCAGCATCAAAACGAATCAGTGTCCTGGAGTTCTTTAGGGCATCCAGTGTCTTGTCGAGACGTTTTGCAGAAAGCCCGGACAAACCCAGAAGCTCGTGCCTGGCTGCTCCGGACAATCCTCCGCTCCTCACGAGAGATGCTACAATGCCTGAATCGTCATCGGTTTCCAACTCCATGATGTTCTTCATGGAACGGGCTTTCAGTTTTGCCGCCCGGGGATTGAGGATCAATCCGCCGCCCAGGGTGATGGACGGAGACAATGCTCTCAAAACGAAGCGATCCCCATTCGCTGGAACAATGGGGGCCGTTGTCCGCACCTGAGCCACGGTTTCCGTGCCTGGTTCCAGCTTCTCCATATTGGGGAGCACCACCCGCGCCTCCACCTCGGAGGTGTAATGATGGAGCCGTACCTTTCGCCTGTTGGTCAGAGTAATGGGAGAGCGGCCGAGTGCCTTGAGCTTCACGTCCACGATGTAAGACGGCTGAAATTCCCTCGGATGGGTGAGGACCTCACCCCTGTGGACCTGATCCTGTTCCAGTCCCCTGAGATTCACGGCGACTCGTTCACCGGGGAAAGCCTTTTCTTCGGCCCTGTTATGGGATTCAAGCGATCGGACGGAGGACCTGAGCAGGCTGGGAAGAATTTCCACCTCGTCGCCAACGGATAAGGTTCCCGAAATGAGCGTTCCGGTTACGACCGTGCCATGACCCTTGAGCGTAAAGACCCGGTCCACCGGAAGGCGGAGCAGCCCGTGCACGGGCTTCTGGAGAACCTTCAGCGCCAATTGGGCAAGAGCGTCACGAAGCGTGTCTATTCCTTCTCCTGTTTTTGCCGAAACGCGGATCATAGGAGCCTGTTCCAAGAAAGTTCCTTTTACCAGGTCTTTAGCGTCTTCTTCCGCCAGCAGGGCCAATTCTTCGTCCACCATGTCGAGTTTGGTCAGTACCACCAGTCCCAGCTTGACGTCCAGCAGGGTGAGTATGTCCAGATGCTCTACAGTCTGGGGCATGACCCCTTCATCCAGCGCGATTACCAGCGCGGCTATGTCAATTCCGCCCGCGCCGGCGACCATCTGGCGTACGAATTTTTCGTGGCCGGGGACATCCACGATTCCCATGCGAATATCTTCACCAAGGTCAAGAAACGCAAATCCCAGCTCGATACTGATTCCTCTTTGTTTTTCTTCTTTGAGACGATCGGTGTCTATACCGGTAAGCGCCTGCACCAGCCGAGTCTTTCCGTGATCTATATGACCTGCAGTTCCCAGTATTACTCGTCTCATTTATTCTCTTCCGCCCACAATCGGCCCTTAGTATCGCTTTTCGTAAGTTCGGTGCCGGATTTCATGGCCAAGAGAGATTGCTTCGTCGCTGAGCTCCTCGCAATGACAGGCCCGAGCAGTGTCATTGCGAGCGATGCGAAGCAATCTGCTCCGACAAGAATGTGCGACCTGATTCAACAAATCCTGCCCTTAGTCTCCGGATAATCGGCAGACGCGCAATCAAGCGCCAGCAACATCCTCACTCTTTTCCGACAATTTCCGCGATCGTTTCCCGAAAATGCACCCGATCCCGACGAATACGCAGTACTCGCATGCCGCAGGGAAATCAGTCTTCTCAAGAATCGGAATCTCTGAATCAAGAGGGCTCTGATTGCGGAGTAACACCGGCCGTCTTTTCGGACGCGGTATTCTTTGTTTTATGCGATCCGGACTTCTTTGTCGATTTTTTGTGTGCTGTGTTCTCGATTTCCTGAATCACATCCGTCTTGGTGATTTCAATAATGGTTTCATCCTGCAGGCGAACAAATACCGTTTCCGCGAGAGGATTGTGCTTGAGCACTATCCCTTCGCCTTTCGGCGTGTTCACTGTTTTGCCCACTCGAGGAAGTCCCTTCTTGAATTCTTCATAAATTTCGTGCTCGTAGCCCAGACAGCACATGAGACGGCCGCAGACGCCTGATATTTTGGTGGGATTCAAGGATAAATTCTGGTTCTTCGCCATTTTGACTGAAACCGGACGGAAGTCCACCAGGTACCGGGAACAGCATAATTCCTGACCGCAGCATGCCAATCCGCCCGTCATTTTCGCCTCGTGCCTGACCCCGATTTGCCTCATTTCGATTCTCACCGGAAATCTCGCCACGAGTTGTTTCACGAGTTCCCGGAAATCCACGCGTCCCTCCGCGGTGAAATAGAACACATATTTTGAGCCGTCGAAGAAGCATTCCACCGATACGAGTTTCATGGGCAAATCGAGCGCTTCTATGCGCTCCATACAATAGGCATACGCTTCCGCTTCTCTCTGGGTGCATCGCTCTTTTTGATCGAATTCCGTTTTTCCCGCTTTACGGACTACTTTTCTCAATCCTTCGAGCTGCGATGCGTCGAGTTCTCGTTTGAAGGGCGCGACAGCGATCTGTCCCAGTCCCATGCCCTTTTCAGTTTTTACTATGACCCAGTCTCCAACCGCCAATTCCATATCCGAGCTGTCGAAATGGTAGATCTTGCAAGCGTATCCGAATCGAACGCCCGCAATGTTGACGGGGATTCGCACGGTCTGCGTGCCCGCTTGCGCTAGTGTGGAAGCGTCTTTCCCCGCGTCCGACTCCGCAGGAATCCAGTCCTGGAGACCATCGTCGCCTTCCGGATCTAATGCGGAATATTCCTCTTCATCATCTTCGGGATACGCTTCTCTCGAATCTCCTTGCGAGAATTCCGCAGCGGAAAGGTCTTCCACCTGTTCTAGAGAGCTTTGGTCTGCATTGTCTTCAGCCTGGTCTTGCCACTCACCTGGATCGCAATCCTGGGGAACTTCTTCCGGCCGGGAATTCGCACCCCACGACCTCGGGAGATACGATTTCTTTTTCTTGGGTTTATCGTTGTGCATGGCGGTCCGTTCTTTCATCCTGCCGGTGCCGTCCCGAAAGAGGGGCCTGACAAAATGCGTGCTATCCTGAGCATCATCACGTCCGTAACCAGATTGCGGTTGACGTTGATCTCCGCCTGGATAAGTTCCGATGCGGCGGCCAATTCGTCGTAAACGGCCAGGAGTTCTTCGCTATCGTGATGTTGAGCCGCCGGGGCGATTATGTCAAGGGAATCGCCACCGATCTCGTCCGAACACCCTGTCTTGTACAGTAACACGTCGCGAATCCAGCATCGTGCTATTTCCACCGCATCCAGCGCCGTGCCGCGGTCCGCCGAAATCACCCCCGAAAATTCCAGCAGTCCTGCGATACCGCCCTGTGTGCTATCAGAGAGCACTCTCAGTATTTTTTCTCTCAAATCCATAAAATGGGACCCGTCCATCTCAAGGGCCCGGCCGATGCTTCCGGAAGAAAGCCATGCGAGCGTGCGGGCTCTGTCCCGGGAAAATCCTTTCGTGTGCGTCAGGAACTCGGCAATGTCTGTGTCCGAAAGGGAGCCGAAGCGGATACGGCGACATCTGGAACGTACGGTGGACAACAAGACAGTGGGGTTCGGCGTAACGAGAATGATCAATCGAAAGGGAGGCGGTTCCTCGAGAGTCTTGAGAAGGGCGTTTTGTGCGGACCTGTTCATGAGGTGAGCATCGTCGATGATTGCAACTCGCCAGTTCCCTTCCACGGGCGCGTACTTGAACGAGCTTTGCAGACTGCGGATGCGGTCTATTCGGATCAGCCCCTTTTCCGGCTTCTCGATTACCACGTCCGGATGCTTTTCCGCGGCTATCTTACGGCATGTTGGACAAGAAAAATCTGAATCCTCTCCTGGATTCGGGCAGTTCAGCATGCACGCAAACCGCACGGCGACCAGCTTTTTCCCTATACCCTGGAGTCCGGTAAACAGATACGCGTGAGCGGGCCGAGCATCCTGCACGGTCCGCTCCAAAAATGTCAGAATTTTTTCATGTCCCAGAAGGGCGTTCATTGAAAAGAGTGTACATCAACCTCGCTTCACCGGCAACCACCTGTCCAACTCCAAAACGAGCGGGGAGGCGACGAAGATCGAGGAATAGGTCCCGAAGAAAATTCCAACGATGAGGGCCCAGGCAAAATCTTGCAGAACGTGGGTCCCGAAAAACAGGAGGGCTATGACCGACAGAAGAGTAAATCCGCTCGTCAGCAGCGTCCGGGAAAGGGTCTGATTGATGGACGCGTTGAAAATATCGATGAGCGGCTGCTTCTTCATGATTTTGAGATTGTCCCTGATTCTGTCGCATACCACGATGGTATCGTTGATATCGTAACCGATGACCGTAAGCCAGGCGGCGAGAATGGTCAGATTGAATTCTTTTCCCGTCCACACAAAAAAACCGTACACAATCGCGAGATCGTGTATCAAGCACGCCACAGCGCCCAGCCCCATGGTGAAGGTAAAACGAAACGCCATGTAGATGAGCAACAGGGCAAGGGCGATGACGGTGGCCCACATAGCGGATTCCCTCAGGTCTTTTCCCACTTTGGGCCCGACTACTTCGAGACTTCTTATTTCCGCAGTTCCTTTGCCGAATTTGGCGTCGAGAAGTGCGGAAATGTTTTGAGAAAGCTTATCGGTGGCCTCTTGCGCCTCCAGGCGCACAATGTAATCCTCGCCGCCGCTCAGCTGCTGGACCACGAGATTCTCGCCCATGGATTTGAATGCGTCCCTGATCTCGTCCACGTGCACCGGCTTGCTGAACCGAATCTGGACGCTCGTTCCCCCGCTGAAGTCTATTCCCAAATGCACATGTCCTTTGATCGGTATGGACAAGAGGGACAGGACTATCATCACAGTCGTAAACGCATACGCATAATACCGATTGCCCATGAAGTCGATTTTGCTGTCAGGTTTTATCAGTTCCACTTGTTGGATCCTTCTGGTTACACCGAAAAATGTTCACGATGGCCGAGGTCGCTCAAATGCTTATTCTGTTCATCCGCTTTACCTGGAAAATGTAATCGAAAATGGTGCGGGTGACGAAAAACGCTGTGAACAAAGAAATGATGAGACCGACGCACAGCGTGACCGCAAATCCCTTTATCGGGCCGGTTCCGAACTGTATCAGCGGGAGAGCCGCTATAATGTTCGTGAGATGTGTGTCGATGATGGTGAGAAATGCTTTGTCGTACCCCGTCTCCAGCGCGGCCCTGGCAGACTTGCCCATACGGAGCTCTTCCCGTACACGCTCGAAGATGAGAATGTTCGCGTCAATAGCCATACCCATAGTAAGCGCAACACCTGCAAGACCCGGCAACGTCAAGGTCGCTCGAAGGCCGGGAGAACACATGACCGCGAAGAGAAGCAGCGGGTTGAGTATGAGCGCCACGTCGGCAATGACTCCCGACCATTTGTAATAGGCAACCATACCTATAGCGATCAGGATCACACCGATCAGAATGGCGTCACGACCGGCTCTGATAGAGTCGGAACCCAGGGACGGGCCGACGGTGCGATTTTCCAGTATCTTTACCGGGGCAGGGAGCGACCCGGCTCTCAGAACCAACGCCAGGTCATGCGCTTCGTCGGGGCTGAACATGCCCTCTATGATGGCGGATCCGCCGGAAATCCTGGTTTTGATTACGGGCGCGGAATACACTCGATTGTCCAAAATGATTGCGAGCTTCTCCCCGACGTGTTCCCCCGTTATTCTTTCGAACTGGGTAGCGCCGACTCGATTGAACTCCATTCCGATGATCATCCGTCCCATCTGATCGGGCTGGACTCTCGCGTCCGTCAAGACGTCGCCTGTCAAAAGGATCTGTTTCTTGATCACGTATGGTGTTCGAGAAACAGCTCCTGTCCTGGGATTGCGATCCACTTTATAGAGGAGTTCGTCTCCCGGAGGAATTTCGCCTCGTTCCGCGGCTCCGATATCGGCTTTGTCGTCGAGGATCTTGAACTCAAGGCGAGCGGTTCTCTTGATGATATCAATCGCACGATTGATATCTTCTTTGAGACCGGGCAGTTGGACCACGATTCTATCCGTACCCTGGATCACCACGTCCGGTTCCGCAACACCGAACGCGTCCACCCTGTTCCGAATGGTGTCCACTGCCTGCCGAACCGCGCGCTGCTTGATGGTTTCCACAGCCTTCGGGTCCAACTGAAGCTGCACCTCGAACCCTTTTTCAGCGGGGGCGGAAGCGGCCTTCTTGAAATTGTGAAGCTTGTCCAGCACCTTCTCGTCGAATAGGCTCGCCTGCTCCGCATCTTTCAGATATACGGAAAATGAGGTGTCCGAGGTTCGTATGACATCGTTGTAGCGAACCTTCTCCTCTTTCATGAGGGACGAAGCTTCCAATATGGTTTGATCCACGACCGCTTCTACCGCCTTGTCAGCCTCGACCTCGAGGACCAGATACAGCCCTCCCTGAAGATCCAAACCAAGGCGAATCGGATTGTGGGGCAGATACTTGGACCAAAAATCAGGAACAGGCCCTAATGACGGATACAGGAGAAACGAGCTGATCGCGAGAACCGTCACCACGAGTATGATGCGCCATTGAAGGCTCCGAGTCATAGAACGTTACTCCTCAAGAATTTTGTTCGGTGCCGGAAGGGGCCAACCCCGCGATGGAAGCTCGTGATACTCGAACGCGCACTTTGTCCGCTATTTCAAGGGTAATTACCTGGTCCGACAGTGCCGTTATCTTTCCGAAAAGACCGCCTTGGGTGACGACTGCGTCACCTTTTTTGAGGTTTTCCAGAACATTTCTATGTTCTTTTGCCTTCTTCTGTTGAGGCCTGATAAGAAGCAAATAAAACACACCGAAAATCAAAATCATGGGCAGAAAACCCATGAGTGTATTGAGATCTCCACCGCCTTGGCCACCCGCAGGGGCCATGGCGTATGCCGTGTCAATCATGTGATTCCTCCGTCAAAAAGTCTTTCACAAAGCCGAGCAGTCTATCTTCACCTATTGCCTTACGAATATCTTGCATCATCGCGCTATAGTAAAACAGGTTGTGCACCGTGAGAAGCCTCAGGCCGAACATCTCCTTTTCCTGGAAAAGGTGCCTCAAATAAGCCCTGGAATATATGGCGCACACGGGACACCGGCATACGGGATCGATCGGGCCGGGATCGTCATGATAGCGAGCGTTCTTTATGTTTACCGTTCCCACCGACGTGAACAGCATTCCATTACGGGCATTGCGCGTGGGAAGAACGCAGTCAAAGAGATCCACCCCCCTCAATACCCCGTCCAGAATATCTTGAGGTTTGCCGACTCCCATAACGTATCGTGGAACCGTCACAGGGAGAAGAGGAACCGTAACCTCCATCATCTCGATCATACGATCGCGAGGCTCCCCGACACTAAGGCCACCTATAGCATATCCGTCCAGTTCCAAAGAAGTGAGGCCTTCCGCGCTCAGCTTCCTCAGATCCGAAAACATCGAACCTTGTACTATGCCGAACAAAGCAGGGTCAACTTTTTTTTTGACTGCCAGACATCTTTGGGCCCACCGGTCGGTCCTCAGCAATGCGTCCAGCGCTTCCTCACGGGTGGCCGGATATCCTTTCACGTCATCCAGGCACATGATGATGTCTGCTCCCACTGATTCCTGCACCCGTACGCTCAATTCAGGGGTAAAGGTGTGCGAACTTCCGTCAATGTGCGATTGAAAAAGCACTCCGTCCTCGGTAACTTTTCGCAGACGAGCCAGACTGAACACTTGAAACCCGCCGCTGTCAGTCAAGATCGCGCCCGGCCAATTCATAAACGTGTGCAGACCGCCGTGTTTTTCCACCAAATCGTGTCCGGGTCGCAGGTACAGGTGATAGGCATTTGCGAGAATCAGCCTGTATCCCATGTCCCAGACTTCTTGGGGAGAAACGGCTTTCACCACTCCCCGTGTTCCCACGGGCATGAAGGCCGGGGTATGGACTTCAACGCCTCTTGCCGTCAATGTGCCGGCCCTGGCGTTCGTGTGCGTATCCTTGTGAGAAATGCGAAAAGAAAAGCTCATGAATAATACCAATGCGTTTTCAAATACGTGAAATCGGGGAGGAACGTCCTGTAAGACGTTCCTCCCCGAACCCCACCTCAAGAACTGTTAGTACTCGCCGGCATCTGCATTTCCGTTTAGGAAATGCAGATGCCGGCGCATGATAGAAGTTTCTGGGAGGGGGTTTGGGCGGGACACTCTTTACTAAAAAGGGTCCCCCCAATCTTACTTTTTTGAAAGCGCATTCCTACAAAAAACTGGTTTCCATTTGAACACGGCAATTTTTTTGCCAGCGGTGACGGCTGCCGGATGTAACCAATTCTCGATACGAATGTCAATACTCCGCTCTGTAGCCGTACCGGTTGCCAAAGGAATGTCGAGTTGCGGCCCCGCAATGGCATTGTGATGTTACTTGCGGAGCCGAACTTGCATAATTACCAAGAATTCCTATGGGAAGTGTGTCGCTTGGATGTGTCGGGTGTGCGTCGTGATAAATTGCCAGATGTACCGACATCCCGGCTACGCGGTTTGCCAGCTCTTGATTTTTTCTATGTAATCCCCGGGAAATTCCCAGAATAGCGCCGCATCGAGCACCAACTTCTTGTAATCTCGGGTCGGCCAAATGTCGCGCCTGCCCCGTTTGTTCGAGCCCGCCAAATAAAGCCAGGCGAATACCGTCTTTCCGTCGGAAATCCTCTGCACCGGAACTCGGTTTTCTCCCCTCGAATAGAACGTTGGATGGCCCATTCTGCGATCGAACGCTTTGAGCAGGTGGTCGTCGAACTCAACGAGGAGACCCCAGACGGTGGAGCCTTCTTTGCGTTCCAGGTTGGCAGTGCCCCCAGCTTTTCCGCTGGAATAATAATTCCAAACGAAATCGTAGCCTTCCACTCTTGCCGGTTCCGAGTCGGCGACCAGGGAAGAGTCGTATCCGTTGGCTTCCAGCCACGATCGAAGATCCGATCGGTTCATGCTCGAACCATAGAAAAAAACGAAATCAGTCGCCATTGCATTTCACCTGAACATCATCGCGCAGCTGCTCATCCGGTTGTCAGGTTCCGATACCCTGAATTCTGCCCATCATATCATTTCTATCGGGTCGACGCAGCAAGGCAGCTTTGTCACCCGTGAGTTCGGAAAGCTCAGCGCTCCCGGTCGTCGAACACTCTTTTCGTTTTCCGTTCACTACGGGGCAGTGTTGCATAATCCACGATACGGACCTCCGGGGTCACCAAAATCTTATTCCTGAGTTTATTTCTGATGATTTCCGCGAGGGCGCGGTCCGAGGAAGGATCGACTCCCAGACCGCGTTCTACCCGGACGATCATGTTGTCTTTCCCGTCAAGCCGCTCCAGCACCACCTGATATTCGCTGCCGATCCCGTCCACCGTGCTCAACACGTTGTCGATTTGGCCGGGATAGACATTCACCGCCTTTACGATGAACATGTCATCCGACCTGCCGAGAATTCGGTCATGTCTCGGCAACAACCTGCCGCAGGGGCATGGTTCTGTTTTGAGCGCGGTGAGGTCCCGAGTACGATACCGAATGAGGGGGACGGCCTCCTTCCGGAGCGTGGTAACCACCATTTCGCCCACTTCACCTTCGGGAACGGGCTCGAGGGTCTCCGGGTCGAGAATTTCAAGAATAAAATAGTCCGCCCAATAGTGTATCCCGTCGTGAGCGGAACATTCGAGCCCCGTACCCGGACCGTACAATTCGGTCATGCCGGGAATGTCGTACATGTCCGAAAGTCTCAGGAGATCCTTTATGCGTTGCCGCATAGCGTCCGAGCTGCGCTCGGAACCGTAAATCATTTTTTTCAAGTTCAATTTGTCGTGCAGTCCCCTGCTCTCGACTTCTTCAGCCAGAAGAAGTCCCATTGATGCAGTGCAGGCAATCACGGTACTCTGGAAATCTATGAGAAATTCCATCTGCATTTCGAGATTGCCCGGGCCTGCGGGTACAGCCAGCGCGCCGAATTTTTCACATCCGAGTTGAAAGCCGGCTCCGGCAGTCCACACGCCATACCCTACGCAGATCTGCACTCGATCCTCGTTCGTGAGGTCGGCCATTTCATAGCAGCGGGCAAAAAAATTGGTCCAGTCTTCTATGTCCTTGCGGGTATAACACAGCACTTTGCGCTTTCCCGTGGTCCCCGAAGACGCGTGCAACCGCACCACTTCAGAAAAGGGTACGGACAGCAATGGAAACGGATAGCCTGCCGCCAGGTCCGCGGCCGTGGTGAAAGGCAGCCGCCCCAGATCGTCGAGGCTTTTAATGTCCTCAGGTTTGACTCCGGCAGCCTCCAGCTTTTTTCTGTACGCGGGCGAACCGTTGTACGCGTGATCTACCGTCCATTTCAGTCCGTTCAGCTGAATTTCGGCAAGTTCGTCGTACGATTCATAACTTGGCATGAATGTGGGCATGAAAAACTCCAAGACCCCGGCCCGACCCAAATCTTCGCGTTTTCGGGGTCATTCCCTCTAGCCGTTCAAACAGATGATCCGGGCCACTCAAGGCCGCAAAGGACCGCAGTTTCCGGGAGCGGGTTGAGAGGAACACCCTTTACAAAAGGGTCCCTCCAATCTTACTTTGTGATATCGCAACAGTACCAATCACCGCCCGTCTACTGTGCAATGGGTCGCGACGACCGCAGCTTATCGGTTTCGTCCTGGATTATCGCATAGGTTTCCGAATCCACGGCAACTCCGTAGTGCTTTCGTGCAGCTTCTACGGATATGATTCCGTTGCGGACCTCTTCAGCAATTTTTTCTTTCGGACGCAGAAAGGGATCGCCGTACCCTCCTCCTCCGCCCGCTTGCTGAAAGTATACGGTTCCTGTCGGGACTCCCTCCACCAGATCTTTCGTGGTGCACAAGTAGGGCGTTCCGTCGGGATAGGTGAGTTCAATCTTGTTCAGCGTTCCGGGCAATCCGCCGTGAGCGCCTCGTGCCGGTTCCACATCTCCGTCTCCGAACGTCACCACTTTGGTATGGTCCGAACCGATGACAAATTCCGTTTCAACTCCGAGGCCTCCGCGCCACTGACCCGGCCCCGCGGAATCCGTCCAATATTCGTGTTTGACGAGCATATGCGGCGTCTGCTGTTCGAACATCTCGTAATCCTGGTCAAGGACTCCTCCGGAGGCATCGATCATGCCGATATGATCGTATCCGTCCACACCCTTGATCGCGCCGGAGCCTCCCTTGAGCCCCATGAATCCGATATCAACGTAAGGAGTTCCCTTGCGCGGGTCGGTTCCCGTCGTAAGAGAACAGAGAAGCTCGTTCCACTCCGCGGTGACCCTGTCGGGAATGACGGGACCCAGTGCCCGCATGATGGCGTCCGCGTTGTTGGGGCACAGATGATTCCCGTATGTTGTGGCGGCCGGATATGCCGCATTCAGGATCGTCCCCTGAGGAATGATTATCTTCACAGGCCGCACCATTCCGTCGTTGTGAGGAATGTTCGGGTTCACCATCTGGAGAAATGTGAGAATTGTGGCCGAAGCGCTGGACGTGTACGTCCCGTTCACAAACCCGGGAGTTTGAGCATCCGTGTCCGAGTAGTCGAATGTGATCTCGTCACCGTCAACAGTGATTTTCACCCGGATTTGATACTTCGACCCGGGATTTTTCCCGTCGAAATAGCACGTGGACTCCCCTTGATAAACACCGCTGGGAATAGTCCGGATTTCCGCACGCATCATTTTTTCCGTTGAGTCGAAGAGATACTCTTTGTGTGCTTCAAACACATCAAATCCGTATCGTTCGATGAGCTTCAGCACCCCTCGTTCTCCGACCACGCACGAACCGATCTCTGCGGCCATATCTTCTGCCACGATATCCAGTCGAATGTTCGCAAAAATCAGATCCCATACATCCTTGCGGAGCTTGCCTCGCTCGTACACCTTCACGGGTGGTATTCTCAGCGCTTCCTGCCAAACTTCCGTTGCGTTAGGATTGTATCCGCCCTGAACCGCGCCGCCGATGTCGGCCTGATGACCTTTACACGCAGCCCATCCCACCAGGATACCTTCATAGAATATGGGCTTGTACGCCGCCACGTCATTGTTCTGGTTGCCCATGGAAAATACGTCGTTGTGGAAGATGACGTCTCCCGGATAGATCTCGTGGCCGAAATAATTCACGATGTATTCGCATACCGGTCCCAACGAAAACGAGAGAATCGGGAGGTTTTCAGTCTGTTCCAGCATTTTGCCCCGGGAGTCGTACAGACCTGTTACGAAGTCCTTTGCCTCACACAGTATCGGCGAGCGCGTCGTCATGGTGAGAGCGATGCTCATCTCCTCGGTGATGGACTTGAGGCGCCGCTGGAGGATAGAGACGAGAACTTTGTCTATTCCATTACTCATGACAGGATCCTCCTTTTCACCTCTTCCTCTAGATCTTTTAGATACATGGTGAAACTGCCGAAACGATCCGTAAGCACGTTGAATTCCGGAGCCACAAACGTCGTGGTGTTCACCTGCTCGATAATGGCGGGGCCTTCGATGCGATTTCCGAACTGGAGGGCCAGTCCGTCGAACACGCTCACTTCACGGAAGTTCTTTTGCAGAGGAAGGTAAGCCTTTCGGTACTTTTTGAAAGATCCGGAAGCATTTTCGCCCGCATACTCCTGTTGCTGGAACTGGGGTTTCTCCGTCCGTCCGATGCACACCAGACGCATGTTGATGAGCTCTATGGGTGTCTTTTGATCCTCCAGGGAGTAGCCATAGAGCCTGTTATGAGCCGGGTGGAATTTCTTGGCCATGGACGCAATGTCGAATCTGTCCACCTCGTGGCCCGTAATCTCCACTTCCACTTCGTGGTACTGCTTCGCGTACCTCAGATCCAGAGAGTACCGATATTCGATATCGGATTCTTTGATCCCTTCGGATATGAGCACCTGTTTCCCCTCTTGCCGCATCTGCTCGAACAAACGTCCGAAAATCTGGGGATTAGCGTTGCTCAGGTTCACCGCGTATGTCCGCACGAAATTGTGCTTCAGGTCGGACATGAGCATGCCAGCGGCACAAAAAATGGACGACTCCCGGGGAACGATGAGCACCGGGTTCTCCAGCTCCAGGGCAATCATGCACGCGTGGTTGGGGCCGGCTCCTCCGGCAACCACCAGGGGAAAATCCCGAGGATCGTGGCCGTGCTTCACCGCCACCTCACGCACCGCAGCAGCCATGTTCACATTGATCACCTGATACATGCCTGCCGCTGCCTCGTACAGATCGCAACCCATGCGTTTGGCTATTTTTTCTTCAATGGCCTTTTTGGCCCGGTCCGCGCTGAGCTGCAGCCGGCCTCCCGCAAAAAACTCCGGATCCAGGTACCCCAGCACCAGGTCCGCGTCTGTGCAGGTGGGTTCCTCTCCCCCCAGAGAATAACAGGCAGGCCCCGGTTCCGAAGAAGCGCTCTGAGGCCCCATTCGCAGGAGTCCGCCTTCGTCAATCCAACCGATCGATCCCCCGCCTGCTCCGATGGTCACCACGTTGAGCATGGGCAGGGCAAGCCTGAGTCTGTTGATTTCACCCACGGTCGTCGTGAAGGGGTTGGCGTTCTTGATCAGCGCGCAATCAAACGAGGTTCCTCCCATGTCCATGGTGATGGCATCCACGTAATCCTGGATTCCCGCGTACACGATTCCCGCAACAGGACCTCCCGCGGGGCCTGAAAGAAGAGTGGTAGCGGCCTGGTCCATCGCGATTCTCGGAGAAACAACCCCGCCGTTGGACTGCATGATCAAGAGAACGTTGGGAAAGCCCGCTTCATCGAGTTTCGCCAGGAGGCTCTCCAGATATTTCTTCAGTATGGGACCTACATATGCGTTCAAAACGGTCGTGGAGACGCGGTCATAAAACCGTATGGACGGAAGCAGGTCCGTGGAGACGGAAAGATATGCATCCGGCATGATTTCTCTGATGATGCGGGCTGCGCGTTCTTCGTGATTCCTGTTTGCAAAGGAATTCATGAAGCAAACGGCAATTGCTTCCACGCCTTCCTCTTTGAGAAATTCGGCTCCAGCCCGTAACTCTCCCTCGTCCAGCGGTTTTACCTCCCGGCCCCCGTAGTCGAGCCGACCTTCAACGGGAATTCTGCGATAGCGGGGGACGAGGGGAAGTACGTTGGTGTACCTGTTGTTGTATTGCTCCTCCCGGATCCCGCGTCTCATCTCCAAAGCGTCTCGGACACCGCTGGTGGTGAGAAGACCTGTTTTTGCCCCCTTATACGTAAGGACCGCGTTGGTGGTGACGGTCGTTCCATGAACGATCACGTCCACTGCTAGAAGAAATTTCTTCAAGGACAGACCCTCGTCCTCGGCCATTTCGGAAATTCCCTGCATGGTCGCGATAGACGGGTCTTTCGGAGTGGAGAGCACCTTGTACGTCCGGGATTGCCCGTCGGACCGAGTAAGAAGGAAATCCGTAAAAGTACCCCCTACGTCGATGCCAATTTTATAGTGCATGGGAGCCTCGTACCGAACGATAATTCTTAGAAAAAGAGGTGATAAGGATCAGAATTGTAGATTGCGTGAAGAACGTTGTCAACGTGCAACCGACGTGAAATGTATCTACGGATGTTCAGCCATGAGTAAAAGGAGGGCGTCATTGCGAGGGCAGCGAAGCAATCTCTGCCTCTAAGTACCGAGATTGCTTCGCCGT
Organism: Desulfomonilaceae bacterium; assembly: GCA_035319325.1. Taxonomy (GTDB): domain Bacteria; phylum Desulfobacterota; class Desulfomonilia; order Desulfomonilales; family Desulfomonilaceae; genus DATHCX01. The sequence continues at coordinate 17,119 of DATHCX010000067.1, forward strand.
TTCACTCCTCGCAATGACACGGCGAAGATAATTCTCACGTGATACTACATGATTACGGAACACCGGACGATAAAAACCCTAAGTGTTGCGAATCGGTTTCGCGGCTCAGTTGGGAAACGGCTGTGGGATACTTTCCGTGACACAGGCAAATTCGGCCCCAGGAGCGATGCTCCACAAGGGTCATCTGATTTTTTTGTAGCAGCCCACGACAAATCAGGGTAATGATAGCCTCCTGAAAACGGAAGTCGGCAGCGGCTCCGTTTGGATCTCGAGTTTCTCTCTGACATCGAAACCGAACGCCTATCATGCTTAAACAAAGCCGAAAAAGAATACTATTTCTGATCCTGGGAATATTCGCGGTCTTGACCGCGGGATGCATCGTGCCTTCGCAACAAACGCTCAAAACGGAAGGAACGGCTCAAGAGAACGGCCCTGCCGTGAATACTGTGACCGTCCAATCGTCCGGTCTTATTAAACCGGTTATTCCCGAACAAAACCCAAAAGAGGCTGCCATCGAATCCGCTGCTCGATTCGTCCCTTCGCCACAGCCGCTGCCGCCTGCCCAG